>NZ_JBJDNB010000032.1:0-70234 GCF_044900445.1 Pseudomonas sp. NPDC089407
CGCCATATTGTGGGAGCCTGGCTTGCCGGCGATGGGCCGCAACGCGGCCCCAAATTGCTTAACTGACCGGCATTAGGGCAAGCCCGCTCCCACAGTCTGTTTCGGGCCAATTGTTCCTGTGTCTTTGGCGCGCGCACCCTTGGTGCATGGCTGGAGATTCATTAAGAGCGGTGGCGCAGCCGATAACGAATGGAACAAACAAGGCGGCCAGCGGTGAACTCACAGGAGTGATTGGCCCGAAACAGATGTGGGAGCGGCCTTGTGCCGCGAAGCGCCGCGCGGGCGGCGCTCGATCTCAAAGGCGATGCTTAGGGCACGGCAAACCCGTTACAGGTTTTGTAATAGTTTTGCGCTATCAGAGAAACCTGCTGTGCTTGTAGCATCATTCTCCCAATTTGTTATCAAGGTCTATATGAGCACCTTCGCGGAGCCCCCCAGTTCTCGGCCTTCCTGGCCAACCTTTTCCCGTCCTTGTGACGCCTCCCTTGTGAGTACCCGCTAATGGAATGGCTAGCCGATCCCACGGCCTGGCTAGGCCTGTTGACGCTTATTGTCCTCGAGCTGGTGCTGGGTATCGACAACCTGGTGTTCATCGCCATCCTGGCCGACAAGCTGCCGCCGCACCAGCGCGACCGCGCGCGGGTGATTGGCCTGAGCCTGGCGCTGATCATGCGATTGGGTCTTTTGGCCAGTATTTCGTGGATGGTCACCCTCACCGCACCGCTGTTCGAGGTGTTCGACAAGAGCTTCTCCGGCCGTGACCTGATCATGCTGTTCGGTGGTGTGTTCCTGCTGTTCAAGGCCACCATGGAGTTGCATGAGCGCCTTGAAGGCCATGTCACGCAGGCCAGTGGTACGTTGCGTCATGCCGCGTTCTGGCCGATCGTCGCGCAAATTGTCGTGCTGGATGCGGTGTTCTCGCTGGACGCCGTGATCACGGCGGTGGGCATGGTTGAACAACTGTCGGTGATGATGATCGCGGTGATTTTCTCGATCGGCATCATGATTGTCGCCAGCAAGCCGCTGACCCGCTTTGTCAATGCCCACCCCACAGTCATCATGCTGTGCCTGGGCTTCCTGATGATGATCGGTTTCAGCTTGACCGCAGAAGGCCTGGGCTTCCACATCCCGAAAGGCTACCTGTACGCGGCCATCGGCTTCTCGATCCTGATCGAGCTGTTCAACCAGCTGGCGCGTGCCCGCCGCAAGCGCAGCCTTCAGCAGCACAAGCCGCTGCGTGAGCGTACCGCCCACGCCGTGCTTCGCCTGTTGGGTGGCCGCCGGGTCGAGGCTGACGAGGTAGGTGAAGAAATCGCCGACCTGGTCGAAGGGGGCGAGGAGCAGGTGCTGTTTGACCGCCGGGAGCGAGTGATGATCAGTGGCGTGCTGAACCTGGCCGAGCGGCCGATCCGCACGGTGATGACCGCCCGTACCGAGGTCGATGTGATCGACCTGGCGCAGCCGGCCGAAGCCATTACCCAGGCCCTGGCCAACTCGCCATATTCACGTCTGCCGTTGATTCGTGGCGGCCGTATCGAGGAGCCTTTGGGCTTTGTGCACAAGAAGGAGCTGCTCAAGGAACTGCTGTCGGGTAGCCAGCCCGACCTGGAAGGCATGGCCCGGGTGCCGTTGAACCTGCTGGAGAGCTTCAGCATCCTTAACGCCCTGGAGCAGATGCGCAGCCAATCGACCCACATCGCTTTTGTGGTCAACGAGTTTGGTGATTTCACCGGCTTGCTGACCATGACCGATATCCTTGAGTCGATTGCCGGTGAGCTGCCGGATGCCAGTGAGGTAGAAGGCCCTGGCATCGTTCAGGAGGGGGAGGGCTTTGTGGTCAGTGGTGCCGTGAACCTGAGCCAGGTGCAGGCGCGTACCGGCTTCAGTGCCCGGGCCACCGAGGATTACCAGACCCTTGCGGGCCTGGTCATGAGCTTGCTCGACCGCCTGCCGATGGTTGGCGATCAGTTGGCCTGGAATGGCTGGACGCTGACCGTGGAGGCCGTTGAAGAACGGCGGGTCCGCCAGGTGCGCCTTACACCGAGCGGCGACGCTGACGCAGCAGGTGCTTGAAGCCCTCAAGCACCAGCACCAGCACCGCGGCCCAGATCGGCAGGTAAGTCAGCCACTGATCCGGGCCGATGGTTTCGCCCAGCAGCAACGCCACGCCTACCAGCAGCACGGGCTCGACGTAGCTGAGCAGGCCGAACAGGCTGAAGGGCAGCAAACGGCTGGCCAGCACATAGGCGATCAGGGCTGAGGCACTGATCGCCCCCAGGACCGGAATCAGTGCATACAGCCCTGGGTGTGCTTGCAGGTCGGCGCCGGACAGCGGCCCCTGGATAACGAAATACAGCGCCCATGGCAGCAGCAGGCACATGTCGCACCACAGGCCACCCAGGTGGTCGGTGCGGCAGCGTCGGCGCAGCACGAAGTAGATCGGGTAGCCGATCATCACCACCAAGGTTTCCCAGGCAAAGCTGCCATGCTGATACAGCTCGTGGCCGACGCCCAGCGCCGCGCACGTCACGGCAACCTTCTGCAGGCGCGACAGGCGCTCGCCGTAAACCAGTCGCCCGGTCAGGACCATAGCCAGCGGTAGCAGGAAGTAGCCCATCGACACTTCCAGGCTGCGCCCGTGGAGGGGCGCCCAGAGAAACAGCCACAGCTGCACGCCCATCAGCCATGAAGTGCCGACCATGCCGAGCAGCAGAACCGGCGTGCGTCTTACCCGACCCAGCAGTTCGCCTACCCGTTTCCAGTCTTTGGAGACCAGCATGAACAAGGTCAGGCAGGGCAGCGTCAGCAGGGTGCGCCACCCGAAGATTTCTTCGCCATCGAGTGGCTTGAGCAGCGACGTATAGAAGTACATCACGGCGAACAGACAGGACGCCATGACCGATGAAACAATGCCTTTTGACACGAATGCCTCGAATACGGAAGTTGAGCGGGTGGATCAGCCGCGCATGATCTCAGGGGGCGCGCCTTGCGGCAACCGCGACGCACCTGGCTGCGTGGCCAGCATTGCGAGGAACTGGGCCGCGGGCATGGGCCGGGCGAACAGGTAGCCTTGCTGGTAATCCACACTGTGGCGGGCAAGGTAGTCACGCTGGGCTTCGGTTTCCACGCCTTCGGCAACGATGCCCAGGCCAAGCTTGGCCGACAGTTCGATGATGGTCTCCAGAATATGCACCGATAACGCATCGGCACCGATCATGGCCACGAAGCTTTGGTCGATCTTCAGGTAGTCGACCTTGAACTGGCGCAGGTAATTGAGGCTCGATTGGCCCGTGCCGAAGTCGTCAAGCGCGATCTTCACACCCATGGCATCGAGTTTTTCGAACAGATCCAGGGTCACCGCTGTGGGCTCGATCAGCTTGCGCTCGGTCAGTTCCAGGGTCAGCAACACCCGGCCTGGCGGGAAGTGCTGCAGGAATGTGCGGCAGTCATCCAGCAGGCGCAAGTCGCTGCAATGGTCGGCGGTAATGTTGATGCCAATGTGAAAGCCATCTTCCAGCAGCCCGGCATAAGGGGCCAGGCTTTGCGCGGTGTGCATCATCAAGGCGCGGGTCATGGCGACGATCTGCCCGCTGTGTTCAGCATAGGGAATGAACAGGTCGGGGCGCACCAGGCCTTCCTGCGGGTGGTTCCAGCGCATCAGCACTTCGGCGCCGGCCCAGCGATAATCGCCCTTGCGGACCACCGGCTGGAAGTAAGGCAGGAACTCGTCGGCCTCCAGCGCCCGGCGCAGTTCGGCGCGCGGCGAGTTGGCCCGGCGAAGCTGCCAGCGGCATGCCAATGCGGCCACCGCGCCCAGGACCAGTAGCAACGCGAGCAAGGCCGGGTAATGGCTGCGCCACAGCGCGCCCTGATGGTCGGCGGCATAGCCGCCTTGCACGCTGAACGGGTAGCGCGTCGAGCCCAGCAGCACATTGGCACTGGCAGCCGCAGGGGGTACGCCCTTGTGGACGATGCCGTCCTTGCCCATCCAGGCGTTGCCCACACGAATGTGCAGGTCCACATCAGGGCCGATCAGGCGCAGCGCGGTCAGCAGGTGATCGCCATCCACCGTACTGATCGCGCCGTGATTGCCGGCGCTGGCGCGGTACACCAGCAGCGGGTGACCGGGAGTGACTGAGTTGCCGTCCATCAGCCATAGCTTGCCGTCGACGTAGTCAGCCGAGTTGACCGGTTCGTCAAAGTCACCGAACAACGATGTGCAATAAAGGCTGTTATCCCGGAACAGGTTGGTCGAGCGCACGAACGCGTTGCGGGTAACCTCGGCACGCAGCCTGAGTTGGACCTCGTCGCAAGGGCTGCCGGCAAGTGGCAGCAAGGCATTGGCTGCACTGGCCAGGCTGTCTAGCATGTGCTCGACATGTGCTACCACCTGGCGAGTGGTGGCTTGGCTGCTGGCTTGCATCTCGCGCTCGATCTGCCAGTTCATCACGCCCAGGCCGCATAGCACCGGCAGCACGCCAACCACCCAGGGTAGCAGGGTACGCCAGCTGAGCGCGGCGCGGCGTTTGGCGGAAAGGGGCATGCTGACCTTACTGAGTGGAGGGATAACGAGAGGATAGCCGTTTGTCGGCACGTATGAGCAACTAAAACGCGACAAACTATTTTACGCAATGTAGAATCGGTTTACGAATACAACAATAAGGTTCTTCACTTCCGAAGAATCAAACCCGCCGAGAATGGGTCCATATGACATATCATGGGTTCAAGCTGATCATGGGTGGCTTCCTCGCCCGCAGCGTGCGAGGCATCCCGTGCTCCCCGCCGTTTCTGTTCGACATCCCACGCAATGAATAATTTACGCTGCAGATGAGGACACGAACATGGCTGATATCTTCGACAATCCAATGGGCCTGATGGGCTTCGAGTTCATCGAACTGGCTTCGCCTATCCCAGGCGTCCTGGAACCGGTATTCCAGATACTGGGCTTCACCAAGGTGGCTACCCACCGTTCCAAGGATGTTCACCTGTATCGCCAGGGCGGCATCAACCTGATCCTGAACAACGAACCCAAGAGCATCGCCTCGTACTTTGCCGCCGAACACGGCCCGTCGGTATGCGGCATGGCGTTCCGCGTGCGCAATGCCCATGAGGCGTATGCCCGTGCGCTGGAGCTGGGTGCCCAGCCGGTAGAAATCGAAACTGGCCCTATGGAGCTGCGCCTGCCAGCGATCAAGGGTATCGGCGGTGCACCGCTGTACCTGATCGACCGGTTCGAGGAAGGCAGCTCGATCTACGACATCGACTTCAACTTCATCGAAGGTGTGGACCGCAACCCGGTGGGTGCCGGCCTGAAGATCATCGACCACCTGACCCACAACGTGTACCGCGGGCGTATGGCCTACTGGGCCGGTTTCTATGAGAAGCTGTTCAATTTCCGTGAAATTCGCTACTTCGACATCAAGGGTGAGTACACCGGCCTGACCTCCAAGGCGATGACCGCACCGGATGGCATGATCCGCATCCCGCTGAACGAAGAGTCGTCCAAAGGTGCCGGGCAGATCGAAGAGTTCCTGATGCAGTTCAACGGCGAAGGCATTCAGCACGTCGCGTTTCTGACCGACGACCTGCTCAAGACCTGGGATGCGCTGAAGGGCTTCGGCATGCGTTTCATGACCGCTCCGCCGCAAACCTACTACGAAATGCTGGAAGAACGCCTGCCTGGCCATGGCGAGCCGGTTGACCAGCTGCAAGCACGCGGCATTCTCCTTGATGGCGCCTCGCAGCCTGGAGACAAGCGCCTGTTGCTGCAGATTTTCTCGGAAACCCTGCTTGGCCCGGTGTTCTTCGAGTTCATCCAGCGCAAGGGTGACGATGGTTTTGGTGAAGGCAACTTCAAGGCACTGTTCGAATCCATCGAGCGTGACCAGGTCCGTCGTGGTGTGCTGAGCACCGACTGATACGCCTTGGGCGCCGCGGCCGTCAAGCACGGCTGGCGGCGCTTTCGCGTCTGCTGCCACGCTGCCTGAGCAGCCCCAGATAGACAATCGCGCCGGTCATGATGCCAACCAGCATCAGCGACGGCAGGACCGTCAGAATTGATTGCTGGATTTCCTGTGCAGTAAAGCCGTGCGGATAACCGCCCTTGACCCGATACCCATATTTGGACGACTGCGCACTTGCAGAAAATTCGACTTTCGAGGGGCGCTGCGCATCTCGGCTGTCACCTTTGCTCCAGATATAGCGGTCGTCAAACTCCAACAGGAGTATGAAGCCGTCTTGAAAGCCGTCCAGTTCGTTGCGAAGCTGCATGGCGTAGGCGGTTACGATCACGCCTTTGTCCTTGTCGAACAAGTGGAAGTTGACCAACAACTTTTGGCGTATGTCTGGTGCTCCATATGAAATCTCTACCTGTCGCCCGGACTGGGCAAATGAGGCCAAGTGCGTAAGCGGCTCTGACGTGGTGCTGCAGTAGGCCTGATTACCTTTCAGCAGGGTAAGCGACCTGACCATGGAGCGGTTGGCAACCTGATCCAGCAATGCACTGCGGGCATCATTGCAGGGTTTGCCCGCATAAGGCATGGCACGCGTGGCTGTCTCGTGCATCCTGTCCAGTGCCTGGTCAACGCTGAAAACCGCTTCTTGAACTGAAATGCTCGCATTCTCCGCGAGTTTCGCTTCCAGCTGATAAACCATTACCAGCAATCCGGAAACCACGGGCACCAGGCCCACCGCAATGAGCATCAGCGTATCCAGCATGCTGCGCCTGGCGTGCATGATGTTCGACATAGGCCATCGTTCTCCGCTCCAAGACTGTTCGTAGTGAACAGCTGAACCCTGAGCCTATGTATTAATTGGCCGGTCTGCTGTAGGCCAGGTGCAGTCAGCGCGATAGGAAATAGAGAAACCGGATGTAGGTTGTTAATGGCCTTTGAGCTTTTCCAGCACTTTATCGGCCAGCAATGCCGTGGAGGCGGGGTTCTGTCCGGTAATCAGCCTATCATCTGCAACCACGTACGGTTGCCAGGGGTCATCGTGCTTGCTGTAGTTACCGCCACGGGCACCGAGTTCGTTTTCAGTGAGAAAGGGCACTACGTTGTCCAGTTCGGCCAGTTTTTCCTCGGTGTTGGAAAAACCCGTCACTTGGCGATCCTTCAACAGCAGGCTGTTGTCGCTGAGCTTGATGTTCAGCAGGCCGACCACGCCATGGCACACGGCCGCAACAACGCCCTGGTTTTCATAGATTTTGCGGGCCAGCTCCTGAAGCGGCTGATTGCCGGCAAAGTCATACATTACCCCGTGCCCACCGGTGTAGTAGATGACCTCGTACTGCTCTGCTTTTACCTGGCCAGGGCTCAGGGTGTTGCCCAGGTGCGTCATGAAACCCTTGTTGTCATACCATTGCCAGTCCAGGTCGGGTGCCATCTGCAGGCTGTGCGGGTCGATCGGCACGTAACCACCCAAGGGGCTGACATAATCGACGGCGTAGCCAGCTTGTTCGACCTTCTCGACAAAATGCACGGCTTCTCCCAGCCACAGGCCTGTGGCCCGCTTGAGGGTCGGGTACTTGGCTGTGTTGGTCAGCACTACCAGCATTTTCTTGCTCATGACCATGCTCCCGTCGGTAACCTGATGGGCCGGTGCTCCCTGGCCCGATGGAAAACCTAATGAGCATAGCTCGCAGCTGCAAGTCCGCCATGGTGCGTGCCGCGTGCTGTGCTAACTTGAACAAAATCCACCGGTAGGCCTGCCGGGCCTGGCAGACCTGTCGTCAACCCTGAGCACTGCTGGAGTCAAGATATTGGTCGCACATGGAACGCCGAGCGAGCCCACACCGCAGGTCAAGCTGAAACCGCCTGTAGCGTTAGCGCCCGACCTGATGGGCGAGCGGATCGCCGGGTTCGACTGGGGGCGTACTTCGCTCGGACCATTACCGCGCTGGCCAGCTTCATTGCGCATTGCCGTCGACATGATGCACCTTTCACCGTTCCCGTGCGCAGTGGTGTGGGGCGCAGACCTCTGCCTGGTGCACAACGACGGTTACCGGGCACTGCGGGCAGTTACCCCGGATGCGCTGGGCAAATCGTTCGATGCGCTGTGGGCAGATGTGTGGTCGGCAGTCGGGAGCTGGGTATTCGAGGCGCTGGGTGGGCATTCGAACTTTGTCGAGGACCCACCGCTGAAGATTGTGCGCGGTGAAAGCGCCGAGCCCTTGTGGTGCGCGTTCGGTTATGCGCCGCTGCGCGATGAGGCGGGCAATGTGGCGGGGTTTCTGCATACCGTTATCGAGACCACGGCCAGCGTTGATGCGTACCGCCATTGGCGCGAGCAGGCGCACGATTTCGAGCATCAGATCAAGCGCCATGTGGCCGAGCGTGAACAGTTGTGGCAGCTTTCGCGCGAAGCGATGATGGCGGTAACCCCCGAGTTGAGGCTGCAATCTGCCAACCCTGCCTGGTACCGCATTCTGGGCTGGGAAGAAGCGCAGGTGCTGGGTATGCCTGTACTGGAACTGGTGCATCCTGCCGATCGCACCGAAGTGCAAATGGCAGTGTCCGGGCTGCTGCAGTACAGCAACGCCGAGCAGGTGGAGACGCGGCTGCGCCACCACGACGGCCATTACCGCTGGTTTCGCTGGGGTGGGCGATTCGACGGTAGCCTGTTGACTGCGGTCGGTCGGGATATCACCGACGACCGCGAAGAAGCCGCGCGCCAATCCGAAGCGCTGATGCGCAACAACGAGCGCATGGAGTTGGTTGGCCAGTTGGCGGGTGGTATGGGGCATGAAATGAACAACTTGCTGTCCGGCATCGGCGGCAGCCTCGAATTGCTGCAGCGGCGGCTGCAGGAAGGACGCCTGGAGCGGGTAGAGGCCTATGTGGATGTCGCGCGTGACTCGGTGCAGCGGGCCATGGAACTGACCCATCGTTTGCTGGCGTTCTCCCGTCATCAACCATTGGCCCCCAAGCCGCTGGTCTTCAATCGGCAGTTACGCCTGAGCGAACCCTTGCTGTTGCGGGCATTGGGCGCAGAAATGTGTTTGCACTGGCAGCTGGATGTTACGCCGTGGGCGGTCAGCCTTGACGTCGTGCAACTTGAGAATGCACTGATCAACCTGTGTACCAATGCCCGTGAGGCGTGCCTGGAACGTGGCAATATCACCATTCGCAGCGTCAATGAACGGCTGGCAACCTGTTTTCCGAATGAGGGCGGCTTGCCGCCAGGCGACTACGTGGCGTTGCATGTCGAGGACGATGGCCATGGCATGGCGGCGGTGGATATTGCCAAGGCCTTTGAACCGTTCTTCACCACCAAGCCCATCGGGCGTGGGTCCGGGCTTGGTTTGTCGATGGTGTACGGGTTTGTCGGCCAGTCAGGCGGGTATACCTGGATCGAGTCGGCCCCAGGGCAAGGTACCAAGGTTTGCATGCTTTTCCCGCGGTGCCACGAGCCGGTTGCGGAAGAACCCAAGCCAGCACCCCGCTCGCAGCGCATGGCCCAAGGGGAGCGTGTGCTGCTGGTTGATGACGAGCTTAACTTGCGGGCCGTCATGCGCGAGTACCTGACCGAGCGCGGTTTCGATGTTACCGAGATGGGCGATGCGAATTCCGCACTGGCAAGTTTTCGCCATGATGGCCCGTTCGACCTGGTGATTACCGACATCGGCTTGCCAGGCGGTTTCAGTGGCCGGCAAGTGGCCAAGGCCATGCGCATGCAGCTTGCGCAGCAGAAGATCCTGTTTATCACGGGCTATGCCGACCAGCCTGTCGAAGCGCAGTTGCTGGAGCAGCCGGGCACGGCATTGATGAACAAGCCGTTCCTGCTGGCTGACCTTGCTGACCAGGCGCTGCGCATGCTGGATGAATAGACGGCGTCAAGGCTTGCCGAGAATCTGCATCACTTGCGCCTGCAGTTGCTTGAGCTCGAACGGTTTGCACATCAGGTGCATGCCTGCACCCAGGAAGCCCTCGCGGGCCATGGCCGTTTCTGCATAGCCGGTGATGAACAGCACCGGCAGGCTCGGGTGCAGGCTTCGAGCTATTTCGGCCAATTGCCTGCCGTTCATGCCGGGCAAGCCGACGTCGCTCACCAATAGGTCCACCGGCTGGTTTGAGCGCAGCACGTTCAGGCCTTCGTTGGCGTTGGCGGCGCCTTGGCAGGGAAAGCCGTCGTCGCGCAAGGCCTGGCACAGCAACTGGCGGACATGAGGGTCGTCCTCAACCACCAGCACATGGCGGGTCCGGGGTTGCGGCGCAGGCGCTGTCGGCAGGCGTGCCTGCTTGCTTTCACCCACATGGCGCGGCAGATACAGGTCTACCTGGGTACCTTGGCCGAGCTGGCTGTGCAGGGTCACGTGGCCGTGAGACTGTCGGCTGAACCCGTACACCATCGACAAGCCCAGGCCGATACCCTGGCCGATGGCCTTGGTGCTGAAGAAGGGCTCGAAGGCATGGTCCAGTGTGCTTGCAGCCATGCCCTGGCCTTCGTCGATGATACGCAGGTGCACATAGTCGCCCTTGTCCAGGGCGCCTTCAGCGAAATGCCCGCTGCCAATGTGCTGGTTATACGCTTCGATGCGCAGCAGGCCACCGCTGGGCATGGCTTCGCTGGCATTGACAAGCACGTTGTCGAGGGCTTCCTGCAGTTGCTGGTCATCTGCTTGCACGGGCCACAGGCCCTTGGCGATGTGCACGTGCAAGGTAATGCCTGGGTTCAGGCGGGCCTTCAGGCGCTTGGACTGAAGCAAGCCATGCAGGTCTATTCGCTGGCTGTGCAGTGACTGGCGGGAAGAGAAGGCCAGCAGGCGATGGGTCAGGCGGGCGGCGCGCGTGATGGCTTCGCGGCCCATGCGCAACACACCGTCCAGGCCATCATTGCGGCCTTGGCGCAGGCGCCGTTCGATCAGCTCGAAGCTGCCGCCTATACTGGTGAGCAGGTTGTTGAAGTCATGGGCGACGCCGCCGGCGAGTTGACCGATGGCCTCCATCTTGCGTGCCTGAAAACGGCTTTGCTCATCAGGCTGCTGCGCTTCGCCTGGCGACGCAGGCCCCGGGTCGAGGCGTTGTTGCAGGTTCTCCAGCTGGTCGCGTGCCAAGTACTGCCTACGACGGTTGCGCAGAGCAGACCGGGTCAGGTGCAGCAACTGGGCGTTTTCAAATGGCGCCATCAGCAGGACCAGGTTGCCCACCGGGTGGTTACTGACGCCGGCGGCCGACCAGGCGCCTTGGGTCATCAGCACGATTGGCAAATCCGACCAGCAGGGTTGTTGGTCGATAAATGCTTGCAGCAACGCACTGGGGCCTTGGCTGAAGACCTGTTCGGCGATGATCGCCACCCCTGCACCTTCTGCCAGACGCGCCTGCAGGCTGGCCAGATCGACTGCGCACAGGCAATCGATGCCGGCGCAGGTGAGCAAGCGTGAAGTATCCGCCGCCAATAACGGCGGTGCCAGGATCAAGGCACGCTCATCCAGCGCCAACGAACTGGCCAAAAGAATTCTCCTGTGGGGTGGCCTGATACCCACTGGACCCCGGGCCCTGGCCAGGGTTCAACAAAAGTCAGCAACTGCTTATAAGCCCTGTTGCAGCACGGGGTCGTCCGGGTTTTGCCGTTCCAGTTCGGCCAGCAGCACCTGCACGTTCTGCAATTGGCCGGACTCCTTCCAGTATTGAATCAGCAGCACCCGCGCCCGGCGATTGGCCGGCTGCCTGCTGAGCACGGTTTCCAGCTGTCTTTGCGCGGCGTCGAGCTGGTCCAGCTCATGCAGGGTGACTGCCAGGGTGTAGCGGTAGTCGGCGTTGTCCGGGTCCAGCTCCACGGCGCGGGACAAGGCCAGCAAGGCATATTCGCGTTGTTCGTGGCGGTTCAGCCAAAGCCCCAGCTCGTACTGCAGGAAGGCCGAGTCGGGGCTCAGTGCTAGGGCCTTGCCGAGTACCTGGCGCGAGGCATCGTGCTGGCCCTGGCGCTCCAGCAGGCGTACCTGGGTGGCCAGGGCGTCGAGGCTGTCGGGGGCAACCGCAAGCGCCCGTTGCAGGGCTGTGGCGGCCTGGGCGTAATCGCTCTCATGCAGGTACAGCCGCGCCAGGTGCACCTGGGCGTCGGCATCCTCGGGCTGTTGCTCCAGCGCCTGCTGGTAGTGTTCCAGGGCCGCCTGCAGCGGGCCGAAGTACAGGCCGATATCATCCGGCTCGAGGCCTAGCAGGGCATCGACGGCGGCAAAGCGCACGCTTTGTTCGTCGTCGTCCAGCAGCGGGCCGAGCACCAGGCTGCGCTGCGCCGCCGGCAGCAGGCGGCGGATACCGGCAATCGCGGCCCGACGCACCAGTGGGTCGGCATGCTCCAGGTCATGGCGGGCAAGTTTCAATGCCTGGGGCGAGGGGTAGTTGGGCAATTCGACATACAGCGCCGCACGGCGGATGGCCGGCAAGTCGGTGCGTTGCAACTGCTGGTACAGCACCCGCGCAGCACCAGGCTGGCCGTCGTGGGCCTGGCGCAAGGCCTTGGCGTAGCTGTGCACAGGCAAGGCCGGCTGGGCTGGCGGGGTATCGCGCCACAGGTAGCCGAACAGGGCCGATACCAGGATCAACAGCAGCACGGCGATCAGGTAGCGGTGGCGTCTGGGCATCGGGCAGTCCGTGGCGGCGGGAAGGGCTGAGCTTGGGCCAGGTGGGGGGTAAATGCAACTGAGTGCCTGTCTCGACATTTGCAGCGCCTAGGAGATCGAGCGCCGCAGGTGTTCGCCACAACATTTTCAGCGCCTGTGAAATCGAGCGCCGCCCGCGCGGCGCTTCGCGGCACAAGGCCGCTCCCACATCTGTTTCGGGCCAGTTATTCCTGTGCCAGGTTGGCTGCAGCCATGGCGCATGTCTGGAGACTGATCAAGAACAACTGCCTCCCCTTCGATATCGAAGAGAACAGGCAAGGCGGACAGAGGTGTCTTCACAGGAGGGACTGGCCTGAAAAAGATGTGGGAGCGGCCTTGTGCCGCGAAGCGCCGCGCGGGCGGCGCTCGATCCCACAGGCGCCGAAGAATCTGTGACATGCATTTTGGGGCCCTGAAGAGCTCATGAGGCATGCACCTTGCCACCATAAAAAAGCCCCGCAAACCAAGGCCTGCGGGGCAAACGGTTGGGGGAGGAGCCAACCAAAGGAGTCGTTGAAACGGGGTGTATCAGCGCGCGCTGGCCACAGTCTCCGGTTGCCAGCCGCCGCCCAGGGCCTTGTAGATCGAGACAATGCCGCGGTACAGCTCGACCTCGCCCTGGGCCTGCGCATCTTCAGCGCTTAGCCGCTCACGTTCGGCATCAAGCAGCACCAGGTAGTCCACCGTACCCTCGCGATAACGAATCGAAGCCAGTTCCGCCGCCTTGCGGCTGGCATCACTCTGGCGCATCAGCGACAACAGCCGCTGCTGGGTCTTGTCGTAATCGCTGAAGGCGTTGGCCGATTCTTCCAGGGCCAGTAGCACCTGTTGCTCGTAATTGGCCAGCGCCCCTTCGGCATCGGCCTTGGCCCCGCGCAGGCGGGCCCGCACGCTGCCCAGGTCGAAGGCCGCCCAGGTAATGCTTGGGCCCAGTGCCCAGGCGTTGGCCGCCGACGAGCCTATCTGCGAGCCGCGCGCGGCGGTAAAGCCGAGGAAGCCGCTGAGGCTGACGCGTGGGAACAGGTCGGCAGTTGCCACACCAACGTTGGCGGTGGCAGCCGCCAGCTGGCGTTCGGCGCTGCGAATGTCCGGGCGGCGGCGCAGCAGTTCGCCCGGGTCGCCTACCGGCAACGCCTTGGCGATGGCCGGCAGCGCCTTGGGCGACAGGTCTACGCTGAGTGCGTCCGGGCGCTGGCCGAGCAGGGTGGCGATGCGGTGCCGCGCTCGCGCTTGTTCGGCCTGCAGTTGCGGCACGGTGGCCTCAACCCCGGCCAGGCGGGCATCAGCACGCACCACGTCGAGGTCGTTGCCCACGCCAGCATCACGCAGGGTTTCAGTAATGGTGCGCGATTCCTGCTGGGTCTTCAGGTTGGCAAGGGCAATCTTCTCGCGCAACTGCGCGCCACGCAGCTGCCCGTAGGCATCGACCAGCTCGGCGATGAGGCTGACCTGCAACTGCTGCAGGTCGGCGGCAGCCACCGCCTCCTGGGCTTCGCTGGCTTCGATCTGGCGCTGGATGCGGCCGAACAGGTCAAGCTCCCAGGCCATGTCCAGGCCCAGGTCATAACGCTCGCTGTTGACCCGCTGCGTAGTCTGGCCGGGGATCTGGCCCTTGCCGATGTCGCTGCTGGCGCGGCTGGTGACCACCGGGAACTGATCGTTTTCGGCGTCTTCGCGGATCGAACGGGCCGATTTCAGGCGGGCGAAGGCCACGCGCAAGTCGCGGTTGCCGTCCAGCGACGCCTGCACCAGCTGGTTCAGCACCGGGTCGTCGAACTGCTTCCACCACAGGCTTTCGAAGCGGCTACGGTCGTAGGCCTTGGCCTGCATGTCGCTGCTCAGCTGCGCAGGTTCAGTGGCCGGGGCCTGGTAGTCCGGGCCAACCGCACAGGCCGCCAGGGCCAGTGCCAGCAGGCTTGGGGGCAGGGGTTTGAGCACGTTCATGCATGGTTCTCCAGCACTGGCGCGTGTTCGGCCTTGCGGGCCTGGCGACGCTCGACAAAACGGCGAATCAGGAAGAAGAACACCGGGGTCAGGAACAGGCCGAACACGGTCACGCCGATCATCCCCGAGAACACCGCCACACCCATGGCGTGACGCATTTCCGAACCTGCACCGGAGCTGAACACCAGTGGCACCACACCCATGATGAAAGCGATCGAGGTCATCAGGATCGGCCGCAGACGCAGGCGGCAGGCTTCCAGTACCGCCGCCAGCGGGTCGAGGCCCTTGGCCTGTTCATCCTTGGCGAACTCGACGATCAGGATCGCGTTCTTGCACGCCAGGCCCACCAGTACGATCAGGCCGATCTGGGTGAAGATGTTGTTGTCGCCCCCCGACACGATCACACCGGTGATGGCCGACAGCAGGGTCATCGGCACGATCAGGATCACCGCCAGTGGCAGGCTCCAGCTTTCGTACTGGGCCGCCAGTACCAGGAAGGCCAGCAGCACGCACAGCGGGAACACGAACAGCGCGGTATTGCCCGAGAGGATCTGCTGGTAGGTCAGGTCGGTCCACTCGAAGGTCATGCCGTTGGGCAATTCCTCTTTCAGCAGCTTCTCGATCGCCGCCTCGGCCTGTCCGGAGCTGTAGCCTGGGGCAGCGGCGCCGTTGATTTCGGCGGTGATAAAGCCGTTATAGTGCATCACGCGGTCTGGCCCGGAGGTGTCGCTGACCTTGAGGAAGGTCGCCAGCGGGATCATCTCGCCGAGGTTGTTGCGCACCTTCAGCTGGCCAATCTGCTCGGCATCGAGGCGGAACTGCTGTTCAGCCTGCACGTTTACCTGGTAGGTACGGCCAAAGCGGTTGAAGTCGTTGGTATACAGCGAACCCAGGTAGACCTGCAGGGTGTCGAAGATGTCGTTGATCGCTACGCCGTGGGTCTTGGCCTTTTCCCGGTCGATGGCGGCATCGACCTGCGGCACGTTGACCTGGTAGCTGGTGAACAGGCCCGCCAGCTCCGGCACGTTGTGGCTCTTGGCGATGATGTTCTGGGTTTCCTTGTACAGCGCTTCGTAACCCAGGTTGCCACGGTCTTCGATCTGCAGGCGGAAGCCGCCGATAGTGCCCAGGCCTTGTACCGGCGGTGGCGGGAAAATCGCGATGTAGGCGTCCTGAATGTCGGCGAACTGGGCGTTCAGCGCGGCAGCAATGGCTGCAGCCGACTGGCTTGGGTCCTTGCGCTCGTCGAACGGTTTCAGCGGGGTGAACACGATGCCGCTGTTCGGGCTGTTGGTGAAGCCGTTGATCGACAGGCCAGGGAAGGCCACCGAGTCGGCCACGCCAGGTTGCTTGAGGGCTATTTCGCTCATGCGCTTGATGACCGCCTCGGTGCGGTCTAGGCTGGCGGCGTCAGGCAACTGGGCGAAGGCCACCAGGTACTGCTTGTCCTGGGCCGGGACGAAACCGGTCGGGGTGGACGAGAAGCCCAGATAGGTCAGGCCCATCAGGCCGGCATACACGAACAGGGCGATACCGCTGGAGCGGATGACCCGGCGCACGCCGCCGACGTAGCTGTTGCTGGCGCGGTCGAAGAAACGGTTGAACGGCGCGAACAGCCAGCTGCCCAGCAGTTTTTCCAGCACCCGCGAGAAACGGTCCTTGGGTGCGTGGTGGTCCTTGAGCAGCACCGCAGCCAGGGCGGGCGACAGGGTCAGCGAGTTGAACGCCGAGATCACCGTGGAAATGGCGATGGTCAGGGCGAACTGCTTGTAGAACTGCCCGGTCAGGCCGGAAATGAACGCAGCAGGCACGAACACGGCGCACAGCACCAGCGCAGTGGCGATGATGGGCCCGGTCACTTCACTCATGGCTTTCTGCGTCGCTTCCATCGGTTTGAGGCCAAGCCCGATGTTACGTTCGACGTTCTCCACCACGACGATGGCGTCGTCCACCACGATACCGATGGCCAATACCAGGCCGAACAAGGACAGCGCGTTGAGCGAGAAGCCGAACAGGTGCATCACCGCAAAGGTACCGATCAGCGATACCGGCACGGCCATCAGCGGGATGATCGAGGCGCGCCAGGTCTGCAGGAACAGGATGACGACCAGCACCACCAGCACCAGCGCTTCGAACAGGGTATGTACCACCGCCTCGATGGAACCGCGGACGAACACGGTCGGGTCATAGACGATGCTGTAGTCCATGCCTTCGGGGAAGTCCTTCTTCAGCTCGGCCATTTTTGCCCGCACTTCGTCGGAGATTTCGATGGCGTTGGAGCCTGGGCGCTGGAAGATAGGAATGGCCACCGCTGGCTGGTTGTTCAGCAGCGAGCGCAAGGCGTACTGGCTGGAGCCGAGTTCGACCCGGGCGATGTCTTTCAGGCGAGTGATTTCGCCATCGGCACCGGCGCGGATGATGATGTTTTCGAACTCTTCCTCGTTGACCAGGCGGCCCTGGGTGTTGATCGACAGCTGGAAGCTGGTCGAGCCGGGGGCGGGCGGGGCGCCCAGCTGGCCGGCGGCGACCTGGCGGTTCTGCTCGCGGATCGCGGCCACCACGTCGCTGGCGGTCAGGTTGCGCGAAGCGGTCTTGTTGGGGTCCAGCCACACGCGCAGCGAGTAGTCGCCCATGCCGAACAGCTGCACGTCGCCGACGCCGCCCAGGCGTGCCAGCTCGTCCTTGATGTTGAGGATGGCGTAGTTGGACAGGTAGAGCATGTCGTAGCGGTTGTCCGGCGAGGTCAGGTGCACGACCATGGTCAGGTCGGGCGAGGCCTTGTCGACGGTGATACCGATACGGGTCACTTCCTCGGGCAGCTTGGGCTGGGTACGGGTGACGCGGTTCTGCACCTGCACCTGGGCGTTGTCCAGGTCGGTGCCCAGCGCGAAGGTGATGGTCAGCGTCAGCTTGCCGTCAGCGGTAGACTGTGAGGACATGTACAGCATGTTCTCCACACCGGTAATGGCTTGCTCCAGCGGCGCGGCGACGGTTTCGCCGATGACCTTGGGGTTGGCGCCCGGGAAGTTGGCGCGCACTACCACGGTGGGCGGTACCACTTCGGGGTATTCGCTGATCGGCAGCTGGAACAGCGAGATCGACCCCGCAATCAGCAGCACCAGTGACAGCACCGCGGCGAAGATCGGCCGGGTAATGAAGAATTTCGAGAAGTTCATCGGTGTGGTCCCTTAACCGCGTGGCGCCTGGGCGCTGGCGACTTTCACATTGTTGCCCGCCACCTTCGGCGTCGGGTTGCTGGCCTCCAGGGCCTGGCGCTGCTGGGCGAGTGCGGCGAGGGTCTGTTCGCTGGCCATGGCAGTTTCTTCCGGGGTGACCGGTGAACCAGGGCGCACGCGCTGCAGGCCCTTGACCACGATGCGGTCGTCCTTGCCCAGGCCGCTGCGCACGATGCGCAGGCCTTCCAGCTTCGGCCCCAGCTCTACGGCGCGGTAGGCCGCCTTGTTGTCCTTGTCCATGACCAGCACGAACTTCTTGCCAAGGTCGGTGCCCACGGCTTCGTCGTTGATCAGCACGGCGTCGTACTGGGCGCTGCCGACCAGCTTCAGGCGCGCATACAGGCCCGGGGTGAACTGGCCGTCGCGGTTGTCGAACACCGCACGGCCACGGATGGTGCCGGTGCGCGGGTTGACCTGGTTATCGACGAAGTTCATCTGGCCCAGGTGCGGGTTGCCGGTTTCGTTGGTCAGGCCCAGGTACACCGGGGTGCTCTGGCCACGCTGGCCTTCGCGAGCCAGCTGGGTGTACTTGAGATACACGCGCTCGTCGGCATCGAAGTAGGCGTAGACCTTGTCGGTGGAGACCACACTGGTCAGCGGGGTGACATCGGCACTGACGATGTTGCCGGCAGTGAACTCGGCGCGGCTGACCCGGCCGCTGATGGGGGCGGTGACGCGGGTGAAGCTGAGGTTCAGGCGGGCCAGGTCGAGCTGTGCCTGGATCGCATCGACCCCGGCCCGGGCTTCGGCGGCAGCGCTGCTGCGCGATTCGGCCAGTTCGGCGGAAATGGCATTGCTGTCACGCAGGCGCTCGCCACGGCGGGCTTCGTTGGCGCTGCGGATGGCGGTGGCCTTGGCCTGTTGCAGCTGGGCTTCGAGGCGGCGCACGTCAGCCTGGAACGGGCGCGGGTCGATCTGGAACAGCAGGTCGCCTTTCTTGACCTGGGCGCCCTCAGTGAAGGCTACCTGATCGATCTGGCCCGAGACCCGTGGGCGCACTTCGACGGTTTCCGGGGCTTCGAGGCGGCCGGTGAATTCGTCCCATTCGTTGATCGGTTGCTCGATCACCTTCGCCACGGTGACCTTGGGCGCGGCGGGAGCCTGCACGGCGTCTGGGGTTCGACCGCAAGCGCTGATCACCACCACCGCCAGGGCAGCGAGGGGGAAGCGCAAGGGTTTGAGAGATTGTTCCATGGAGAACTCCGCCAATGTATTAGTAGTGGGCGGAGTGTGAGTGTGTTGCGCGTGAGGCACGAATCGAACGGGACGAAGGTTAATATCACGCTGAATGATATGTGTGGATCAATCATCGATTGGAGGCATGGTCAGGTGTGGCTTGGGGATTTTTTTGGGGGCTGCTTTGCAGCCCATCGCGACACAAGGCCGCTCCTACACAGGCAGCGTCAACCTGAAGCCATACGCGGTCATTGTAGGAGCGGCCTTGTGTCGCGATGGGGCGCAACGCGCCCCCGGCAATCTCAGCCCAGCACCCGAAACCCATGGGTCCCATCCCGCTCCAGCTGGGCAATCAGGCCGAACTCCCAGTCCAGATACCCCTGCATGGCCTCACGCGGGTTATCCGTCCCTTCATAGGGCCGGCGATAGCGGTCGGTGCGCGGCACGGCCAGGTGCGTCTCCCCCTTCTCCAAATCCTGGCCCGCAGCAATCCAGCGCGCCGTCCCGCCTTCCAGCACATACACCGGGGTTTGCGTAAGCGACTGCAAGTCCACCGCCGCAAAACGGGCCAGCAAGCTGCTGCCACAGGTCAGCACATATCGCTCGGCAACCGGCAGTTTTTCCAGCACTTGCGGCAATTGCGCACGAATAGCCCAGTGCGCCCCGGGTATATGCCGTTGCACATAGTTGGCACTGCTGGTGAAGTCCAGCACCACTGTGCCTGGTGCCTGCAGCCAGCTCGCCAGTTGCTCGACGCCGATCTCGGTCACTGCCGGCAACGCCGGCTGCGGTGCCTGCCACTCACCGGCTTCACTGAAGTCTGCCGCCACCAGGCCATCCAGCACCGCCACCTGCCAGCCCAGTTGTGCCAGCCATGACGCACTCATGTTGGCCCGTACGCCGTCGTCGTCCACCAGCACAATGCGCGCCCCGCGCACGCTGGCCACATGGTCGGTTTCCTGCACCAGTTGCCCGCCAGGCACGCTGCGGCTGCCGGGCAGGTGGCCTTGGGCAAATTCCTCAGGCGTGCGGACATCGAACAGGTAGGTGGTGCGGCTGGCATCGGCCTGCCAGGCAGCCAGGCCTTCACGCTCAAGCCGGGCCGCGCCAGCGCGGTCGGCAACCTGGCGCGCCCGCGTTGCGGCATCGGCTCGGGTGCTGTCGGTGACGGCACTGAAACGGCGCGCCTGGCCGTGGGCCAGGGTTTGCCCGGCCAGTGTCCAGCCAATGGTGCCGTTGCGCAGGGCTGCCACCGGGTTAGGGATGCCGGCATTGACCAGCGACTGGGTGCCGATGATGCTGCGGGTACGCCCGGCGCAGTTGACGATTACCTGGGTGGCCGGGTCGGGTGCCAGCTCGGCTACCCGCAACACCAGCTCGGCCCCCGGCACACTGATGCCACCTGGAATACTCATGGTCTGGTACTCGTCGAAGCGGCGCGCATCCAGCACCACCACGTCGGCCTTGGCATCCAGCAGCGCCTGCACCTGCTCGGCGGCCAGCGACGGGGTGTGGCGTACACTTTCGACCAGCTCGCCGAACGCCTTGCTTGGCACGTTGACGTCGCGGAACAGCTCGCCACCGGCTTTGCGCCAGCCGGCCAGACCACCTTCGAGCAAGGCAACATCGCTGTAACCAAGGGTTAGCAGGCGCTTGGCGGCCTGGGCCGCCAGGCCTTCGCCGTCGTCATACACGGTGATGGCGGTGTCACGCCGCGGCACGCGGGCGAACACCTCCAGCTCCAGTTTCGACAACGGGATATTGGCGGCAAACAAGGGGTGGTCCTGGGCGAACGGGTCTTCTTCGCGCACATCGATCAGCGCCAGTTCTTCATGGGCTAGCAGGGCCCGGCGAATATCGTAGTAGGAGCGGGTAGCAAAGGTGCTCATGGGGCAGGGTTCTCTTTGGACAGGTCCCAGATGTTGGGCAGAAGGCTGTTGGAATAGCCGGAAATGAATGGTTTTTCGGTGCCGTCGGGCAGGTACACCGCCCGGCTGACCGCGCCGATATTGGCGCCATACACGTGAATGCTGATCGACACCAGGTCATCAAAGGCATTGCTGACCTGGTGGATATCGCCAATGCGCGGCGAAACCGCCTCGACATGGCCGGGCTCGATACGCACCGGTCGGCCCTGTGGCAGCAAGGCGCCTTGCTCGCTACGGGCAAAGCCTTGCGAATACTCGGCGCCGCGCAGCATGCCGATCAGGCCCCACACCCGGTGGTCGTGGATTGGCGTCTGCTGGCCCGGGCCCCAGACGAAACTGACGATGGAAAAGCGCTGGCGCGAATCGCAGTGCAGCAGGTATTGCAGGTAACGGGCCGGGTCCGGCTGGGCCAGCGCTTCGGGCAACCAGTCGTCATGCGCGACCAGGCTGCGCAGCAGGCCCTGGCCTTGGTCGAGCAGCGTGGCTTCGTCGGTTTCCTGGTCCAGCAGGTGTGACAGCGCATCGATGAAATGGCGCAAGCGCTCGAAGCGTAGGGGGTGGCTCATGGTTCAGGCTCGGCTGACGGTTTTACTTAACCCTAGCAAACGCACTGAATATTCTCAAAAGTAAAAATATGCATAAGCTAATATGCATAAATTGCATTTACAGATGCGCCGATCTGTTTTCAAATAGGTGCATAACCTACGAGACCGCACGCGCGGATCGGCCTTATGTACCCGACGGTACCTGGAGACGAACGTGCGATACCTCAAGCAATTGGCCGCCGGTGTGCTGGCCAGCAGCCTCAGCCTGGCCGCGGCTGCACAAACCCTGGTGGTCGGCGACCAGAGCTTCAATGCCCGTGCCGTAATGGAGGCGGCCGGTGTACTCGACGACCTGCCGTATACCCTGGAGTGGAAGCAGTTCACGGCAGGCTCGCCGGTAGCCGAGGCACTGAACGTGGGCAGCCTGGATATCGGCCTGCTGGGCGATGCCCCACCGCTGTTCCTGGGTGCACTGGGCGCACCGATCAAGGTGATCGCGGTCAGCCGGCAGAACCTTGATGGGGTGGCCATCCTGGCGCGCAAGGACTCGAATATTCACAGCCTGGAAGACCTGCGCGGCAAACGTGCAGCGATCTGGAAGGGCTCGTGGAGCCAGCAGTTGTTGTTCAGCGCGCTGGACAAGGCCGCCGTGCCACGTGATGCCCTGGAGTTGCGTTACCTCAGCGCCCTGGACGCCTCGCATGCGCTGGATGGGGGTTCGGTTGACGTGATTGCCACTTGGGAACCCTACGTCACCCAGCAGGAGCGCCAAGGGGCGCGGGTGTTGGCAACGGCCGAAGGCCTGATCCCGGCGCAGAGCTTTGTGGTGGCCAATGCCAAGGCGGTGGAGGCCAAACGGGCACAGATCAGCGATTTCCTGCAACGCCTGAAAAAGGCCCGTGACTGGACCCTGAGCGACCCGGCGCATACCGAAGCCTATGCCGATGCCTGGGCCAAGCGCACCCGGGCCGACCGCGACATAGCCCGCGCCTGGTTTGCCCGTGCGCGTACCGATGTGGCGCCGCTGGACCCGCAGGTGATCGTAGAGGCGCAGAAGACCGTGGACTTTTTTGCCGGGCTGGGGCTGATCAAGGCCTACCCGGCGGCGAGCCTGTTCGATACCTCGTTCGCGGCGGCGTTCGAGCATTGAGTTTTCCTGGGCTGGCCCTATCGCCGGCAAGCCAGCTCCCACAGGTAACCCACCGGGCTCAGGCTTGTGGTGATCCTGTGGGAGCTGGCTTGCCGGCGATAGGGCCGGTACAGGCGACAACCCTTTTGAGGATCTGTACATGACCCCCCGCAAGATCAAGCTCGGCGCCCTGACCATGGGCTGCGGCGGCCCCGGCCGGCACAACCTGTGGCTCGACCCGGAGCTGCCGGCCGATGCCAGCGTCAATATCGACTGGTACATCGACATCGCCCGCCAGGCCGAGGCAGCGCTGTTCGACCTGATGTTCATCGTCGACAGCCAGTACATCACCCCCGGCTCGCCGTCCCACTACCTTAACCGCCTGGAGCCACTGACCTTGCTTTCGGCATTGGCAGTAACCACCCGCCATATCGGCCTGGTTGGCACCTTGACCACCTCCTACAACGAGCCCTTCAACGTGGCCCGGCGCCTGGCCTCGCTGGACCTGATAAGCAAGGGCCGCGCCGGCTGGAACGTGGTTACCAGTGGTGATGCCGGCACGGCCGGCAACTATGGCCGCGACGAACATTACGACTACGACACCCGTTATGCCCGTGCCCAGGAGCACGTAGCGGTGGTGCAAGGCCTGTGGCAGTCCTATGAAGACGGCGCGTTTCCGCGCAACCGTGCCACCGGGCAATTCCTCGACCCCAGCCGCATGCACGCGCTGAACCACAAGGGCGAACACTTTTCGGTGGTGGGGCCGCTGAACATCCAGCGCTCCCCTCAAGGCCAGCCGGTGATCTTCCAGGCCGGCGACTCGCAACAAGGGCGCGAATTGGGGGCAGCCACGGCGGATGTGATCTTTACCCATGCCACCAGCATCGAGCAGGGCCAGGCGTTCTACCGTGATGTAAAGGGCCGTGCCGCGCGGTTGGGGCGCGACCCCGAGCAACTGCTGGTGCTGCCGGGGGCTGAGATATACGTCGGCGACACCGATGAACACGCCCGCGAGATCGAACGCCATTATCACCAGCAGGACCACAGCTTCGAACTGGCGCTGAAGGAGTTCGGGCGCAACTTCGGCTGGCACGACTTCAGCCAGTACGACCTTGACGCACCGTTCCCCCAGGAAAGCCTGGAGCATGCGCGCAGCAGCTTCTTTACCAACGCCAAGCGCATTGCCGACCAGGCGCGAGAACAGGGTTTCAGCTTGCGCCAGGCGGTGGAGTTCGGGCGCCAGTTGCGCCCGGGTGCCTTTGTCGGCTCGCCAGCGTCGGTAGCGGCCAAAATGGCCGAGTGGTTTGAAGCACGGGCGCTGGATGGCTTCAATATCTACATTGGCCACCCAGGGCAGTTCCGCCGCTTTACCGAGCAAGTGGTGCCGTTGCTGCAGGAGCGCGGGGTGTACCGCACCGCCTACGAGGGCACTACCCTGCGTGAGAGCCTGGGCCTGGCGATTCAGTGAATGCTTGAGGCCAGTTCGAAGATCGGCATGTACATGAGGATCACGATCAGGCCGATCAGCAGGCCGATAAATGTCATCAGCAACGGTTCGAACAGTTTGACGAACCATTCCACCCAGCGGCCGATTTCCTGATCGTGGAAGTCGGCGCAGCGCTCCAGCATCTCGCCCAGGTTGCCGGATTGCTCGCCGGCCCGCAGCAGGCGTAGCGACACCGGTGTGACCAGTTGTCCGGCTTCCAGCGCATCGGACAGCGGCAGGCCTTCGCCGACCCGCTGGCTGGCTTGCGCCAGGCCCTGTGCCGCCGCGCTGCCGAGTAGGCCGCGGGCCATGCCCATGGCGGTAAGGATGGGAATACCGCCTTGCAGCAGAATACCCAGCGACCGGTAAAAGCGCGCCAACTCGTACATCATCAGGCGCTGGTGCAGTGCCGGCAGGCGCCGCAACTGGCAGGACGCCCAGTGCCGCACCCGTGGGTGGCGGCGCAGCAGCCACAGCACCGTGACCCCGCCTACAGTGCCCAGCGCCAGTGGCAGTTGCTCGGCATGCAGGAACAGGCCGATCTGCATCAGTACCCGTGACAGCCAGGGCAGTTCGGTACCCATGCCTTCGAATACCTGGCTGAAGCGCGGCACCACATAGCCAAGCAGGAACAGCACCACGCCACCGCCCACCAGCAACAGCAACAACGGGTACACCGACGCACCCACCAGCTTCTGCCGGACCAGGTCCAGGCGCTGGCGGTAGCTGATGTAGCGGGCGAGGGCATCACCTAGCGCCCCGGTGCGTTCGCTGGACTGCACCAACGCTATGTACAGCGGCGGGAACACCCGCGGTTGCTGGCCCAGGGCCTGGGACAGCGAGCGGCCTTCGTACAGCTGGCGGACCAGTTCGGCCAGCACCTTGCGCGTTGCTGGCGCAGGGGCTTTCTCTGCCAGGCTTTCCAGCGCGTCGATCAGTGGCAGGCCGGCATTGAGCAAGGTCGACAGCTCCTGGCTGAACAGCACCAGGTCGAAGGCCGCCTCGCGGCGCCAGGCCATACCGCGCAAGGTGCCACCGCTGCCGCGCAGGCTGAGCACGCGCAGGCCCTGGTCTTCAGCCTGGCGGCGCGCCTGCTCGGCGTCCTCGGCGTCGATCTGTAATTGCACCACACCCTGCCTACCCAGGGCCTTGAGGCTGTAGCGCATGGCCGCTCTCCTTACTGCCAACTGGTGATTTCAGCGTTTTCGCCATCGCCACCGGGCTGGCCGTCCTTGCCCATCGACAGCAGGTCGTATTCGCCGCCGTTCTCGCCAGGCTGCCGGTAGATGTACGGGCGGCCCCACGGGTCCTGCGGCACAGCCTTCTGCAGATAGGGCCCGGTCCAGCGGGCTTCACCGCTGGGGGCGATCACCAGGGCCTGCAGGCCTTGTTCACTGTTGGGATAGTGGCCGACCTCCAGGCGGTACAGGTCCAGGGCCTTGCTCAGCCCCTCGATCTGCGCCCGCGCCACCTTGGCCTCGGAGCGGCCCAGTTGGCTGAAGTACTTGGGCGCTACGATGCCGGCCAGCAGGCCGAGCACCACCAGCACCACCAGAAGTTCGAGCAGGGTGAAGCCACGTTGCGGGTTGGATCTGCGCTGCATGGTGAAGCCCTCCACTGCATGGGGACACGGGTTGCCATACTCCATGCAACAGCCGTGCACGTCTGCCTCGGGGCCTTGCGCCATGCGGCACAGGAAGCGGCACAGTGCTTGCGTCGTGGTCATGGTCCTTGGGTTTTCCGGGGCATTTCCCCCACATCGGGGGCCACGACGAAGAGGCGACCGACATGCGTGGACTCATCCTTGGTTTGCTGTGGCTGGCGGCAGGTATTGCCCAGGCCGATGTGTACATCTCGATCGATGCCAAGGGTGGCTACGTACTGACCAACGTTCATCGACCCGGGCGGCATTATCAAAAAGTGATCAACGAACCGCTGGCCCAGGGCGGGCCGGTCAATGCGCAAATGATCACTGGCCGGCCGTACGCCGAAGTGGTCGCCACTGCGGCACGTATCCACAATGTGCCACCGGCGCTGTTGCATGCGTTGATCAAGGCCGAGTCTGGCTACAACCCCAAGGCCCGCTCGCGGGCGGGGGCGGTGGGGTTGATGCAATTGATGCCGGATACCGCCCGCGAAATGGGTGTGGAAGACCGCCTCGACCCGGAAGACAACGTGAAGGGCGGGGCACGCTACATCAAGCAGATGCTCACCCTGTTCGACAATGACATCACGCTGGCCGTGGCCGCCTACAACGCCGGCCCGGATGCCGTGCTGCGGCGGGGCGCGGTACCGCCGTTTGCCGAGACCCGGCGCTATGTGCCCACGGTGTTGCGCGAGTACCGTAAATTACAGGGGCTGGCGGATGATTCACCGCTGTAAGTGTCCGTCAGCATGTACGCGATCCCGTGTAGGAGCGGCCTTGTGTCGCGAAAGGGCCGCAAAGCGGCCCCGACATTCGCTAGTGATACATAACTCTTGGGGGCGCTTCGCACCCCGATCGCGACACAAGGCCGCTCTTACATGGGATCACCTTCAGTTCAAGCATGACCCTTCGGCGGATGCCATCAATTTAGCACTATGGTTTCCCCATCTCTGGGCTATAACCTTCTGAAGGTGCCCAGCTGTGGAGTCCGCCATGGACCTCGCCCCTCGTTCCGACGCTATTGACGTGCCTGCCGGTAGCGAGCTGGCCGCCCCGCGCAAGCCCTTCAACCTGCTGCGCTGGTATGCCTGGGTCAGCCTGGCCATCATTCTTTCGGTGGCCGCAGGGCTGGGGCTGATTTCCAGTCGCTTCATCATCGACGAAAGCGTCGAGCGCGATGCCTTGCTCACGGCCCAATTCATCACCTCCATTGCCGACGCCGAAGTGCGCCATGTGTCGATCCCCAACCTGCGTACCATGGGTGAACTGCTCGACCCGCGTACCGACCGCGCGAACCTGCCCGATGTCGACCCGGATGCCCGGCGCAAGGCCCGGGGCGAATTCCTCGACCATATCGCCCACTTGCCCGACATGCTGCTGGCCAACATCTATGCCCCGGACCGCACCGTGATCTGGTCCAGTAACCCGGCGTTGGTCGGCAAGCTGATCGAGGGCGACGACGACCTGGACCAGGCGTTCGAGTACAAGATGCGGGTCTCGGCCAGCTACCACAACTTTGAACAGGCCCGCGCCGAGCAGAAGTTCATTACCCCGCCCGAGCAGCTGTTCATCGAAAACTACATACCGCTGTTCGACGCCGAGGGTGAGCACGTTACGGCCATGGTCGAGATCTACAAAGAGCCACATGATCTGATCGTGCGCATCGAACACGGGCTGATCCTGATCTGGCTGGCGATCACCGTCGGCGCTGCACTGGTGTATATCGGCCTGTACGGCATCATGCACCGCGCCGCACGCTTGCTGAAGGTGCAGCAGAAGCGCCTGATCAGCAGCGAAACCTACGTGGCACTGGGTGAAGTGTCATCGGCAGTGGCCCACAGCTTGCGCAACCCGCTGGCCAGCATCCGCTCCAGTGCAGAGCTGGCTCAGGCGTTCGATGAAGGCCCGGCACAACGCCAGGTCAATGACATTATCAGCCAGGTTGATCGCATGTCCCTGTGGATTCGCCAGATGCTGCAGTCGCTGCGCCCGCTGAACGATGAGGCCGTGGCGGTGGACCTGCCCCAGGCATTGCAGGAATGCCTGCAGAGCTACGCAGTGCCACTGGCACGCGGCGGGGTAACCCTTGACCTGCAACCGTTACCGGCCGTGCAGGTACTGGGGCATCCGGCGTTACTGCGCCAGGTGTTCAGCAGCTTGATCGCCAACGCCCTGGAATCGATGGAGGAAAGTGGGCGGTTGCGTGTCGAGGTAGTGCGCCACAATCGGCGCTGCCTCACCCTGCGTCTGTCGGATAATGGCAAGGGCATGAACGAAGAGCAGCTGCGAATGGCCTTCCGGCCGTTCTTTACGACCAAGCAAGGCGGGCTGGGCGTGGGGCTGGTGCTGGTGAAACGTATCATGGAGCGTTTCGGTGGCACGGTCCGGCTCAGCAGCAGTGAGGGCCACGGCACGCGGGTCTCGTTGACTTTCCGCCTGGCTGGCTCTTCATTATTGTGATTAAGAACCAATAATAAACTATTGATATACATAGAGTTACAGCATGTTGGGTGACAATTACCCACATGTGGGGCAAGTTCCTGAGGCAATGTTTAAAAGAATACGATAACGCATTGAAAAATAACGCATTGATTTGAATGGCTGAGTTTTTGCAATGTGATCTGTAGAGCGGAACACGCGACAAATGGCAGCTGCGGCTGCACAGGTGGATTGCTGTCAAAAGCCGCTTGCGGCTGACCTTGATGCAGTTCTGAACGCACGCCCTGCGCGGGAACCACGCGATGCAGATGCTGGAAAACGAAGTGCCCGACAAGGCCAGCGCGACCACCAGCGGTCTGGCGGTTCCATTGCGTGAATTCAACCTGCTGCGCTGGTTTTCGGTCATCAGCCTGTTGATTATTGCCTCGGTAGCCGGCGGCCTGGGTTACGTGTCGACCCGCTTCGTGGTGCGCGACAGCGTGCAGCGCGATGCCATGCTCACTGCACAGTTCATCCAGGCCATGGCCCAGGCCGAAGTGCGCCATTCGCAACTGCCGCCGGGCACCACCATGGGTGAGCTGCTCGACCCGCGCCTGGACCTGCAGCACCTGCAGTTCTCCCCGCAGCTGGCCGAATCGACCCGGGTGGAATTCCTCGACCATGTCGAGCACCTGCCGGATACCTTGCTCGCCAATGTCTATGCTCGTGATCGCAGCATTATCTGGTCGACCAACCCGCAGCTGATCGGCCAGCGCATCGAAGCCGATGGCGACCTGGACCGCGCCTTCCGTTCTCGCAAGGCTGTGTCGGCCAGCTACCACAAGGCCGAGGATGACCGCGAAGAGCAGAAATTCTTGCGCGAACCGCGCTACCTGTTCATCGAGAACTATATTCCGCTGTTCGACAGCCAGGGCGAGCAGGTGCTCGCCATGGTGGAAATCTACAAAGAACCGCAGGACCTGATCCGTCGCATTCAGCGTGGCTATGTGCTGATCTGGGCTTCGACCCTGGTTGGTGGTGCGCTGATCTACTTTGGCTTGTTCTGGATCGTACGCCGGGCGGCGCACATGCTGCGCCTGCAGCAAGACCGGCTGGTAGCCAGCGAAACCTACGTGGCGCTGGGCGAAATGTCCTCGGCAGTCGCCCACAGCCTGCGCAACCCGCTGGCCAACATCCGCTCCAGCGCCGAACTGGCCCAGGAAATCGCCAACCCCGCGGCGCAGAAGAACATTACCGACATCATCAGCCAGGTCGACCGCATGTCACGCTGGGTGCGCGACCTGCTGGTGTCGTTGCGCCCGGTCAGCGACGAACCCGAGGCCGTGGACCTGGTGGCAGCCATCGAGGACACCCACCTGGCCTTTACCCAGCAGATCGAGCGCAACGGCGTGCGCTTTCATTTCGAAGGGCCTGACATGCAGTGGGTGGCCAGCCAGCCGTTGCAGCTGACGCAAATTCTCAACAGCCTGTTTTCCAATGCCCTGGAGGCCATGCCTGCGGGCGGCACGCTCAATGCCCAGGTCATTGTGCAGGAGGGCCTGCGTGCCGAACTCGTCCTTACCGACACCGGCAAGGGCATGAGCCAACAGCAGGAACGGATGGTGTTCAAGCCGTTCTTCACGACCAAGCAGGGTGGCCTCGGTGTCGGCCTGGCCCTGGTCAAACGCATCATGGAGCGTTTTGGCGGCTCGGTCAGCCTGAGCAGCCGCGAAGAGGAAGGAACCCGCGTCAGCCTTACATTCAATATCGCAGCGGGAGGGGACCATGGAGCACAGCATCCTGGTAGTCGAGGATGATGAAATCCTTGCCGACAACATTCGTACCTACCTCAGCCTCAAGGGCTACGAGGTCACCGTGTGCCACAGCGCGGAACTGGCGCTGGAGCAGATCAAGCGGGCCCAGCCCGATGCGGTGCTGACCGACAACTCGCTGCCGGGCATGAGCGGCCACGACCTGCTGCGTACCTTGGTGGCGCAGGCGCCGGAGCTGAAAGTGATCATGATGACCGGCTACGGCAACGTCGAAGATGCCGTGCAGGCGATGAAGGAGGGCGCCTTCCATTACCTGACCAAACCGGTCGTGCTGGCCGAGCTCAAGCTGACCCTGGACAAGGCCCTGGCGGCAGAGCGCATGGAGCGCACGCTGTCGTTCTATCAGGAGCGCGAGGCGCAGAAGTCCGGGTTGCAGGCGCTGATCGGCGAGTCGCCGGCGATGCTCACCCTCAAGCACACCCTGCGCCAGGTGCTCGATGCCGAGCGGCGCATGGCCAGTGACGACCTGCCACCGGTGCTGGTAGAAGGCGAAACCGGTACCGGCAAGGAGCTGGTGGCGCGTGCCCTGCATTTTGACGGCTCGCGCAGTAAAGGGCCGTTCATCGAGTTCAACTGCGCCTCGATCCCGGCCAACCTGCTGGAAGCCGAGCTGTTTGGTCACGAAAAGGGCGCCTTTACTGATGCCAAGGAGCGTCGGGTGGGCCTGGTGGAGGCTGCCGACGGGGGCACGCTGTTCCTCGACGAGATCGGCGAGATGGACCTGGTGCTGCAGGCCAAGCTGCTCAAGCTGCTGGAAGACCGCAGCATCCGCCGCATTGGTGCGGTGAAGGAGCGCAAGGTCGACCTGCGGGTGATCAGTGCCACCAACTGCAACCTGGAACAGATGGTGCAGCAGGGCAAGTTCCGCCGCGACCTGTTCTTCCGCCTGCGCATCATTGCGTTGAAGGTGCCGCGCCTGTATGCCCGCGGGCAGGACGTGTTGCTGCTGGCGCGGCACTTCCTGGCCCACCATGGCCGACGTTATGGCAAGCCTAACCTGCGTTTTTCTGCCGAGGCGGAAAGCCTGATGCTGGGTTACAGCTGGCCCGGCAATGTGCGCGAACTGCGTAACATGCTGGAGCAGACGGTATTGCTGGCACCGAACGAGGTGGTGCAGGCGCACCAGCTGAACCTGTGCCTGACTTTGGTGGACGAGCCGCTGGTGGCTCAGCCCACAGCGACTGTATATGAAATGCCGCGGCATGAACCGGAACCGGGTACCAGCTTGCCGGACATGGAACGCGACCTGGTGTGCAAGACCCTGGACCGTACGGACTGGAATGTGACCAAGTCGGCGCGCATGCTCGGGTTGTCGCGGGACATGCTGCGTTATCGCATCGAGAAGCTGGGGCTGACGCGGCCTGACAAGCGACAGTGGTAAGACCGGGGGGCTGCTTTGCAGCCCGATCGGCAAGCCAGCTCCCACAGGGATAGCGCCAGCCGGGCATTCGGCGCGGGCGATAGACTAACTTGCAACCGGTGCGGTCCCTGTGGGAGCTGGCTTGCCGGCGATTGGGGCGCAACGCGCCCCCAGGTCTTAGCGCTGACTACCGCCAGTTCCGCTTTCCCCTCGGCCCCCATCCCCCTCCGAACCCCTGCCATCCATGCCCGGCAAGTCACGGTCGTCATTCTGCTCCGCCGGCGGGCTGTCCGGGTCGTTGCCCTTGATGCGCGGGTCGGTGTCCCGGGGCATGGGTTTCTCGATCGGGTTCAGGGTGCTGTCCGCGCCGGGCTGCGGCGCGCTACTGTGCGGGTCGTCGGGGTAGGTCGGGCCGGTGCCGGCGGCGAGCGCCAGCGGTGAGGCGAGCAGGGCAATCAACAGGATGCTTGATCGGGTCATGGCAGTCTCCATTGCGTCGGGTAGGGCTTATATTTCCCTTCGGCCCCTCCCGAAACGTCAAGGTGCCACCACCCCGATCAACGGTCACACCACCATTGACAGCAACATGATGAAGATGATGCCGACCACCGAAAGAATGGTCTCCATCATGCTCCAGGTCTTGAAGGTTTCTGCCACGGTCATGTTGAAGTACTGCTTCACCAGCCAGAAGCCGGCGTCGTTCACGTGCGACAGGATCAGCGAGCCGGCACCGGTGGCCAGCACCAGCAGCTCACGGTTCACCCCCGGCACCAGGTCGATCACCGGTGCAACGATGCCCGCGCCGGTAATGGTCGCGACCGTGGCCGAACCGGTGGCGATGCGGATCACTGCGGCCACCAGCCAGGCCAGCATGATCGGCGAAATCTCGGCCTGCACGGCCATCTGCCCGATCACGTTGCCCACCCCAGTGTCCACCAGCATCTGCTTGAAACCACCGCCAGCACCGACGATCAGTACGATGGCAGCAGTCGGCGCCAGGCTCTGGTCGAGCATTTTCATGATCTGCTGGCGGTTGAAACCACGGGCCGAGCCAAAGGTATAGAAGGCCAGCAGCAGGGCGGCGAGCAGGGCGGTGATCGGGTGGCCGATCAGGTCCATCCACTGGCGCACGATGTGCTCGGCAGGCAGTACCACGTCGGCGAAGGTTTTCAGCAGCATCAATGCCACCGGCAGCAGCACGGTGATCAGGGTGATGCTGAAGCTCGGCAGGTTGCCCTGGTCGGACTCCTTGGCGATCTGGTCCATCAGCTCCTTCGAGGGGGTGCCCGGGATGTAGCGGGAAATGAAGTTACCGAACAGCGGCCCGGCGATGATCGCGGTGGGCAGTGCCACGATCAGGCCATAGAAGATGGTCTTGCCGATGTCGGCGTGGAAAATGCCGATCGCCAGCAACGGGCCCGGGTGTGGTGGCACCAGGCCGTGGACGACAGAAAGGCCGGCCAGCAGCGGAATGCCGATTTTCACCAGTGATACCCCAGAGCGCCGGGCGACGATGAACACCAACGGAATCAGTAGCACGAAGCCGATTTCGAAGAACAGCGGGATGCCCACCAGGAAGGCGGCGAACATCATCGCCCAATGCACGTTCTTCTTGCCGAAGGCACGGATCAGGGTTTGTGCGATCTGGTCGGCACCGCCGGAGTCGGCCATCAGCTTGCCGAGCATGGTGCCCAGGGCGAGCACGATACCGACAAAGCCGAGTACGCCGCCAAAACCGTCCTGGAACGATTTCATGACCTTGGCCACCGGCATGCCGGAGGTCAGGCCCAGGAAACCCGCCGCAAGGGTAAGGGCGACGAAAGGGTGAACCTTGAAATGGGTGATCAGCAGGATCAGCCCGACGATGGTAACCAGCGCGTCGAGCAGCAGGAAGGTATCAGTAGCCAGTCCGAACATGGTGTGAAGGCCTCGGTCTTATCGTTGTTTTGGGCGGAGCTTTTTGGAACTTTGCCCGCGTTGGCGGGTCGGGGTAGCGCTGTCTTTGGTGAGCCGGAAAACCGCCGGGTCAGGCGGTTTGCGCCAGGCCCTGCTCACCGTAGCGCTTTAGCCAGCGGTCCACTGCTTCGGCAAGGGCGTCCATGGGCTGGGTCGCGTCCAGCGCCAGGGTCAGTGGTTCGCCGCGTGGCGATTCCAGGGCTGCGAACTGGCTGTCGATCAGGCTGGCCGGCATGAAGTGCCCCGGGCGGGCCAGTACGCGCTTTTCGGCTTCGGCAGGGGTCAATTCGAGGAACACGAATACCAGCCCGGGCATGGCCTCGCGCAGGGTATCTCGGTAGCGGCGCTTGAGTGCCGAGCAGGTCAGAATCGGGCGCTCGCCAGCTTGGCTGATGGTTTGCAGTTCTTCGCCCAGGCGCACCAGCCAACCGGCACGGTCGCTGTCGTCCAGGGGGATGCCAGCGCTCATCTTGCGGATGTTTTCGGCAGGGTGGAAAGCGTCGCCTTCGATCAGGCGACCGCCGCTTTTGGCAGCAATGGCAGCGCCGATGCAGCTTTTGCCGCAACCGGCCACGCCCATCACCACAATGGCGGACAGGGGAGAATTCATCAGTACCTCCTGCGGGGTGAGGTAGCGCTGTCTCGTCGCCGACGAACAGCCACCTCCCCGGTGTTATTGGTCTTGTCCTTACGCAGTATGGACGCCTGGTGGCGAGCGCGTGGTGGCTGCTACCAAAGATTACATTGCCTGCGTCCTGAGACAGCGCTACCTTAGTGGCCGTTCCCTCTCCTTGCAAGTAGTAAAATTACAACATCCATGTCCCGCACCGGCTCCCGTACTACAGGTCGTCCCACCCTGGCTGAAGTTGCCAGGCTTTCCGGGGTTTCCCCGATTACCGCTTCGCGCGCCTTGCGCGGGGTCAGCACGGTTGCGCCGGAGCTGGTGGAAAAGGTCGTCGCCGCTGCGGCGAGCCTGGGTTATGTGGCAAACCCGGCGGCCCGCGCGCTGGCCTCGGCACGCAGCCAGTCGGTGGTGGTGTTGATCCCGTCGCTGTCCAACCAACTGTTCATCGACACCCTGGAAGCCATTCACGAGGTCATGCGCCCGCGTGGGCTCGAAGTGCTGATCGGCAACTATCACTATGACCTTGCCGAAGAAGAGAACCTGATCCGCAACTACCTGGCCTACCAGCCCTGCGGCATGTTGCTGACGGGTTTCGAACGCAGCGACGCGGCGCGGCAAATGCTGGCCGCCAGCGGCGTGCCGTGCGTGCACATGATGGAGCTCAATGGCCAGCCAGGGGCGTTGTCGGTCGGCTTTTCACAGCAGCAGGCCGGTCGCGCCGCCGCCCGACACCTGATCGAGCGTGGGCGCAAGCGCCTGGCGTTCATTGCCGCGCAGCTCGACCCACGGGTAATGCAGCGTGCCGAAGGCTTCCGCCAGGCGTTGGACGAGGCCGGCATGCAGGCCACCGAGCTGGAGGTATTGGCGCCGGAGCCTTCGTCGATTGCCTTGGGCAGCATGCTGTTCAGTCAGCTGATGGCGCAGGCGCCGGATGTGGATGGCATCTTTTTCTGTAACGACGACCTGGCCCAGGGCGCGGTGCTGCAGGCGTTGCGCCAAGGAGTTGAAGTGCCGCGCCAGGTTGCCATGGTCGGCTTCAACGACCTGCCGGCTTCGGCGCATATGGTGCCGCGGCTTACCTCGATCCGCACGCCGCGGGCCGCCGTTGGTCGGGGCGCCGCGCAGGCGCTGCTGGCGTTGCTGGATGGCAAGCGGGTGGCCAACGCGCAGCAGGACCTGGGGTTTGAATTGATGGTGCGGGAGAGCTCTTGAGTTCGCCTTGAAGAGGTGTGGCGGTTTTGAAATCGAGCGCCGCCCGTGCGGCGCTTCGCGGGACAAGCCCGCTCCCACATTTGTTTCGGGCCAATTATTCCTGTGAAATTTGCGCAAACGCCTTGGCGCATGTCTCGATATCGCGTCGTACAAACAAGGCGGTCGCGCGCGCCTGGCACAGGCAATGCTGGCCCGAAACAAATGTGGGAGCGGGCTTGTCCCGCGAAGCGCCGCGCGGGCGGCGCTCGATCTTGTAGGCGCTACAAAAATCACGACATACGCAAGTCAATCTATGCTCAGAAAACCGCGCATAAAGGAGCCCGGCGTCATGTTCGATTTCCATCGCAAGTCCGACTTGGTCGAGATCCAACGCAGTCACCAGGCGCTGGCTAACGCACAAGCCAAACTGGCCGCCATCGGCCGCGCCATGGCCATGATCGAGTTCGCCCCCGACGGCACCATCCTCGATGCCAACGAGCGCTTCTGCCAGGCCATGGGTTACAGCGCCGACGAGCTACGCGGCAAGCACCACCGGCTGTTCTGCGAACCGGACTACGCAAAAAGCGCGGAGTACCAGCAACTGTGGCACGAGCTGGGGCAGGGCAAGGCCATCAGCGGTACGTTCGAGCGCGTCGACAAGGCTGGCCGTGAGGTCTGGCTTGAAGCCAGCTATATGCCGGTACTGGATGAGCAGCGCCAGGTGACCAGCGTGATCAAGGTGGCGTCCGACATCAGCCAGCGCGTTGTGCTGGAACACGAGAGCGAAAGCCTGCTCAAGGCCATCAGCCGCTCGATGGCGGTGATCGAGTTCACCCCGCAAGGGCGGGTAATCAAAGCCAACCAGAACTTCCTCGATACCATGGGCTACCGCCTCGACGAAGTGGTGGGTCGCCACCATGGTCTGTTCTGCCAGGCGCATGAGCGCGAATCAGCCGAGTACCGCCAGTTCTGGGCTTCGCTCAACCGTGGCGAATACCACTCGCACCGCTTCGAGCGCGTCAACAAACAAGGCCAGACCGTCTACCTGGAGGCCTCCTACAACCCGATCTTCGACAGCAAGGGCCGCCTTTACAAGGTGGTCAAGTTCGCCAGCGACATCACTCACCAGGTCTGTACCCAGCAAAGCGCCGCCGATGCTGCCCATGCCAGTTCGGTGCAGACTGACGCGTGCGCCCGCAAGGGCACTGAGGTGGTGCAGCAGGCGGTGCAGGTCATCGAGCAGATTTCCCAGGAGCTTAACGACGCCGCACGCAGCATCGATGCGGTCAGCAAGCAGTCGGATGTAATCGGGCAGATTGTGCTGACTATCCGGGGTATCGCCGACCAGACCAACTTGCTGGCGCTGAATGCGGCCATCGAAGCCGCCCGTGCCGGCGAACACGGGCGCGGCTTTGCCGTGGTCGCCGATGAGGTGCGTAACCTGGCCGCGCGAACCAGCAAGGCAACCCTGGAGATTGTCGATGTAGTGCGGCAGAACCACGACCTGTCGCTGCTGGCGGTGGCCAGTATGCAGTCAAGCCTGAACCGCACCGGTCACGGGGTGGCGCTGGCCAACGAGGCCGGGACGGTGATCATGGAAATCCAGCAAGGCTCACGGCACGTGGTGGACGCCATCAGCCAGATCAGTTCGACGCTGCAATTGCACCGAGTGCATCGCGCATTTCGTCAAGCAGGGCTTGCAGGCTGGCTTGTAGCAATGCGCGTTGCTCGACCGTCGGCAAGCCCTGCGCGTGGGCGTGTTCGATGGCTTCGCAGTCCTTGACCACGGTGCGCACCCTGATCATCTTGGCCCCCCCCTTGATGCGGTGGGCCAAGGTACGCACGGCCTCATCAGGCGCGTCTGCCGCCAGCGCACGCAAGGCTGCCAGGTCTTCGTCAACGCTGATCGACAGTTGCTCGAGCAGGTGCCGTGTCAGTTGTCCGTCGCCCTGGGTCAGGTGGCGCAGTTCGGCCAGGTCAAACCCGCTGTGGCGTGCTGCTGACGCTGGCTGCTGGGGGTGAGCCGCGGGCAGGTGGGCCTTGAGGGTGCGCAAGCCAATGGGCTTGAACAGGCACACGTCCATGCCGCTGGCCAGGCAGCGGGTACGTTCCTCGGCCTGGGCGTTGGCGGTGACGCCGAGAATTCGGCAGGCCGGCAGGCCGCGTTCGCCCTCCAGCTGGCGAATGCGCCGGGTGAGTTCGTGGCCGTCCATGACCGGCATGCTGCAATCGGTGATCACCAGGTCGAAGCGCGTGGCGTGCCAGTGAGCCAGGGCGACTTCGCCGTTTTCAGCCAGGGTCACGTGGTGCCCCAGGGAATGCAGCTGCCGTTCCAGCAATAGCAGGTTGGCCGGGTAATCATCGACTATCAGGATGTTCAGCGGGCCGCAGCTGCTTTCATGTGCCGGTTGCCCCTGTTCGGCTTGTGCCGGGGCTGCGCAAGTGGGCAGTTGCAGGCTGACCTGCACCCGGGTGCCGACGCCCTCGACACTCTGCAAGTCCAAGGTGCCGCCCATCAGTTCCGCCAGGGTACGGCTGATGACCAGGCCCAGGCCTGCACCCTGGCGTGCCCTTGGGCCGTCGGCCTGGACGAAGGCACTGAACAAGCGCGCCTGGTCGGCAGGGCTGATGCCGATACCGGTGTCGCGCACGTCCAGTTCGATTGCCAGGGCGTCATGGCCGGCAACCTTTGGCAGCAGCAGGCTGGCCTGTACCTCGCCACGGTCGGTGAATTTGATGGCGTTGCTGATCAGGTTGGACAACACCTGCTTGAGCCGCAGCGGGTCAGCCAGCACCCAGACCGGCTCTGCAGGCAGCTCGCCGTGCAGGCGCAAGCCTTTGGCCTGTGCGTTGCCTTCGAATACCCGCAGCGTGGCACGCACCAGCTCGCGCAGGTCGGTAGGCGTTGGTTGCAGGGTAATGTGCCCGGACTCGATCCGCGAAATATCGAGAATGTCGCCAATCAGCTCGAGCAGGCCAAGCGCCGAGTCGTGGGCTGTCTGCAGGGTCTGGATATCGCTGCGCCCGCTACGGCTGTCTTCCAGGGCCAATTCCAGCAGGCCGATCACGGCATTCATCGGGGTGCGGATTTCATGGCTCATGGTGGCCAGGAAGGTGCTTTTGGTCTGGCTGGCCTGTTCGGCATCGTCCTTGGCCTGGCGCAGTTGTTCGAGCAGGCCGCGGCTCAGCGCCAGCTGGGCTTGCAGCGCGTGCTGGGCCTCGGTGCGCTGGTTGATCAGCTTGCGCAGGTAGCTGTTCCAGAACACCACGCCGGCCAGCAGCAGCGCCGACAGCACCAGCACCTGCAAAGCCAGGGTGCGGTAGTCGCGCCACGGGCTGTCGCTGACCAGGGTGCTGGTACGCCAGCGGTTGATCAGTTGGTCGAGCTCTTCGGGCGGAATGCTCAGCAATGCCTTGTCGAGGATGGCCTGTAGCTGGGGTTGATCGGCCGCCACGGCAAAGGCGGCAATGGCCGGCTCGTCGTCAAGTACGCTGGCGATGCGCAAGCGGTCCTTGAACACATGGCTGATGTAGTAGGCGGCATTGATGTGGCTGCTCAGGGCAACGTCGGCGCGGTCATTGGCCACGGCCTCCATCAGCCCCAGCGGGTTATCCACCTCTATCAGCCGGGCCTGCGGGTAGCGTTGCTGCAGGACGGCGCGTTGCGGCGAGCCCCTTACCACAGCGATGCGCTGGCCATCCAAAGCCTTGGCCTGTGCGGGCGCCGTATTGTCGTTGCGTGTGACCAGTACCCTTGGGCTGACCAGGTACGGGCGGGTGTAGCGCAGTTGTTTCGAACGGTCGGCGCCGTAGCCCAAGGCACCAATCATCAGTGCGTCCCCTTGGTTCAGGCGTTCGACCATGGCATGGGCGGACGTGCTTTCGACGGCGTTGAATTGCAGCCCTGTGCGTAAGCCGATCTGCTTCAGCAGGTCGAGAGTAATGCCGCTGGGGTTGTGTTGGGCATCGTTGAACGTCAGCGGCGCCAACGCGGTGTTGATCAGCACGTCGACGGTCGGGTGCTCGGCGATCCAGGTTTCTTCCTCGTCACTCAGGGCGGCAAGGTGGCGCTGCAACAGCAGGCTGGTGTTGCCGCTGCTCCAGCGGCGCAGGATGTTCAGGCGTTCGCTTTCGCTGATGCGTGCCAGCGCCTTGTCGACCAACTGGCGCAGGCGCAGGCTGTCGCTTGCCAGCGCAAAGGCAAAGGCCTCGGGGGCAGCCGGGGAAAAGTGGTCGATTTTCAATGTGCCTTGAAAACTTTTTCCGATCATGAAGTCGGTACTGATGGCGTCACCCAGGTAGGCGTCTGCCTCGCCCAGTTCAACGGCCGCAAGCCCGGCCAGGGTCGAGCGGTAGAGGCTCAGTTGTGCCTTGGGGTACAGGCTGCGCACGCTGCTGGCCGGCAAGTAGTGATCGACCATGGCCAGGCGCAGGCCAGCGAGGTCAGGCGTGTTTTTCAAGCTGCGCCCTTCACGGGTGACGATCACAGGCAGGTCGTCGGCATAAGGTGTGCTGAGGCTGAGCTGGGCGTCTGCTGCCTCGAAGGCGTTGGAGCTGCCCAGCAGATCAATGCGGCCTTCGCGCAGGGCGGTGATGGCTTCGTGACGGCTGTCAAAGCGACGCACCTCGATGTCGATGCCCAGCTGCTCGCCGATGATGCCGGCGTAATCGGCGCTCAAACCTTCGTAGTCACGCGGGCTGATGTTGATTTCGAAGGGCGGGTAGTCCGGGCGTGAACTGCCCAGTACCAGGTGCTGGTGTCGTTGCAGCCACAGGCGGTCGTCGCTGGACAGTGCCAGCGGGGCAGCGGCGCTGGCCGAACGGGCTAGCAGTTGGCGAGGTTCGCTGCTGGCCAGCAACCCGGCGGAATTGACCAGGCCGATGGCCAAAAGAATGCTCGCCAGCAGGTGTTTCATGGCAGGGAGCTCAGTAGACGCTGTTACGTTTGGCCAGATCGACCATTTCGACCAGCGATTCGGTCTTGAGCTTTTCCATGATGCGGCCCCGGTAAGTGCTGATGGTCTTGGCGCTGAGGTTCATGCAAGTGCCGATGTTTTTGTTGTTCTCGCCGCGTGCCAGGCGCCGCAATACTTCCATTTCCCGGTTGGAAAGGCTGCTCAGGCGCACCGGTTCGCTCTCCAGCGAGTTGCTGTTGACCGACATCTGCGGGAAGGTGGAGTAGCCCTTGACCAGGGCCTTGAGGGCGAACAGCAGCGCTTCGTGGTCTTCTTCCTTGGTGACGAAGGCGCCGATACCGGCATCCAGGCAGCGGCGCACGTACAGGTCGGTGGCCTGGCCAGTGAGCACCATGATCTTCGGTACGGGCTCCAGGCATTGCAGGCGCTTGATCACTTCCATGCCGTCCAGGCCCGGCAGGCCGATGTCCAGGACGACCACGTCCGGGCGCAGTTCGCGGGCTACCTGCGCTACTTCGCTACCGTTGCCGACTTCGCCGATAACATGAAAACGCTCACGCTCCAGCAGAAGTCGCAGGGAAAGCCGGACGATAGGGTGGTCGTCGACGATCAGCACGGTTGTCATGTAGGAAACTCCTGTCGGGATGTGGTCCGCTTCCTGGATCACTCAGGAATACGTCTGCAAGTGGGTTAATCGGAAGCGCAGCACGATACGGCCAATCCCGAAGTTTGGTAATGCCGAGTATAGAAGTGTTGATAGTTCCCGGGCTTGTTGTTGAAAATTCCTACAAATAACGGGAAAACATCACCCTGTCAAAGCGGTGATGTCCGGGTTTTGAGGCGGTCAAGCGCAGGCGGTGTGGGCTTTGTCTACACGTAGGGTCGAGGCGGGGTTGTTAGCGAGCGCCAGGCCGACCCGCGTTGGGCGAGTTACCAGCTGGCCACTGCAGTTCGGGCAGCGGCCTTGAAAGCGGGATTCGGCACAGCTACGGCAGAACGTACATTCGAAGGAGCAGATCAGCGCGTCGGGGCTGTCACCCGGCAGGTCGGTATCGCAGCATTCGCAGTTGGGGCGTAATTGCAGCATGGGCGTGGCTCCTGTTCGCAGGCGGGAACCCGGAGTCTGCTACGCCCATGACAAGGCTGGCAACGTTTAGTCGCCAGGGCGATACAGGTGGGCGTGGCCAGCGCGGTACAAGGCCGATTCGGCGAACGGCGTATCCCCCAGCACGTGGCCGACCAGGATCAGCGCCGTGCGGCGAAAACCCTTGGCGGCCACGCGCTCGACGATGTCGCCGAGCGTGCCGCGTACCCAGTCCTGGTCCGGCCAGGTAGCGCGGTGTACCACGGCCACCGGGCAGTGCCCGCCGTAGTGCGGCAGCAACTCGTCGACAATCCGCGACAGGTGCTTGACCCCCAGGTGAATCGCCAGCGTGCTGCCATGGCGCGCCAAATCGCCCAGTTGCTCGCCGGGCGGCATGGGCGAGCTGTCGCCATAGCGGGTGAGGATCACCGTCTGCGCGACCTGAGGCAGGGTCAGTTCGCAGCCGAGCAAGGCAGCGCTGGCCGCCGTGGCGGTGACCCCGGGAATGATCTGGTAGTCGATGCCCAAGGCCTGCAGGTGGCGGATCTGCTCGCCGATCGCGCCGTACAGGCTGGGGTCGCCGCTGTGCACCCGGGCCACATCCTGGCCTTGTTGGTGGGCATGGTGCATGGCCGTAATGATCTGCTCCAGGTGCAACTCGGCACTGTTGATTACCGTTTCGGCCTGGTGGCCTTCGAGCACGGCGGCAGGCACCAGCGAGCCGGCAAAGATGATCACCGGGCACTGGCGAATCAGCCGTTGGCCTTTGACCGTGATCAGTTCCGGGTCGCCGGGGCCAGCGCCGATGAAGTAGACGGTCATGGAGTGTCCTTGCAAAAAAGAGGGATGAAACGTTCAGCAGGCCAGGGCGAGGGTCGCCGGGCCCAGAACCTGGCGAGTCAGCAGCAGTCGGGGCGTGCCTGGCTGTTGGCTGGCCAGGGCTAGCGCTGCGCTCTCAGCCACGCCCCAGCAGCCCGTGTGGGCATGGGCGGTGGCGGAGCGGTGGCTGAGTAGTGGCTCGTAAGCTTGCAACTGCTCGCTATGGTACAGCACAAGGGGCAAACCGAGGCGTTCGGCCAATTGCTGCAAGCCGGGTTCGTCGGCCTTCAGGCTGATGCTGGCGATGCCGCGCAGGTCAGCCAGTGCCAGGCCCAGGTTGTCCAGGGCTTGGCACAGTACGCGCTGCAGGGTATCCGCCGGGCAACCCCGGCGGCAGCCGAAACCGGCGTAGAAGGCCGGCATCAGGCCTGACTGGAGCGGCGGAACAGCCACGCGCTGAGCAGCCCCAAGGCCAGCCAGAAGGCAGCATTGGTCAGCCACGAGGCCACCTTGAACTGGGTTTCCAGTGCTTCGGGGGCCAGGCTCTCGTGCACGTCCGGTTGCGGAGCACCGATCACATGGGGGATCACCAGCAGCACGGCGCCCAGCGCCTTCAGCAGCCAGTGGCGGGCGAACACCAGCAACGCCAGGCCCAGGGCGGTGGCACCGGCGGTGCCGATCCACCAGGCCTGGCGTTGCCCCAGGTCGGCAGCCGCGGTACCCGGCAATTCCGGCGGCAGGCCGAGGGTTGGCGCCAGGCAGAACACGGCGAAGCCGGCCAGGCCCCACAAGGCGCCCGTGCCGGCGCGCGTTGGCTCGCGCAGGTTGTACAGGGCGGCGAGGATGAGGGCGAACCCGACCGCCACCACCAGGTTGCCACCGGTGGTAGACAGCACACGTTGCCAGCCGTCTTCCGGCGACCAGGCTTCGGCGCTGTGTTCATGGGCAGGCGCTTCGCTGCCATGTTCGTGGTGGGCGGCCGGGGCCGAGGACTCGTAGGTTTCCGCTTGAAGAATTAGCGGGGCGACCCAGAAACTTTGCAGCAAGGTCAGCAACAAGGCCGCAAGCAGCCCACTGAAGCCCGCGGTACGGGCAATGCGCGTAATCATCGGGGCTACTCAGTGGCAGGGGAAGGCGGCGCTGTGGCGGGTGTCGTGGGCGGCGTTGTGCACGGCCTCGATGTGCGAGAAACCGGCGAAGTACACCAGGCAAATGCCCAGCAGGCTGGCGCCGACAGCGATGACTACGCGCTGGCTGAGGGTAACGGGGGTGGCTAGGCTGTGAGGCTTGGTGCTGGTGACGGGCATGACGCGTTCCTCTGCTTTTTATGGGCAATGGGCAAGCGCGGCAGCCCCAGGCATGGAAACCCAGGGGAATGCAACAGCGCCCGCCCACCGCGGGGTGTTCATGAACGCCAGGCCGGTCTCCGGGCTTGCGAGGAGAAGCAGGGCTCCTGGAAAAACGTCACCTTCCCATGCCGCACTACAAGGCACAGTGGTACAGACGTTTCGCTCGCTTACCGTTGCGGGGGCAGCACCGGAATTGCCCGGCCCTGATGAGGGCCTGCGACGCACCGGTTTCCCGTTTCACCCCCTGTGGGGGCACCTGAACGTGAGGCATAAGGAGAGCATGGGGCGGGCGTGGCGTCAATTGCCAGCGCTACAGCTTGTACTTTAGGCCTGTGCAGTGGTGCATTATAGCGTTTCGCCACGTTGTTCGGTATTACGACCCTCGGATTGCCGCCTTCTGGGGCGTAAAGCGCTCAAACTCGTAGGCCCAGGGTCGATCTGGAGAGCCTTTAGGCATGCCTTCATAGGGTTCGGATAGTAACCCAAACATAGACCTGCCTTTAATGACATCGTCAATCATCGCACCATCAATTTTACCGGGGGCCGCTTTAACTTTGATCGTGTTGATATTTGCAAATTCCTGGGCGAATCCCAAGCCGCTCAGGCAACTGGCCAGAACAACCTTTCTATAGCGGTTGGAATTTATTCGGTTTTGATGGAGCCAATCTGTGAATTCGCGTGCGTCCAAGGATTCGCCGCCGATATTGAGGGCGTTTTCGTTGCCGTGCGCGTATACAAGTAGTTTCGGTTTCTTGAAGAGGCTGCCTTGAGATCTATACACGCCGAATTTGTCGTCGATAGTGATCAGTTTTTCAAAGCTGCGATGGAAACGTCGCATCTTTATTCCGTGAATCATTGGGCCAACGGTAATATGACCGTCCGGATCAAAGTGATTGACAGGGTCGTTGAGCGCATAAGCATAAGCATTGATACCCCCTGCGCCGAAGGGACTCACGCTGTCAGTGCTGGCAAACCTCATCAATGCTGTTGAATACCAACGATAACCTTGGCCCAATGCATACATGCAGCTCTGCATGTCAATACGCTCTCCATTGAACCCAACAGTCTGCCCTTCAGGCAGACTCATGAAGCCGAACGGATTGTTTACCAGAGGATGAAAGATTTTAGAGTCTTGGGCAGCCATGGGTGAATGCATATGCGTTGTTGCGAGTAAACTTATGCTGCGTAAGGCGGTTGCTTTTATAGCCTGTATTTGGCGGTCGTGGCCGAATAACTGGGTCGTGCCATTAGACATCAATAGGGTGTTTAGTGTTTTTTTTTGATAAAAATTTTTCATGCATGCATCTTCCCGCTTTTGGCTAAACCCTGAAGCGGAGCAGGCAAGTTTGCAACTGGCAAAATTGCCAGTTGCAGCAGGGCATGGGGCGTTTCTTCAGGTGAGAGGCGGCTGTGCTGGCCTCTTCGCGGGTGAACCCGCTCCTACAAAGGACCGCGTAATAGGCCGGGGTTGCGCGGTCCCTTGTAAGTGAGGCCTTGTGTCGCGAGGATTGTCACAGCACCTGTCTCGACTTGCGTTTCAGCCGCTTTCGCGGGCAACCAACTCACACGTCAACAAGTTCAGCCGCTGCACCTCCCCCTCGCACGCCGCCACACCCAGATGCTGCAGCACCCGCAACGCAGCCACCTCGCCAATTTCCTTCGACGGTGGCCGCAGGGTGGTCAGGCTGGGCAACAGCATCTCGGCGAAGGGGTAATCGCCAAAGCCGACGATCGCCATGTCTTCAGGCAGCCGCAAACCGGCGCGCTGACCCGCCAGCAGGGCGCCGGCAGCCAAGTTGTCGTTGGCGAAGATGATCGCCTCGGGCCGCGGGTCACGGCGGATCAAGGCGTCCATGGCCTGTTTGCCCGCCTCGAACGGCGCGCAGTCGGCCGAAGGCACGAACACCCAGGGTTCCAGGCCGCGCTGAGCCAGTGCCTCGATGTAGCCATCGCGGCGCTCCAGGGCACTGAGGTCGCCGGGCGCACTGTTCTGCACGAAGGCGATGCGCCGGTAGCCCTTGTCCAGCAAGTAGCGGCAAGCCTGCACGCCTACCTGGTGGTGCAGGAAACCTACCTGCACAGGCGCGCGATCCGGGCAGTAGTCCCAGATTTCCACCACCGGCACATCGGCATCGGCCAGCAGCTTCTCGGTGGTCGGGTTGTGGAAGTGGCTGGTCACCACCAGTGCCGCCGGCGACCAGCCGAGAAAAGCGCGCACGGCGCTTTCTTCTTGCGCCTCGCTGAAATAGCTGGAGGCCAGCAGCAGTTGGTAGCCATGCCGGCTTAGGGTATCGCTGAAGGCCTGGATGGTCTGGGCAAAGATCGGCCCGGAGATGTTCGGGATCACCATGCCGACAATGCGCCCGCGCGCCGAGGCCAGGCCGCCGGCGACCAGGTTGGGTACATAGCCCAACGCCTGCACAGCGGCCTCGATGCGCTCGCGCAAGGGCAGGGATACCTGGTCTGGCTGGTTGAAGTAGCGTGACACGCTGATCGCCGAAACCTCAGCTGCGCGCGCTACCTCGGCCAGGGTGACGCGGCCTGCACCACGGCGTTTGCGGGGTGGATCCTTGTCTTGGCTCACCGAGCTGCCTCCTGGGGAAATGGCGCGATGGTAGCGCTAACGAGACACAGCATGGCAAATAGCTTTATTGCATATAAAACATACTTTTAAGTATTTGACGTGCTAATCGGCCACCTCTGATACTTGCTGATGTTAGCGCTAACAAGCGCCGCTGTTGGCAAGCGCCTGCCACTCGCACGAGCGAGACCAGACAACCCCAGCAACTTCATCTCGGCCCCGCAAGCAGGGGCCTGGTCTGGTTTCCCGAGGCAGTGAGCACCATGCACAAAAGCCGTATCCCATTCCCCGCAACCCAACGTCGGCCGCTTGCTGCAGCCATTCTGCTGGCGGCTGTCGGCCAGGCCGCGCAGGCCGCCGAGCCAGCTGAGGCGGGCGCTCCGCAAGCCACTGCCTTGGGCGCGGTAACCGTTACCGCCACCCGCCGCGAAGCCACCCTGCAACAAGTGCCGGTGGCGGTGTCGGTCATCGATGGCGAGCAGCTGGAGCGTGACAATCGCAACAACATCGCCAGCATCGTCCAGCAGGTGCCCACCCTCAACTACCGTGCCGGCGCTTCCAATAAGGACACATCACTGTTCATTCGTGGCGTTGGCACCATTTCCACATCCCCAGGTGTCGAGCCGACGGTGGCCACGGTGGTGGATGGCGTGGTGTTCGGTCGCCCGGGCCAGTCGACCCTTGACCTGCTCGACCTTGAGCGCATCGAAGTACTGCGTGGCCCGCAGGGCACCTTGTTCGGCAAGAATGCCTCGGCGGGTGTGCTTAACGTAGTAAGCAAGGCGATCCCTGAGCAAACCCAAGGTTATGTGGACTACTCGCACTTCGGCGGCGGCGATGAAAACCGCCTGCGCTTTGGTATCGGCGGGCGCCTGAACGAGCAACTGAAAGGCTCGCTGAGCACCTTGTGGGGTGGGTACGACGGTAATGTCGAGAACGTTGCCAATGGCCACGACGTCAATGGCTATGAACGCAAGGGTGCTCGCGGCAAGCTGGAGTTCGAGCCCAGTGAAGACCTGCGCCTGACCTTGATCGCCGACTACATGAAGGGCGAAGACACCTTGCCCAGCGGGGTGGTCACCAGCGCAAGTGCCGCCATTGCCAGCCAGTTGCGCCCGGTAACACCAAGCGCGCACAACCGTGACATCAACAGCGACTTCAAGACCCATGTCGAAGACGAAAACCAAGGGCTTTCGGCGCAGTTGGACTGGCAACTGGGTGACTACACGCTGACCTCGATCAGCGCCTGGCGCGGCTGGGACAACACCCAGTACCAGGACGGTGACCGCCGTGCCTTGCTCCCGGTGACGGCGTCGCACGACAAAGGCACGGTGGACTACGACCAGTACAGCCAGGAGTTTCGCCTGACCTCGCCGAAAGGGCAGTTCAACGAGTACGTGCTGGGTGCCTTCTACATGCACGGCACGTCCAACGAAACCTACCAGCGCCTGTCGGTCAACGGCGGTGTCGCCAACAGCGGCCGTGCCGACTATTCCACTACCAACGACAGTGTCGCCTTGTTCGGTGAGAACACCTTCAACTTCACCGATGATTTGCGTGCCATCTTCGGCTTGCGCTGGACCCACGATGACCTGGAGTACGACCACCGCCGCGTATCCACCTCGGCTGCGGCGGTCACCGGCATCCAGCCCTCGACGGCCAGCTCCGGCTCGGTCGACGAAGATGGCTGGAGCGGGCGCACCGGCCTGCAATACGACTTCACCGACAACCTGACCGGCTACGTTACCTACTCGCGTGGCTACAAGGGCCCGGCCTACAACGTATTTTTCAACATGCAGCCGCGCGACACCGAAGCGCTCAAGCCGGAAACCTCCGACGCCTACGAAATCGGCCTGAAAGGCACCGCGCTGGACCAGCGCCTGAGCGCCAACCTGGCGGTGTTCCACACCGATTACGACAACTACCAGGCCAACTTCTTCGACACCGTGGCCAACCAGGTGGTCACCCGCCTGGTGAATGCCGGCAAGGTCAAGACACAGGGCGTGGAGCTGGACGCCAGCTTCCAGGCGACTTCCAGGCTGAAACTGTCGGCTGCCGCGGCCTACACCAAGGCCCGCGTCGACCACTTCAACTGCCCGGTGGGTGCCGCGGCCAACTGCAACATCGACGGTGGGCGCTTGCCGTTCACCCCGGACTGGAAAACCTACCTGCGCGCCGACTATGTGATCCCGCTGGACAACGGCCTGGATGTGGAACTGAGCAGCGACTACAGCTGGCAGGATTCGGTGCAGTTCAGCCTCGACCAGAACCCGGACACCGTGCAGGGCGCCTATGGCATCTGGAACGCCAGCATTGCCCTGGCCGACTACAACGACGGCTGGCGCGTGGCGCTGCTGGGCAAGAACCTGGGCGACAAGTCGTACGCGCAGATGCTGGCCAGTGGCGGCGACTACATCTACCGCTCGGTGCCGCGGGATGACGGGCGTTATTTCGGTGTGCAACTGCGCAAGGATTTTTAAGGCTGAAGGGCTTTGTAACGCGGGATATGGCACCGGCTGCGCCGGTGTTCGCGGGTGAACCCGCGCCTACAGGGGCCCTGCTAATTCATTGAGTGATGTGCAGTTTCATGAGCATGGATATTGCGCAAAAGGAGATCAATATGCCCCGCCAAATGAGCCTGGGTGCCTTCCTCATGGCTACCGGTCACCATGTGGCCGCCTGGCGTCACCCGGACGTACCAGCCGACCCGCTGGATTTCGCCAGCTACCGGCGCACGGCGCAAATCGCCGAAGCGGCCTGCTTTGACGCGCTGTTCGTCGCCGACAGCGTGGCTGCGCCTACTGATCCATTGGCCAGCCACAGCGCCCGCTCGGTGTACTTCGAACCGCTGACGTTATTGTCGGCACTGAGTGCAGTCACCGAGCGCATCGGCCTGATCGCCACGGCCACCACCAGCTACAACGAGCCATACCATGTGGCACGCAAGTTCGCCTCGCTGGATCATCTGTCGGCAGGGCGCGCCGGGTGGAACCTGGTCACCTCCGATGCCGCCGCCGAAGCAGGCAATTTTGGCCGTCAGGCGCATATTCCGCATGCCGAGCGCTATGCCCGGGCCCAGGAATTCCAGCAGGTGGTGCAGGGCTTGTGGGACAGCTGGGCGGATGATGCCTTCGTGCGCGACAAGGCCAGCGGCCTGTTCCACCACCCGCATGCCGTCCGCAGCCTTGACCACGCCGGTGAACACTTCCGCGTAAAAGGCCCCCTGAACGTGGCCCGCTCGCCGCAGGGGCGGCCGGTACTGGTCCAGGCCGGTTCGTCCGAAACCGGCCGCGAGCTGGCAGCGCAAAGCGCCGAAGTGGTGTTTACCGCGCAGCCGAGCCTGGCCCGCGCCCAGGCCTTCTATGCCGACCTCAAGGGCCGCCTGGCGCGCCATGGTCGGGGCGAGCATTCGCTGAAGGTGATGCCCGGGGTGTTCGTGGTGGTGGGGCAGAGCCAGGCGCAGGCCGAGGACAAGTACGAGGCGTTCCAGGCCCTGGTCGACCCGCAAGTGGGGGTTGGCCTGCTGGGGCGCATGCTCGGTAACTTCGACCTTTCCGGCTACCCGCTCGATGGCCCGCTGCCGGACTTGCCGCCCACCGAAGACGGCCAGCGCAGTCGCCAACAACTGCTGACCGAGCTGGCCGGCAACGAACACCTGACCCTGGCCCAGCTCGGCCGGCGCATTGCGGGTGGGCGAGGGCACTACAGCCTGGTCGGCACCCCGGTGCAGATCGCCGACGAACTGCAAGCCTGGTTCGAAGGCGGTGCGGCCGATGGTTTCAATGTGCTGGTACCGCACCTGCCGCTGGGCCTTGAGGATTTTGCCAACCAGGTGGTGCCCGAATTGCAACGCCGCGGGCTGTTCCGTCGGCACTACCAAGGCCGCACCCTGCGTGAACACCTGGGCCTGTCGCGCCCGGCCAATCCATTCTTTGCCGATCGAGGCCAACCATGAGCTATTCTGCCAACCCCGAGCGCTACGCGCGCATGCCTTACCGCCGTATCGGCCGCAGCGGCCTGGTGCTGCCGGCCCTGTCGCTGGGCCTGTGGCACAACTTTGGCGACGCCACCCCCATCGCGACTCAACGCGCCTTGCTGCACACCGCGTTCGATGCCGGCATCAACCATTTCGACCTGGCCAACAATTACGGCCCGCCCTATGGCAGCGCAGAGAGCAACTTCGGCCGGTTGCTGCGCGAAGACCTGCGCAGTTACCGCGACGAGCTGATCATTTCCAGCAAGGCTGGCTGGGACATGTGGCCGGGGCCGTACGGGCAGGGTGGCAGTTCGCGCAAATACCTGATCGCAAGCCTCGACCAGAGCTTGGCACGCCTGGGGCTGGACTACGTCGACATCTTTTATTCACACCGTTTCGATGCCGACACACCGTTGGAGGAAACCGCCATTGCCCTGGCCGATATCGTTCGCCAGGGCAAAGCGCTGTACATCGGCATTTCCTCCTACTCAGCCGGTAAAACCGCTGAAATGGCGGCGCTGCTGCAGGCGCTGAAGGTGCCGCTGTTGATCCACCAGCCTTCGTACAACCTGTTCAACCGCTGGATCGAGCGCGATTTGCTCGATACGACCGACGCTGTCGGCGCCGGGGTGATCGTGTTCACCGCGCTGGCCCAGGGCCTGCTCAGCGACAAGTACCTGAACGGTATCCCTGCCGACGCCCGGGTCAACCGCGCGGGTGGCGGTTCGTTGCTGCCAGAACATTTGTCCGAAGCCAACATCGCCCGTGCCCGCGCGCTGAACGAGATTGCTCGCCAGCGCGGGCAGAGCCTGGCCCAGTTGGCCCTGGCCTGGACCCTGCGCGACCCGCGGGTGACCTCGGCGCTGATCGGTGCCAGCCGGCCCGAGCAGATCACCGAGAACGTCGCCGCGCTCGACAACCTTGCGTTCACCGGCGAGGAACTGGCGGCCATCGACCAGTACGCCGTTGAAGGCGGTATCAACCTGTGGGAAAAACCTTCGACCGACTGGAAGGAGTAAGCGATGCGCGTGCTACACCTTGCCATGTTGTTGCTGCTGGGTGGCATGGGTACGGCCCAGGCTGCAGACCCACAGGCGCTGCGAATCGGCTACCAGAAAGGTTCGATCAGCCTGGTACTGGCCAAGCAGCATCGCTTGCTGGAACAGCGTTTTGCCCATACCCGGGTGGAGTGGATCGAGTTCCCGGCCGGGCCGCAGATGCTCGAAGCCTTGAACATCGGCAGCCTCGATATCGGCTCTACCGGTGATATTCCACCGATCTTCGCCCAGGCGGCGGGGGCCGACCTGCTGTACATCGGTGCCGAGCCGCCGAAACCGCAGGCCGAAGTGATACTGGTGCCCAAAGACAGCCCGATCACCGCTGTGGGTGAACTCAAGGGCAAGCGAATTGCCCTGCAGAAGGGCTCCAGTGCACACAACCTGTTGCTGCGCACCCTGGCCGAGGCAGGGCTGGGCATTGCTGAGGTGCAGCCGGTGTACCTGGCACCGGCTGACGCCCGGGCGGCATTCGAGCGCGGCAGCGTGGATGCCTGGGTGATCTGGGACCCGTTCTATTCGGCCATCGACCTGGAAGGCAAGGCGCGGTTGCTGGCTGACGGCCAGGGCCTGGGGTTGATCGGGCCGTTCATGCTCGGCGCGCGCCCGTATGTCGAGGCCAATGGTGCATTTGTCGGCGAGTTGCTGGAGGAAATCAGCCGTGCCGAAGCGCTTACCCGCAGTGACGAGGCCGGCAGCATTCGCCTGTTGGCGCAGTTCATGGGCTTGCCGGAGGAGGTGGTACGGCGCAGTTTCAGCCACCGGCCGGCGTCACCGGTGTTGCCGGTGAGTGAGGCGATGGTGGCGGCACAGCAGCGTACGGCGCAGTTGTTCTTTGACAACAAGTTGCTGCCAAAGCGGGTCGAGATTGCCGGGGCGGTGTGGCGGCAGAAGTGATTAATCAGGCTTGCGCTGGACCTTGTAGGAGCGGCCTTGTGTCGCGATAGGGCTGCGAAGCAGCCCCAGGTTCTCAGCACAAACGCGCAGATTGCCGGGGCTGCTGTGCAGCCCTATCGCGACACAAGGCCGCTCCTACAACTGAGCGCGCAAACCGAGCTTTCAACCGCGGGCAAACGCCGCCAGCTTCTCCCCATCCAGCCGGTAACGCACCCACTCATCCTGCGCCTCGGCCCCCAGCTTCTGATAAAAGCCGATCGCCGGCTCGTTCCAGTCCAGCACGCTCCATTCCAACCGCCCGCAATTGTTCGCCACCGCCTCGCGGGCAATGTGCTGCAGCACCTGCCGGCCAGCACCATCGCCGCGCTGCTCGGGCGTTACGTACAGGTCTTCCAGGTAAATACCGTTGCGCCCCAGCCAAGTCGAGTAACTGTAGAAGTACACGGCAAAGCCGATCGCCCGGCCATCGCGTTCGCAGATCAGGCTGTGCACCGTGCTGCCTGCGTCGAACAGGCTGTGCTCGATGTCGGCAAGGCTGGCAACCACCTCGTGGCGGGCGCGCTCGTACTCGGCCAGTTCGGTGATGAAGGCCAGAATCTGTGCGGCATCGGTGCGAACGGCGGGGCGAATGGTGAGGCTCATGGAACGGCTTCCTTGATCCAGGGTAGCGAAGAGGGCGACTCCGTTAGTGTGACAGCACCTGTAAAAAAAGTGGAATGCCCGCCAATGCTTGCCTCTGCCGACCTGCTGCCCGCCTTTGTGCTGTTTGCCTTTGTGTCTTCGATTACCCCAACAACACCATGTTGCTGCGTCGGGGGTGAACTTCGGCGTGCGCCGCTCGATTCCCCATGCCTTGGGCATCAGCTGTGGGTTCATGGTAATGGTGCTGGCAGTCGGCCTGGGTCATCGCGGCCCTGTTCGCCTTGGTCAACCTACCCAGCGTGGGGGTGTGGGTGATGTTCGGCAGCGCTTTGCGCAACCTGTTGCAGAACCCGCGCTGGCTGATGCTGTTCAATGTCCTGATGGCCCTGCTGCTGGTGGTTTCACTGTACCCGCTGCTGTTTGTAGAATCGGCGTTTTCTTAGCCCCGCGAGTACAGCACGCCCATGCAGTTGATTCCCTGGTCCCACGAATGCGCCGAAGGCTTTACCTTGCGTGGCTGGCGGACGCCGGCCACTGGTAAGCCGCTGCTGCATTTTCTGCATGGCAACGGGTTCTGCTGCCTGGCTTACCAACCGTTGCTGATGCGCTTGGGCGAGCATTTCGACCTGTGGCTTTGTGACGTGCAGGGGCACGGTGACAGTGACCATGGGGGCGTGTTTCGTGGTTGGAACCGCACGGCGGCACTGGCTGTGGAAGCCTTTGAAACAGGGCGGGGCGAGTATGCCGACGTTCCGCGGTTTGCTGTAGGCCATAGTTTTGGTGGCGTGCTCACCGGGCTGATACTGGCCAGCGACCCGCAGTTGTTCGCGCGTGCGGTGCTGCTCGACCCGGTATTGTTCAGCCGGCGCATGCTCGGCGTGATGGGCGCGGCCGCACTGGTCGGCCTGCACCAGCGCCATGCCTTGGCGCGCAAGGCCGCCAGCCGCCGCAGCCATTGGCCTGACCGCGAAGCGGCGCTGGCTTCGCTGCAAGGCCGTGGCATTTTCAAAGGTTGGACCGATGCGGCGCTGCAGGCCTATGTGGAGCATGCCATCGGTGATTGCGGCGAGTCGGTGGTGCTCAAGTGCCGGCCCAGCCGCGAAGTGGAAATCTTCAGCTCGTTCCCCAAGCGTATGTGGGCCAGCCTAGGCGCAATCAGTACACCGACCCGCGTGCTGTATGGCGAACACACTTATCCCTTCGTGCCACACTCGGTGAGCCGCCTGGTGTCGCTCAACCGCCATGTCAGCGCGCAGCAGGTCGCCGGTGGGCACTGCTTCATGCAGGAAGACCCCAAACAGTGTGCGCAAGAGGTGATTGCCTTCCTGCTGGGAGCTGTTGAGGGGTAGTTTTCCAGGCAGTGCGCGTGTGCGAGTCGTCAGTACGCTTGGTTTTTTCCCGAGCAGACGCCAATGACCCACCACACCGTGCTGGAACCTCCTTATTTGCGAAAGCGTTTTGAGTACTCATGCAAGGTCATCGATTCGCTACGGCGAGCCCTGAAAGAGACTGTTGCACCCTTGGTAGGCCAGTCACCATTGGCTGTCGTTGCAGTCGGGTCTTATGGACGGCGTGAAGCTTCGTGCGTATCGGACATCGATTTCTTTATCGTCCATGACGGTCGCCTGCCAGATGAGCGGTTGCAGGCGATTTTGAATCAGGTCAGCGCTCATGTTCGCCCCCTCAGCCAGCGGGGTGAGAGCGACCATGCGAAATTCGGCAGGGACGCGTTGTCCCTGTACTCCAATTTGAGTTGCCACATGGGGTGGAAGCGTGAAAGCAGTACTGCGCTGACCCGGCGAATGCTGTTGCTGCTCGAGGGCTGCTCATTATTTGGGGATGCTGCACACGATCACTGGAAAAACGACTTGTTGCGCCGATACGTGCCTGGCGAGCAAGGCGCTGGGCTTTCGCGATTCATGCTCAATGATCTCGTTCGCTATTACCGAACCTTGATGGCAAATTTTGAAGAGAAGCAGGCTGAAGGCAAGGCCTGGGGCGTACGTAACATCAAACTGCAGTTCTCTCGAAAACTGCTCTTCATCGGAGGCATCGTCGTGATTGCCGAGGCCTTCGGCCTACCTGCGCATGCAAGAGTCAGACGGTTTGAATACCTGTTGGCTCACACGCCTTTGCAACGCCTGGCAACAATTGGACAGTCTAATGAGCATACTGAACAGCTATTCGAATGGTACGCCGTTTTCCTGAAATTGATTTCCTCAGCCCACTATCGTCAGCACCTAGACCAGTTATCTGCTGCTCACGCATCGGCCGATCCGGTGTATCGCGAGATCAAAGCGATTGGCAATGCTTTTTCTGAAAAGCTCGAGCAGTGGCTGAGAGCGCAGTATCCGGGGCATCCGATCCTGCATGCGTTGTGTTTTTAAAATGCTAGGGGTTGTTCCGCTGGTAGAACGATTAGTGCTGTTTTTCCTGTCTACAGAGTTATTGTTGTCACTGATAAGGTTACCCCAATCGAGAGAGGAGCCTTCTCATGAAAAACATTCTGGGTATCCACCGCAGCCCTCACGCCCATTGGGTAGGTGATGGTTTCCCGGTGCGCAGCCTGTTCACCTACGACAACCTGGCCAGCCGCATCAGCCCGTTCCTGTTGCTGGACTATGCCGGCCCGCATGATTTCACCCCGACCCGTGCGCGACGTGGCGTCGGCCAGCACCCGCACCGTGGTTTCGAGACGGTGACCATCGTCTACCAGGGCGAGCTGGAGCACCGCGATTCCACCGGCGCGGGTGGGTTGATCGGCCCCGGTGACGTGCAGTGGATGACCGCTGCCAACGGCATCATCCATGAAGAGTTCCATGCCCCGGGCTTTGCCCGCAGTGGCGGTACGCTGGAGATGGTGCAACTGTGGGTCAACCTGCCGGCGCGGGACAAGCGCGCAGCGGCGGGCTACCAGACGTTGCTGGCCGAAGACATCCCGGTCGTGGCGCTGGACGCTGATGCCGGTAGCTTGCGGGTGATTGCCGGTGACTACCTTGGCCATCAGGGGCCGGCACGGACCTTTACCGCGATGGATGTCTGGGACCTGCGGCTGAACGCTGGCGCCAGCTTGCAACTGCCAGTGGCCGCCGGGCGCAATGCGGCGCTGGTGGTGCTGCGCGGTAATGTGCGGGTTAACGGCGAGCGCGAAGCCGGGCCGGCCAGCTTGGTACTGCTTGACCGGGCAGGTGAGGATGTCAGCGTAGAGGCACTGGACGGTGCCAGCGTGCTGTTGCTTAGCGGTGAGCCGATCGATGAACCGATCGTCGGTTATGGCCCGTTCGTGATGAACAGCCAGGCGGAAATTGCCGAGTCGTTCGACGATTTCCATGCCGGGCGGTTCGGGCAGATGCAAGGCTGAAAAAGCGGGGGCTGCCTTGCAGCCCAATCGCGACGCAAGGCCGCTCCCACAAAAGTTCGCGTCCACCCTGTGGGCGGCCTTGCGTCGCGATTGGGGCGCAAAGCGCCCCCAGCTTTTCTGGCATCATCCACCTATGCCCAAACTCTCCACCCTGCACGCCGTGCGCCGATCATTTTCAAATCCCAGCCACCACACCCTGTGGCTGCGCTATCGCGCCCCCTACCATTGGCCTTCGACCCTAGCCTTCCTCGCCGCCCGCTGCATTCCCGGTATTGAAGCCTTCGACAACGGCACCTACCGCCGCACCCTGACCGTCGCTGGCCAACATGCAATCTTGCGCGCTACCCCTATGCGCAACCAGCTGCGCGTGCACCTCGAAGGCGCTCCTTCATCGGCGATCCCCGGCCTTATTGCCCGGCTGAGGCGAGTTTTCGACCTTGACGCCGACCCCGCACGCATCAGCGCGGTGCTGCCCCATGACCCGTTGATGGCAAGCTTGCTCGAACAGCGCCCAGGCCTGCGCGTACCGCAAGGCTGGGACGCGTGCGAACAAGCCATGCGCACCGTGCTGGGCCAGCAGATCAGCGTGGCCGGGGCCATGACCCTGGCTGGCCGCCTGGTGCAGCGCCATGGCGAACCGCTGCGTTTGCCGGCTTCGGGCCTGACCCATGTGTTCCCGATACTGACCACTCTGGCCGCCGCGCAATTCGAAAACATGGGCATGCCCAAGGCGCGCGCCGCCACCCTCGGTACCTTGGCCAACGCCTTGCTTGCCAACCCTGAACTGCTTAGCCCTGGGCAACTGCTGGACCAGTTGCTGCGCAACCTGTGCCGTGTTAAAGGCATCGGCCCCTGGAGTGCGCATTACCTGGCGCTGCGCCAGGCAGGCGCGGCAGATGCCTTGCCATTGGGTGATGTGGCCTTGATCAAGGCGTTGCGCCTGCTGGCAGGTGAACAGGCGCAACTGGCCGACCGGGCACTGGCCTGGCGACCCTGGCGAGCTTACGCGGCGCAGCATCTTTGGGCATCACTGGGGCCCGCCGGGACCACTCGTCGTTAAGTAGGCCATTGCATTCGAACACTTGGCCCAGGCGGGCAATCTTCCACTAAGGTGCTAGAGGATTCCCCGCATGATCATTGCCCTGGCGCATGGACGCTTGCCCGGGCATGCGCATTATTAATTGGCGCCCCGCCCGACAAAGGCGTATTTCCACACAACAGGCCATCCCACAGAGAGGGTCGTACCATGTCGTTGATTGGAGTTTCGATGCTAGAAATGCGGCAGCTGATTGAACAGGCCTGCCTGCCAGATCGCTGTGAAGTCAGCTGCCCGGACGGCGCCAACCTGACCATCCGCCTGGGTCAGGGCCAGAGTCTCGAAGAGGGCGTGACCCTCAGCGGGGTCCCGCTGCAAAGCCTCAACAGTTGCCGTGACCTGGTCAACCTGGTGGGGCAGCTGCATACGTTAAGAGACAGCCACCCGGCGCCACTCAAGGCCATTGCCTGAGCGCGCCCGCCGTGCCCCGGTCAGCCCAGGCTGGCCGGGCGTACGTATTCAGGCATCAGGCCGTTGAACCAGAACAGAATCATCGCCACCAGGATGGTCACCAGCAGCAGTAACCCAACACCCCACACGCACGTCGCGAACAGCATCGCCTGTTCCTTCTTCAGCCGCAGAAAGGTCTGCAACCCGCCGTACAGCAGGACGCTGGCATAGGCCGAAGCGGCCATCAGCGCGGCGAACGCCAGCCAACGCATTGGCACCAGGCCGACAACCCCGGCAAAGAACCACGGCGTGGCGCAATAGGCGGCAAAGCCGATGCATTGGTTAAGGTTGGGCTGCACATCGAACCCGCGCGACATCCAGCGAATCATCACCCCCATCAGCATTACCCCGATTACAGTGGTCGCATACAGCAGGCCTGCCAGTTGCGCGGCGCTGCCCATGCTAAGGCGCACCCGCTCTTCGGCTGCCAGGCTCCAGCCGAAGCTGGTGGTGCCGACGAACAGGCACACGGCGGGGATCAACGCCAGCACCAGCAGGCGCGGCAGGTATTGCTGGGGGTGATCTTCCTCGGCGCGGCGAATTTCCAGCCAGGCGTCGGCAGGGTGAGTGAAGAGCTTGAGCAATGGACTGTTCATGGCGTTCTCCGCAGGGCGTAGGCCCTTTAGCTATGGAGACACGCCATGCTTGGCCGGTTCAGCCAGGTTGGCTGCCGTTGATCGGCTTACTGCAGCTCCACCAACAAGTTCAGGCCGCCGTCGCCGCACTTGCCCTGGTCACGCACCACGCCATGGTAGCTGCGCCCGTCCCACATGAACGCCACGCTATGGGCGCGGTCAACCTTGTCGGGCAATGGCGGGCAAATATGCAGGCGCAGTGCCGGGCGGCCTTGCAGGTTGAGTGGGGCCAACTGGCACTGGCACTCGACGCTTTGCGCCACCGGGCCGAACAGGGTGTCGCGTACGTAATCGAGCTGCAGCGAGGCATTGGGCGCGCGGCCGGGCATCTTCATCGGTGCACAGCTCCGTGGCGAAGGCTTGTAGGGCAGGGCGGGTTGGGCATGGCTGGCTCCTGGCAAGGGACGGTGCGACTTATTATTTGAAGCTTGCCTGAGCAAGATGTTCAACGTGTTTCATGTACGTTCATCAAAAGCGCACCAGCGCAGCGATTCCTGGCAATGATCAGGCGCCGGCCTTGCGCAAGGTCAGGTTGATCCGTCGTTCACCCAGGCGCGGATGCACGCCGGGCTTGATGGGCTGCACGCCATGGAAGCGCAAGCGGTCTTCGCCACCCCAGACCAGCACATCGCCGTGGCTGAGCGGGATACGTTGGGCCTTGTCGGCGCGCTGCAGGCCGCCGAACAGAAATACCGCCGGCAGGCCCAGCGATACCGACACGATCGGCTGGCTGAAATCCTGCTCGTCGCGGTCCTGGTGCAGGCTCAGGCGGGTGCCGGGCAGATAATGGTTGACCAGGCAGGCATCCGGGACGAAGCCGTCGAAACCGGCCATGGCGGCGGCGCGGGCGGCCAGGGTGAGCAGTACGGGGGGCAGGGCGGGCCAGGGGCGGCCGCTGAGCGGGTCATAGGGGCTGTAGCGGTAGCCCTGTTCGTCGCTGACCCAACCCAGTGCGCCGCAGTTGCTCAGGCCTACCGCCATGCGCAGGCCACCTGGCGTGTGCATGTGCCGAAACGGCGCAGCGCGCAGCACTGGGCGCAGGGCATCGAGCAGCGGTTCGATCTCGGCCAGGGCGAAGCCGGGCAGCAGCACGGTATGGCTGGCCAGGCGTTGCGGCTGGGGGCCGAACAGGTCGAGGTCGGACTGGATCATGGGCTGGGTATCGCACTGTGGATGGTTCATTGTAGTGCGCTTGGCAGGGATTTGACGCGGTTCTCTGTGGGAGCCGCGCTTGCCGGCGATGGGCTGCGAAGCAGCCCCAATGCAGGCGACACCATTCTGACGGATTATAATTGACTTGACACTTTGGGGCCGCTGCGCAACCCATCGCCGGCAAGCGCGGCTCCCACACTGTGCGCAGAGGCCAGTAAAACAAACAGGAAACGGTGCAGAATAAAAAGGAACCGCGGTACCAGGGAGAGGAGCACCGCGGTTCAAGGGGGAGACGCTTACTTCTGGGTCACAGTGGCCAGGTTCGTGCTGCCCAGCTGGGTGATGGTGGCGGTTTGGGCTATACCGCTCTGGTCGACGATCGCCCTGTTGCCCTGGCCTCCCTGGGTCACGTAGGCGACGTTCATGCTGTCAACTTGCTTGATGTTGGCGTCGTTGCCGCCCCCGTACAGCTGGTTGGTGATGCTCTGGTTGCTGTAGCCGGACTGGTCCAGGGTAATGGAGTTGCCGGTGCCCTGGCTGTTGCCGTAGGCGTAGTTGTCGGTACCGCGCTGGTCGGCGATCAGGATGTTGTCGGTGCCGTTCTGTTCGAAGTACAGCTCGTTGTTACTGTCGGCCTGCTTGGTCTGCATCTGGTTGCCAGTGCCTTTCTGGTTCAGCGTGGCAAGCTGGTTTTCCCCGTTCTGGGTCAGGTTGACGCCGTTGCCGTTGCCGTCCTGGTTGATGGTGGCTTTCTGGTTGGTACCGAACTGGCCGCCCATCTTGGCGCCTTTCCAGTTGCTGGCGGTGATGGTGTTGCCATTGCCTTTGGTGTTGATGGTGAGGTTGAGGTTCTCACCGTTCTGGTAGGTGAAATGCAGGTTGTTGTTACCCGTCTGGCTGATGGTGGTGTTCGAGTTGTTGGTCTCAAACTGGTCTGACCAGCTGGCGTTGGCCTTGCCCTGTTGCGACAGGCTGACTTTGTTACCGCTGCCGAAACTCTGGTCGATCATGCCTTCGTTGAGCTGGCCGGACTGGGTCACGGTTGCCTGGCTGCCAATCTGGGTGTCCTGCCACACTTCCACCGAGTTGCCGGTGCCGTACTGGCCGATGCCGATGGTGCCGCCGGTGCCATCACGCTGGTCGCCGTAGGCGAAGTTGTCTCGGCCGTCCTGATAGACCTGGATGTCGCCGTCGACGTGGTTCAGGTGTTCGGCAGCCGCATAGTTGCCCTGGCCGGCCTGGTTGATGGTGCTCTTGTTGTTGAGGCCGCCGAAAGTCTGCTCGATGAAGGCTTCGTTGCGTTGGCCGGATTGCAAGGTGGTGGCCTTGCTGCCGTCCTGGCCGTCCTGCCACACGGTCGATTTGTTTTCGCTGCCCTGTTGGGTTTGCTCAGCCTGGTTGTTGATGCCCAGCGACTGGCTGGCGAAGGCATCGTTGTAAGAGCCGCCGGCCTGCTGGGTAATCTGGCTGCCGTTCTCGAACAACTGCTCGGCGTAGCCGGCGTTGTACGAACCGGTCGCGGTCTGCTTGATATCGCTGGTGCTTTCGGCCTGCACCGCCAGGTGGTTGTGGCCCTTGCCGGTCTGGTTTTGGGTGGCCGAGGCAAAGGGCGCCAGGGTCTGGCTGACTTCGGCGATGTTTTCCTTACCGTCCTGGGTCTGGGACGAGGTGCTGTCTGCAGCCATGGCCTGACCTGCGAGGGCCAGGACGATAGCGGCACTTAAGGGAGCGAGCTTGTACATGGTGGTGCCTCCAGGTCTATCGGTATTGGGTGATCTGAACATGCTGGCCATTGCCAGCCTGGGTCACGGAGCTATTGAGGCCCGTGCCGGACTGCACGATGCTGGCGCTGTTGTCGTTGCCGATCTGCTCGATGGCTGCACGGTTGCTGCTGCCGCTTTGGCGGATCGATGCGCTGTTGCCATTTCCCTGCTGGCTGATGCTGGCCATCAGGTCACTGCCTTCTTGCAGGATGGACGCCTCCTGCGCGCCACCGGCCTGGACGATACGGCCCAGCAGGGCCTGGCCGTTCTGGTCGAGCGCGGCGCGGTTGCCCGAACCTTGCTGCTCGATCACCGCAGCCTGGCCGGCGCCGGCCGGGAGCAGGCGGATGATCACCGGGTCACCGAGGTCGTTGCCGGGCGCGAGGTCGGCATTGTCCATCAGGTCGTCGGCCCAACTGGCCTGGCCCACCAGGGCCAGGCTGAGCAGCAAGGAGTACAGGCATTTCATGGCGTTACCCCGCCTTTACTGCACGACCACGTTGACGGTGCGGGTGGTACCCGGGCTGGTGGTGATGGTCGCCGTCGGCGCGGCGGTCGGGATCACCGTGGTGCTGTTGCTGACTGCCAGGCGCCAGCGGCCCGTCACCGGTACAGTCGCGGTGCCCAGTGTCTGCACCCCGGTGGTGGTGGTTACCCTGACGGTGACGACGTTGCCGGTGGTGACCGAGGAGGTACCGCTGATGTCCCAGTTGTAACGGTTGTTGGAGCGCGCCGTGACCGTGGCTGCGGTGACCGCGAAGGTTTCGGCGGCAGGCCGTGGCGACACATTGACGGTGACCGTGCTTGGGGTGGACAGCGCCCCCAGCGAGTCACGTGCCTGGTAGGTGAAGGTGGTGGTGAACGCCGCGGTTACCGTGGCCGGTGCGGTGTAGGTCACGGTGGCGCCGTCGGTGCTGACGGTGCCGCGCCCGGCAGCCGGCTGGGTGACGGCGGCCACGCTCAGCGGCACGTTGCCTTCCGGGTCGGTGTCGTTGGCCAGCACGTTGATGGTCAATGGCACGGCCAGGGTGGCGACGGTTTCCGGGTTGGCGGTTGGTGACTGGTTAGGCGCGACGTTGATGGTGACCGTGGCCGGTTCCGACTTCAGGCCCTTGGCATCCATCGCCCGGTAGCTGAAGGTGGCCACCAGCGGTTGCGTGGCCCCGGCTGGTGGGGTGTAGGTTACCGAGGTGGAGCCATTGAGCACTACGCCGCCAAGGCCGGTGCCGGGTTGGGTCAGGTCGCTGATGGTCAGCGGCACGTTGCCGTCCGGGTCGCTGTCGTTCTGCAGCAGGTTGAGGGTGATCGGCACACCGACGCTGGTGCTGCCGATATCGGCCTGGGCCAGCGGTGGCTGGTTGGCCGCCTCGACCGGGGCGTTGCCGACGACGATCACCGGTTCGACATCGCTGCCGCCATGGGCGGACTTGATGGTGACGCTGGCCGGTGGCTGCAGCACGTCATTGACCGTCAGCGATTGCACCGTGCCAGACTTCGACATGCGGCCATAGCCTTGGGCGAGCAGGTCGGGGATTGCCACCTCGTCGCTGGAGCTGGCCTCGATAAGCAGGCGCTTGTTGGCCCAGTCATAACGTGCAGTGCTGACCTTGACCACGTCGGTCAGCTTGCTCGACAGTGCGGTCGGCTGGGTGCCGCCGGTAGCGTTGCTGGCAGTTACTACCACTACCGCTGGCGGCGCGTCCTGGGAAAATTGTTGATGGAAGAACAGCCCGTTATTGTCGGCGGTCAGGGTGAACTGGCACGGCGACGGCGGGGTGCCAACCAAAGCCAAGCCATTGCGCAGGCACAGGCTGGCGTCTTTGGGCGCCTTGGCGAACACTTCCGTGCGGGTGCCACTGCCATTGCGCGAGTAGGTTGCCCGTTCGAGAGTGGCCGGGGTTTGCGCACGTTGGTCAAGCACTTTGCCCGAAACGCTGAAGACACTGGTCTCGATGGCACCGGGCGGGCCTTCGATGCGCACGAAGTTGGTATTGAACGGGCTACCGGTAACCGCTTCGGTAATATTCGGGTCGCCGATAAAGGTTTCGGTGGCGCCCGTGTCCGGATTGACCTCTTTGTAGGGCCCGGCAACGCCTTTAAGCCAAGGCCCGATGGCGCCAGTCAAGGCGCCACTGAAGTTGCCGGGGGCACCTATGCCGATATCACGGGTAATGTTGATCGCCCGGCGGCCTGCAGTGGTGACGTTGACCGTTTCCACCCCATAGGGGTGAGTGATGGTGTAGGTACCTGTGCGCGGTACCGAAGCGCGGATACGGATACGCGCGAAGCTCTGCTGGTCGCCGTCTACCGGGTTTTCTGCAGCGAAGGCTGCCTCCACACCGGCCACATAGACTTCCAGCTCGTAGCCACTGTTGCCTACCTGCGGAATCGTGGTTTCGGCGAGGAACCAGAACATCTCTGGTGGCCAGTTGTCAGGAAACACCAGCGGCAGTGCATCGTCATAGATGCCGGGCTCGGGCAACAAGGTGCACATATAAGCCGGCGCCCCTGGCGCGCCTGGGGCACGGGTACTGGTCGCCCTGGACTGGCACAGCTCCAGGGACTGATCGAGGCTGTCCTTATACCACATTGGATAACCGCCAGTGGCGAAGGTATAAGGCCCTGGGTCGACATCAGACAGCGCGGCAAACGCGGCGCTGGTTACGGTGAGGGAGAAACCGGCGGCCAACAGCGCACGGCGCGACCAAGTGTTCATGCTGCCTCCTTGAAGGCTGAGCCTTTGTCTGTTCATGGCACCAGCACCACGTCTTCGGTGTCGCTACCACCGTTGGCACTGGTGACCTGCACCTTGGCCGGCGGGATGGGCGAGAGGGTCATGCTCAACGTTTTCACGGCGCCGTTGCCGCCCAGGTTGCCGATCAACGCACCATTGCCGGTGTGCGCGGTGAGCACGGGCGGTGAGGTTTCGTCGCTGGTGCTGGCCACCAAGGTCAGCTCGCCGGTGGACAGGCGGTACTGCGCCTGGGTGATGGTGACCAGGTCGGTCAGCGGCAGGTTGCTGGTGGTCAGGCTGCTGGTGGGGATCGCCACGCTGTTGTCGGCGGTCAGGGTAACGAGGGTGCCAGCCGCCGGGTTGAGCGCCGACTGGGCGTACCAGGCGCCGGTGCCATTGGCCTCGGTGAGGTTCAGGTTGGGCGTCTGGCTGGTCAGGGTGACGCTGGCCGGTGGTGGCGGGGCCATCACGAAGATGTCTTGCTGCGCCCGCAGGTCGCCGTTTTCGCTGTGCCGCGAATAGGTACTGCGCTGTGGCATCAGGGGGGTTGGCAGGGCGACGGTCGAGAGCTTGCCCGAGATCGCGAACAGCTCGGTGCGCAGGTCGATGCCGCCAGGGCCTTCGATACGCACGAAGTTGGTGTTGAACGGGCTGCCGGTTACCCGCTCTTCGAGGTTCGGGTCGCCGATGAAACGTTCGTTGCCTTCGGTGTACGGCCCGTTGACACTGCGCAGGAACGGCCCGACATCACCCTTGAGCGCGCCGCTGAAGTCGCCGGCGCCGGCAATGCCGATGTCGCGGGTCATGTTGATTGCCCGGCGCCCGGCGGCAGGTACGTCGAACACTTCGACGCCGTAGGGGTGGGTGACCACGTAGGTACCGGCGGTTGGCACATCGACCCGGATGCGTACGCGGGCGAAGCTGACCTGGTCGCCTTCGACCGGTTCTTCTGCGGCGAATGCCGCTTCGATTGCCGTGCCGTAGCTTAGATCGATGCCACGGGCGGCGTCGACGATAGCGGCGTCGGCCGTGAACCAGAAGGCTTCGTCAGGGAAGTTGGTGGGGAACACGATGGGTTGTGTGTCGTCGAACACGCCGGGCGTTGGCAGCAGCGTGCACATGTACGATGGCGCGCCGGGTGCGCCGGCGACCCGTGAGCTGACGGCCTTGGTCAGGCACAGGTCGAGGGTACGACCGTGACTGTCCTGGTACCAGGCTGGGAAACCGCCGTTAGCGGGGACGTAAGCGCCTGGATCGACAGCATTCAAGGCAGCCTGCGCCGGTAGCTGGAGCATGCCGGCGAAAATTGCCACTGCCAGCGGGTGGGGTATCGGTCGGTGCATGAGTCAATTCCTCCTGCAAACGGGCCCATGGACTTGGGGCGTCTGGGAGGTAATCGGCAAGAGCTGTGCCAACCGCTGAAAATTCTGCTGCGGGCCTTGTGGGACGAGGGGTTCAGTTTCTGAGTGGGGCGTTTACCCGGTCGTTGCTGGTGGGCAGCGTTCCCCCAAGGTTGGGGGAATGGGGTGGGTCGTTCCGGCCCAACCTGTGGGTGCGGGTTTACCCGCGAAGAAGGCGATGCCACCGCCAAAGGCCGGGCTTTGGCGGGCGAGACGGGGAAGGGCGTGAATGGCAGCGCACTACGGATATCACCTATGTGGTGCAGTCCGGGCCGCTGAAGAATGTTTCGCTGCGCTGGCGCAATGCGAGCATGCGCTCGAACTTTGCCGATGCGGCGGCTGAGAACCGGGTGATCGTGGGGTATACGATCCAGTTTTAACCCCAACGCTGCCCCCTGTAGGAGCGGCCTTGCGTCGCGATGGGCTGCGCAGCAGCCCCGGATTTCAACGTCAACCTTGAAAATGTTGGGGCCGCTATGCGGCCCGATCGCGACACAAGGCCGCTCCTACAAGGGCAGGTGCAGGCACAGGGCTGCATTCTGTGAGGTCGAACGCCATGAACACGATGGCGGCCATTAGTAGGGGCAGCAGCAGGTTGTTGCGGTAGAAGGTGGCGCGGGAGGGCATGTTCAGAGTTCCGGGCTGGCCCCCGAATGTGAAAAAAAGCCTGAATGGATGGCCGCCTGGAGCTGGCTCGCCCGCAACTGAATGGCAAACAAGTCAACTATGAAACCGGTTTCAAAACATTTCTGAACGCGTTAGATTATTCGGCTGTCTTCTTGATGGCCCATCAAGATCATCCCTACATGGAAAACCAGATGGCGCTTATCAAGGCCACCCCAAAGCCGATGAGGATTCACCATGGCTGAGCATGCCCCAGACAACCCGCGCAGGGACTTCTTGCGCAAGACCCTGACCTTGATCCGGGTCGTGACCGTTGCCAGCACCGGGCTTGGGGCAGGGGCCAGCCAGCTGCTGGCTGCCCCACAGCAGGCGCCGAATGTGCCGGCCACACCACCGGCGGGCAACTACCAGCCAACGTTCTTCAGTGCCGAAGAGTGGGCCTTCGTGCAGGCGGCCGTGTCCCGCATCATTCCGGCAGATGCGCTTGGCCCCGGTGCACTTGAAGCTGGCGCCGCCGAATTCATCGACCGGCAGATGAACACTCCCTACGCGACCGGCGCGCAATGGTACATGCAAGGCCCGTTCAACGCCGACGCCGCGCCAGAGCTGGGCTACCAGTTGCAGCTCAGCCCGCAACAAATCTACCGCCTGGGCATCGCAGCCGTGGACGGCTGGTGCAAAGCCAACGGCGGGCAAGTTTTTGCCGCGCAAGATAGCGCTACCCGGGACCGTATCCTCAGCAAAGTCGAAGCGGGAGAGCTGGTGTTCGACACGGTGCCGGCCAAGGTGTTTTTCAGCCTGCTGGTGCAGAACACCCGTGAAGGGTTCTTCTGCGACCCGATCCATGGTGGCAACAAAGGCATGGTCGGCTGGACCCAAATCGGCTTCCCCGGCGCCCGCGCCGATTTCATGGACTGGGTCGAGCGCAACGAGCCTTACCCGTTTCCTGCGGTATCGATTCGCGGCGAGAGGGCCTAAGGCATGGCGACTGTGTTGAACAAAGTGGATGCCGTGATCGTCGGTTTCGGCTGGGCCGGCGCGATCATGGCCAAGGAGCTGAGCGAAGCCGGCCTGCAGGTGGTGGCGCTGGAGCGCGGGCCGATGCAGGACACCTACCCAGAAGGCAGTTACCCGCAGGTCATCGACGAGCTGACGTATAGCGTGCGCAAGAAGCTGTTCGTCGATGTGTCGAAAGAAACCGTCACCATCCGCCATAGCGTGAACGACGTGGCACTGCCCAATCGCCAGCTGGGTGCCTTCCTGCCCGGCAAGGGCGTGGGCGGTGCGGGCCTGCACTGGTCGGGTGTGCACTTCCGGGTCGACCCGGTCGAGTTGCGCCTGCGCAGCCATTACGAAGAGCGCTACGGGCGCAAGTTCATCCCCGAAGGCATGACCATCCAGGACTTCGGCGTCAGCTACGAAGAGCTGGAACCGTATTTTGATTTTGCCGAAAAAGTCTTCGGCACCTCTGGCCAGGCGTGGACAGTCAAGGGTCAGGTGGTCGGTGAAGGGAAGGGCGGCAACCCCTATGCACCAGACCGTTCCAACCCGTTCCCGCTGCCCGCGCAGAAGAACGTGGTCTCGGCCAGGCTATTCGAAAAGGCCGCCAGCAGCCTGGGCTACAAGCCTTACAACCTGCCGTCGGCCAATACCTCAGGGCCTTACACCAACCCTTATGGGGCGCAGATGGGGCCGTGCAACTTCTGTGGGTTCTGCAGCGGCTACGTGTGCTACATGTACTCCAAGGCCTCGCCAAATGTGAACATCCTGCCGGCGCTGCGCCAGGTGCCGAATTTCGAGCTGCGGCCCAACGCCCACGTACTGCGCGTGAACCTGGACGACAGCAAGCGCAAGGCCACCGGGGTGACCTACATCGATGCCCAGGGGCGCGAAGTGGAACAGCCGGCGGATCTGGTGATCCTTTCTGCGTTCCAGTTCAACAACGTGCGCCTGATGCTGCTCTCCGGCATTGGCAAACCGTATGACCCGGTGAGCAACGAGGGGGTGGTCGGGCGCAATTTCGCCTACCAGAACATGGGCACGGTCAAGGCGTTCTTCGACAAGAACACCTACACCAACAACTTCATCGGTGCCGGTGGCAACGGCATTGCCATTGATGACTTCAACGCCGACAACTTCGACCACGGCCCGCACGGCTTCGTCGGTGGCTCCCCGATGTGGGTGAACCAGGCCGGCACCCGGCCGATTGCCGGCACCGGGAACCCGCCGGGCACCCCGGCCTGGGGCAGTGCCTGGAAGAAAGCCACGGCCGACTATTACACCCATCAGGTATCGATGGACGCCCACGGCGCGCACCAGTCCTACCGGGGCAATTATCTCGACCTCGACCCGACCTACCGCGACGCCTACGGCCAGCCGCTGTTGCGCATGACCTTCGACTGGCAGGAAAACGACATCAGGATGAACCAGTTCATGGTCGACAAGCTCAGCAAGATTGCCCAGGCAATGAACCCGAAGAGCATTGCCGTACTGGGCAAGCAGGTGAAGGACCACTTCAACACTGCCACCTACCAGACCACGCACCTGAACGGCGGCGCGATCATGGGCACCGATCCGAAAACCAGTGCGCTGAACCGCTACCTGCAAAGCTGGGACGTGCACAACGTGTTCGTTCCGGGGGCTTCGGCGTTCCCCCAAGGCCTGGGGTACAACCCAACCGGGCTGGTGGCGGCGCTGACCTACTGGTCGGCCCGTGCCATTCGCGAGCAGTACCTGAAAAACCCCGGCCCGCTGGTCCAGGCTTGAGGAGCGATGAACATGAAGACAATGTTGATCGCAACCCTGTTGCTGGGTGCCGGTACGGCTGCGCAGGCGGCCAGCCAGGACGATGCGCAGGTGCGCCAGGGCGAATACCTGGCCCGTGCCGGTGACTGTGTGGCCTGTCATACCGCCAAGGGCGGCAAGGCCTTTGCCGGTGGCCTGCCGATGGAAACGCCAATCGGCACCGTGTACTCCACCAACATCACCCCGGCGGCCAGCGGCATCGGCCACTACAGCTTCGAAGACTTCGACCGGGCCGTGCGCAAAGGCATTGGCAAGGACGGCAGCACCCTGTACCCGGCCATGCCTTACCCGTCGTACGCACGGGTCAACGAGCAGGACATGCAGGCGCTGTACGCCTATTTCATGAAAGGCGTGGAGCCGGTCGAGCAGCCGAACAAGGCCACTGACATCCCTTGGCCGCTGAGCATGCGCTGGCCGTTGTCGATCTGGCGTGGCCTGTTCGCCCCAGAGGCCAAGCCCTGGCAGGCTTCAGCGGCAGCGGACCCCGCGGTGAACCGCGGCGCGTATCTGGTCGAAGGCCTGGGGCATTGTGGCGCCTGCCATACGCCGCGGGCGCTGACGATGCAGGAGAAGGCGCTCAGCCCTGCTGATGGCGAGCAGTTCCTGGCTGGCAGCGCACCGCTGGAAGGCTGGATTGCCAAGAACCTGCGGGGTGACCACAAGGACGGCCTGGGCAGCTGGAGCGAAGCGCAGCTGGTGCAGTTTCTAAAGACCGGGCGCAGCGATCGCAGTGCGGTGTTCGGCGGCATGAGCGATGTGGTCGAGCACAGCCTGCAGCACCTGACCGATGCCGACCTGACCGCGATCGCCCGTTACCTGAAGACCCTGCCGCCGAGCAACCCGGATGACCAGCCGCATGTGTACGACAAGCAGGTGGCGGATGCGCTGTGGAAGGGCGACGACAGCAAGCCTGGCGCGGCGGTGTACATCGACAACTGTGCAGCCTGCCACCGTACCGATGGCCAGGGCTACACCCGCGTGTTCCCGGCGCTGGCCGGTAACCCGGTGGTGCAGACAGCGGACGCTACGTCGTTGATCCACGTGGTACTTGCGGGCGGCACGGTCCCGGCGACGCACACGGCGCCGTCGAACTTCACCATGCCAGCGTTTGGCTGGCGCTTGAGTGACCAGGAGGTGGCTGAGGTGGTGAACTTCATCCGGACCAGTTGGGGTAATCAGGGTGAAGCTGTTTCGGCCAGTGATGTGAAATCGCTGCGCTAACCGCACTTAACTCATTGACTTAGCGGGACTTGTGGGAGCGGGCTTGTCCCGCGAACACCGGCAGCGCCGGTGCCATGCACTGCGTCGCCTGCTTCGCGGGACAAGCCCGCTCCCACAGAGTGCGCACGCTCCCAGGCTGGACTCGATCCATTGTAGGAGCGGGTTTACCCGCGAATGCGTCGGCACATGCGCCATCGCATTCGCGGGTAAATGTGGGAGCCGCGCTTGCCGGCGATGGGCTGCGAAGCAGCCCCAATGGAGGCAGCGTCATTCTGACGGATTGTAATTGACCTGAGACTTTGGGGCCGCTGCGCAGCCCATCGCCGGCAAGCGCGGCTCCCACACCGAATACAGTGGCCTTGCGGGCAAAGTTCTCTGCGCGACACGCAGCCCGGAGGGGCTGGGTCATCTCCCACAGAATCGCAGCGTTAACCCCACGCTCCCAGGCTGGACTCGAACAATTGTAGGAGCGGGTTTACCCGCGAATGCGTCGGCACATAAGCCGTCGCATTCGCGGGTAAATGTGGGAGCCGCGCTTGCCGGCGATGGGCTGCGAAGCAGCCCCAATGGAGGCAGCGTCATTCTGACGGATTGTAATTGAC
>NZ_JBJDNB010000032.1:70332-78719 GCF_044900445.1 Pseudomonas sp. NPDC089407
ACCTGAGATTTTGGGGCCGCTGCGCAGCCCATCGCCGGCAAGCGCGGCTCCCACACCGAATGCAGTGGCCTTGCGGGCAAAGTTCTCTGCGCGACACGCAGCCCGGAGGGGCTGGGTCATCTCCCACAGAATCGCAGCGCTAACCCCACGCTCCCAGGCTGGACTCGATCAATTGTAGGAGCGGGTTTACCCGCGAATGCGTCGGCACATGCGCCATCGCATTCGCGGGTGAACCCGATCCTACGTTAATATTCATATATATCAGTGAGATATATCTGATATTTCACGTCATTGCTCATCATGAAGAACGGCTCTCGATCAACGGCAGCTTGACGAATTCTCGGAATCTTGCTGTATTGAAACCGGTTTCATCGCTATCACAACAATCATAAGGACAGCCCATGACCGACGCGCCTGCCCATGCCCGCGAACGGGTCACCATCAGCGAAGTTGCGCGTGTCGCTGGCGTATCCAAAGCCACTGTCTCCCGTTACATCGGTGGTGACCGGCAGTTGCTGGCCGAAGCCACGGCCAAGCGCCTGGAAGAGGTGATTGACCGCCTCGGCTACCGCCCCAACCAGATGGCCCGCGGCCTCAAACGCGGCCAGACACGGCTGATCGGCATGCTGGTGGCCGATATCCTCAACCCCTATTCAGTGGCCGTGATGCATGGCGTGGAAACCGCCTGCCGCCAGCACGGCTACAGCCTGGTGGTGTGCAACACCAACCGCGACGACGAGCAGGAACGGCACCATCTGGTGGCCCTGCAGAGCTACAACGTCGAAGGCCTGATCGTGAACACCCTCGGCCACCACCCGGGTGAACTGCTCAACCTGCAGCGTGACATCCCCATGGTGCTGGTCGACCGCCAACTGCCCGAACTGAGTGTCGACCTGGTTGGCCTGGACAACGCCGACGCGGTCGAGCAGGCCCTTGACCATCTGCAGGCCCAGGGCTACCGCGACATTCTTGCGGTCAGTGAACCGCTCGATGGCACCAGCTCGCGCCTGGAGCGGGTGCAGGCCTTTGGCGCCTCGATCAACCGGCGCGCGGGTATGCGTCAACAGGTGCTGCAAACCGGTGCCGGGCTGGCGGGGCAATTGGCGGCATTTCTGAGCAGCCGTGGCCACGGCCCGCAGGCCATTTTCACCTTCAACGGCGTCGCCACTCTGGCGGTTACCCGGGCCCTGCACGAGGCACGGTGTAACCTGTTTGCCGACGTCGGCCTGATCGCCCTCGACGACCTCGACTGGTACCCCTTGGTCGGCAATGGCATCACTGCCCTGGCGCAGCCCACCGAGCGAATCGGTGTGGCGGCTTTCGAAAGCCTGCTCGGTCGCCTGCGCGGCGACAGCGGGGCAGCCCGGCGCATCGATTTCAAGGCCGACCTGGTCATCCGCGGCTCAACCCAACCCCAATAAGCGATGGCAGGCCCGTGCCTGCTGTTGCTGATCAAAAATGAAACCGGTTTCATAAGGATAAAAACAATGTACCCGAACCCCGTTTCCATCAGCCTGTCCAGCTACGGCGCCGACTTTGTCCGGCAGCGTGGGCAGGAGCAGTTCCTTGACCTACTGGCCGCAGCCGGCGTAAGCCGCGTTGAATTGCGCGAAGAATTGTTCGCCAGTGCGCCAGACGCTGCTGCGCTGGGTGCGGTTATCGCCGCGCTGCGCATGGAGTGCTTGTACTCGACGCCCCTTGAACTGTGGACTGCGCAAGGTGTGCTTGACCCATTGCTGGGGCAAAAGCTGGAAATCGCCCGGGCGCTTGGCGCGGTTGCGCTGAAGGTATCCCTCGGGCACTTCGATGAACGCTGTGATGTGTCAGCTTTGGCGGCGCTGCTACCGGCGCATGGGCCGCTGCTGCTGGTAGAGAACGACCAGACTGCTCAAGGCGGCAGAGTCGAGCCGCTGCTGCGGTTTTTCCAAGGGGCCGACCTGTTGGGGCTGCGCCTGGGCATGACCTTCGATTTCGGTAACTGGCAATGGCAAGGCGAGTCGGCGGCGCAAGCCGCGCGGCAACTCGGACGCTGGGTGCGCTACGTGCATTGCAAGGCGGTTCAGCGCCGGGCCGATGGCCGCCTGGTTGCCGTGCCGCCACAAGCAGCGGACCTGCAGGCGTGGGCAGCGCTGATGGGCGAGTTCGCCCCCGGTGTGGTGCGCGCCGTCGAGTACCCCTTGGTCGGCGATGACCTGCTGGCGCTAACCCGTGCCCAGGTGCATAGCCTTTCCGCGCTGGGCGCCGGCGAGGAGGTGGCCCATGCATCAGCATGACGTGCTGTGTTTTGGCGAAACCATGGCCATGTTCGTGGCCGAGCGCACGGGCGACCTGGCCAGCGTCGGCCAGTTCGGCAAGCGCATCGCGGGCGCAGACAGCAACGTGGCCATCGGCCTGGCACGGCTGGGCTTCACGGTGCGCTGGCTGAGCCGGGTAGGTGACGATTCGCTGGGCCGCTTTGTGCTCGACAGCCTGCGCCGCGAAGGCCTGGACTGTTCAGCTGTCGAAGTGGACGGCAATGCCCCCACCGGCTTTCAGCTCAAGGCCCGCTGCGACGATGGCAGTGACCCGGCCGTGGAGTACTTCCGCCGTGGGTCGGCAGCCAGCCGGCTGTCGCCAAGGCAGGTCCAGCCTGGCCTGCTGCAGGCCCGTCACCTGCACGCCACGGGTATCCCGCCCGCACTTTCAGAGGGTTGCCGGGGGCTGTCCCACGCATTGCTGGACGCCATGCGTGCTGCCGGGCGCAGCATCTCGTTCGACCCCAACCTGCGCCCCTCGTTATGGCCTGACCAAAGCAGCATGGTGCGCGAAATCAACGCCTTGGCGGTCAAGGCCGACTGGGTTTTGCCGGGCCTGGAAGAGGGCCGCTTGCTGACCGGCCAGCACAACCCGGCGGACATTGCCGGTTTCTACCTTGACCAGGGGGTGGAACTGGTAGTGATCAAGCTGGGCGAAGCCGGCGCGTACTACCGCAGCGCCAAAGGCGAGGGCCAGGTCGCCCCTGTGCCTGTCAGCCATGTGGTGGACACCGTCGGTGCCGGCGACGCCTTTGCCGTCGGCGTGCTCAGCGCGCTGCTGGAGGGGCGCCCGTTGGCCGACGCGGTGGTGCGTGGCAACTGGTGCGGCAGCCGCGCCGTGCAGTCGCGTGGCGACATGGAAGGGTTGCCGTTGCGCCACGAGCTGGAGGCCTTTGAACCGCGCAGAAGCGCGTAAACCCCTGACCCCGAATCACCTGCTGCAACAAAAACAACAAGCTCAGGAGAAACAAACCATGCAAAGCCAACGCCTGGCACCGCGCCGCTGGTGGTACATCATCCCGATCGTGTTCTTCACCTACAGCCTGGCCTACCTGGACCGCGCCAATTACGGCTTCGCCGCGGCTTCCGGCATGGCCGAAGACCTGCACATCACCCCTGTACTGTCGTCACTGCTGGGGGCATTGTTCTTCCTCGGCTACTTCTTCTTCCAGGTGCCCGGGGCCATCTACGCCGAAAAGCGCAGCGTGAAGAAGCTGATCTTCTTCAGCCTGATCCTCTGGGGCGGCCTTGCCACGCTCACGGGCATGGTCAGCAACGTCTACATGCTGATTGGCATCCGCTTCCTGCTCGGAGTGGTCGAGGCTGCCGTGATGCCGGCCATGCTGGTGTACCTGTGTCACTGGTTTACCCGTGCCGAGCGCTCACGTGCCAATACCTTCCTGATGCTCGGCAACCCGGTGACCATCCTGTGGATGTCGGTGGTATCGGGTTACCTGATCAAGCATTACGACTGGCGCTGGATGTTCATCATCGAAGGCCTGCCGGCCGTGATCTGGGCGTTCTTCTGGTGGCGCCTGGTGGATGACCGCCCGGCCCAGGTCAACTGGCTGAGCGCGCAGGAAAAGGCCGACCTGCAGCAGGCGCTCGCCGCCGAGCAGCAGGGTATCAAGCCGGTAAAGAACTACCGCGAGGCGTTCCGCTCGCCACAGGTGATCATCCTGGCACTGCAGTACTTCTGCTGGAGCATCGGCGTGTATGGCTTCGTGCTGTGGCTGCCGTCGATTCTGAAGCAGGCAGCGAATGTCGATATCGTCCAGGCCGGCTGGCTGGCGTCGGTGCCGTACCTGGCGGCGGTACTGGCCATGGTGGGCGTGTCGTGGGCGTCCGACCGCCTGCAAAAGCGCAAGCGCTTTGTCTGGCCGCCGCTGCTGATTGCCGCCGTGGCGTTCTATGGCTCATATGCCCTGGGTACCGAGCACTTCTGGCTCTCGTATGCGTTGCTGGTGGTTGCCGGTGCCTGCATGTATGCGCCCTACGGCCCGTTCTTCGCCATCGTGCCCGAGATCCTGCCGGCCAACGTGGCTGGTGGCGCCATGGCGCTGATTAACAGCATGGGTGCGCTGGGGTCGTTCGGCGGCTCGTGGCTGGTGGGCTACCTCAATGGCGCCACCGGCGGCCCTGGTGCTTCTTACCTGTTCATGTGCGGTGCGTTGCTGACCGCTGTGGCGCTGACAGCCGCCCTCAATACTTCCCAAACCTCTGGCCGCGCCAAGCGCAATGGCTCGCGCCTGGCCATGAACCCTTAGGAAACCTGCAATGAAGAAGCGAATCGTTTTGTACAAGCGCCTGCCCGACGACTTGATGGCCCGCCTGCACGATCAGGTTGAAGTGACGTGGGTGGATACCGCCCAGCCCGATGGCCTGGCCCGTTTGCGCGATGCCTTGCCGGGGGCGCACGGCCTGCTGGGAGCCAGCTTGCGGCTGGATGCCAGCCTGCTCGACCTGGCGCCTCAGCTGGAAGTGGTGTCCAGCGTTTCGGTAGGCGTAGACAACTATGACATTGCCGAACTCAGCCGCCGCGGCGTGATGCTGACCAACACCCCGGACGTGCTGACTGAAACCACTGCCGATACTGGCTTTGCCCTGATCCTGGCCACGGCCCGGCGGGTGGTGGAGCTGGCGAACTGGGTGCGTGACGGCCATTGGCAGGCCAACCTGGGGCCGGCGCAGTTTGGTAGCGATGTGCATGGCAAGACGCTGGGCATCGTCGGCATGGGCCGCATCGGCGAGGCGCTGGCCCGCCGCGCCGCGGCAGGCTTCGGCATGCGCGTGCTGTACCACAGCCAGCGGCCGAAGCCTGAAGTGGAGGCGCGCCATGCTGCACGGCAATGCGGCCTGGATGAGCTGTTGCAGCAGGCGGATTTCGTCTGCCTGACCGTACCACTGAGTGCCAGCACAGAAGGGCTGATTGGCGCGCGGGAGTTGGCCTTGATGAAGCCTGAGGCGATTCTGGTGAATATCTCGCGGGGGCGGGTGGTAGACGAGGCTGCGTTGATCGACGCGTTGCAGGCCAAACGTATACGCGGTGCGGGGCTGGATGTGTTCGTGCAGGAGCCGTTGCCGGTGGACTCGCCACTGTTACAGCTCGACAACGTGGTAGCGACCCCGCACATCGGCTCGGCAACCGAAGAAACCCGGCAGGCCATGGCGCGTTGCGCAGTGGACAACCTGCTCAGTGCGCTGGCGGGTGAGCGGCCGGTGAATCTGGTTAATGGCTGATGTTCGCAGGTATACCCGCTCCCACAGGATTACACGGTTTATGTAGGAGCGGCCTTGTGTCGCGAAAGGGCCGCAGAGCGGCCCCTGATGTTTGCACCGGCGCACATATCGCGGGGCCGCCTTGCGGCCCGATCGCGACACAAGGCCGCTCCTACAAGGCGCCGCGGTAGCTTGCTTAACGGCAGTTCCCCGCCTTGCGATAGCCCGCAGCCTGCGCCTCACCCTCGGTGGCGAAGTTGACCTGGTTCTTTGCCGCTACCTGGTTGTACCCCGGGCAGCCGACCGACAAGTGATAGACATGGCTGTTGCGGTTGCCCAGCACCGCCCCCACCGACCCGGCACTGGCCAGGCTCGGCGTGGCCTCGGCCTTGGCTGGTTTCACGGGCACCGCCTGTGCCACGCCAGCGCCAGCCGGCTTGTAACCCGTTGTCCACTTGCGCTCACCGCTTACGAACGGGTTGGCATGCCCCATGATCGCGGCAATGCGCCGGTCACGCTCTTTCTCCCAGGCCGTTACCGGGTGCTGCTTGTCCCAGGCCATCAGCAGCTGCTGCTGTTGGCGCGACATGCTCAACTGGTAACGGTCGAACATGTAGAACGTGGTACGCGCCACCAGGCCTTTCACTTCATCACGCGGCTCGGCTGCGCGCTGGACGAAATCGACCTTGGTGCTGCACTGGCCATATTCGCCGGCATTGCCGGCGACCATGCCGTAGTTGAAGTTGCTGCGGTCGCCGTTGACCTCACCCACGGCCGGGTACAGGTTGAACAGGTCGGCCTCCATGGCGCGGAACACCGGGTCGCTGTCCACGCAGTGCTCGCGGCCGCCGTTCTTCCAGCACTGGCGCTGGTTGCCAAAGGTGTAGGCGGGGACGATATGTTCCCACTCGGTGCGCTCGGCACGGTTTTGCTGCTTGCGCGTCTGGTAACCGCACGAGGCGGCATCGATGCGCCCGCCGGACTTGCCCACCCAGGTCCATTTGCACCCGCAGTACAGGTCGCCCATGGCGCTGCTGGCCTGGTCCAGGTACACCTTCTGCTTGGCCACCACCTTGGCTTCAGTGAAGGTGGCTGGCGGGTTGGCCAGTGCGGGGAGGGTAAAGGAAAATAATAAGGTTACGGCGCAAAGCAGTGATTTCATGAGGAAAACATATTTCAGGTTGGGGCGCGCATTGTAATGCTTTCGCCAACGCTGACCAGCTCGCTCAGCCAAACCAGTGGTCGGTTGGGGTCGTTGCTGCCCATGCGGCTGAAGGTGCCCGAGTCGAGCATTTTCCGCGCTTGGGTGGCCAGGCGCAGCAGGTGCTCGATGAAGCCGCTGCCGACGTCGCCGGTGTCTTCCAGGCAAACCTCACTCTGCGGGTGGCGGATCGCCAAGTGATAGTGGCTGAGCCCGTCGCCATTACCGCTGCCGTTCAGTGTCACGGTGAAATGGGGGCCTAGCAGGCTGGCCAGGCGCTGCTGGACCAGCTCCAGCAACGCGGCCGGCACTTCATCGTGGCGCAGTGTGGTAGGGAAGCACGGTGTGAACGGGGGCATGAATGTGTCCTGCTGGGCGGGGTTCGAGGGCTGGCCAGCTTAGGCAAGGTGACTGTCAACTTGGGTTAAGCGGGGGTAAAGGCGGGTAATACCTGGCAACGCGCCCCCTTGTAGGAGCGGCCTTGTGTCGCGATGGGCTGCGCAGCAGCCCCAAAATTGTTGCATTGGTGCTGAGTCCCTGGGGCTGCTGTGCAAGCCCATCGCGACACAAGGCCGCTCCTACAAGGGGGCGCGAGAACTGCTGGGGCCGATATCAGAACGTCTGCCCCAGCGAGAACTGGAAGATCTGGGTTTCGGCGTTATCCGGCTTTTTCAGCGGCGCCGCCAGGCTGAAGCTCAGTGGCCCCATCGGGCTGTACCAGGTCACACCCACCCCCAGCGACACCGCCATCTGCGCCAGGTCGACGCTACCGCAGCCCTGGGTGGTCGACAGGTAGCAGGTGTCGGCATACACGTTGCCGGCATCGACGAACACCGAGCTGCGCAGCTGGCTCTGGTCTTTCACGAAGGGCAGTGGGAACAGGTACTCGGCACCACCGGTAACCAGGATATTGCCCCCCAGCACGTCGGTGTCGCGGTCGGAGTAGTAAGCCTGGCCCGCGCTGGAATAGGTGCCGGTAGCTGGTGTGCTGCGCGGGCCGAGGGTGCCGTCCTTGAAACCCCGTACCGAGCCCTGGCCGCCGGCCGTGTAGCTTTCATAGAACGGCAAACCGTCGGTGGACCCGTAGCCGTTGCCGTAGCCCAGGCTGGTGTGCAGGCGCAGCGTAGTGTTGTTGGTGACGGGCAGGAATGTTTGGCCGTTGTAGTCGAGCTTGTAGAACGACAGGTCGCTGCCTGGGGTGGTGGCCATCAGCGTCAGGCTCTGCGAATGGCCACGGGTGGCCAGCACGCCTTTGTTAAGGGTGGACTCCGACCAGCCGACCGACGCCTTCAGGTTATTGAAGCTCTTGCCCTCGCGGGTAATGAAGTCGTAGATCTCGTCGGCGCTGTAGGTGCCGGGCGAAATGTCGTCGTGCTGCAGTGTCAGGCCGTAGGTCAGGCGTGAGGTTTCGTTGATCGGGTAGCCAAAGCTGACCCCGGCGCCATAGCTGTTGATCGCATAATACGAAACGCCATCGTCGTAATAGTCGCTGTAGTCGGTACTGTTGTAGAACAGGTTGTAGCCCAGGCTCACGCCGTCGGCAGTGAAGTAGGGGTCGACGAAACCGAAGTTGTACTTGGTCTGGTATTCCGAACGGGTCAGGCCGACCGACACCTTGTTACCGGTACCGAGGAAGTTGCTCTGGCTGATCGAACCACCCAGGATCAGGCCGG
>NZ_JBJDNB010000033.1:0-78184 GCF_044900445.1 Pseudomonas sp. NPDC089407
GGGCGGCCCGAGGTGATCTCACAGGAAAGACTGGCCCGAAACAGATGTGGGAGCGGCCTTGTGCCGCGAAGCGCCGCGCGGGCGGCGCTCGATCTAACAGGCAACCAAAATCCCAAGGCAAACACCCGAAAGCCCCTGCCGCTTATTCGTGTGGCCCTGGTTTTCATCCTCACTTCCGGCAAATTTCAGACACAAAAAAAAAGACGCCCGAGGGCGTCTTCTTTTTTGGATTTGGTGGAGCCGGGGGGATTTGAACCCCCGTCCGCCAGTACTCCGCTGTCGGTACTACATGCTTAGCCGTGTCTACTGAGTTAATCCGCAGCCGCCCGACGGGCAGGGTGCTTTGGACGAGTTGGGTAAGTTTTAGTCGCTTTGCCCCCAACGTGCTACACGACGATCCTGTTCTGTATGACAATCATTTCGGGTTTACAGGCATCCCCTGATGATTGCTGGAGCCGAAGCTACCAGGAGAGCGGGCTCAGCTGCTTACGCAGCGAGAGCGTAACCCTCGTAGTTTTCGTCATTGGCAACTATAGAAAGTTGCAACAGTGGATTTACGAGTTCTGTTACCAACTCGGCATGCACCTAGAGTTTCGCTACCGGCGTCGAATCCTAATCGGCCCCGCACTAGCTCTTGGCTAACGCACCTTACGGCACGTAGGGCGGAGTATACGCCATTGTGCGGGCGACGTCGACAGCCGGTCCTGTCGCCCGCGCTTTGGCTCATGCGCCGCCGCTGCCACCGGCCGAACCGCTGCCTTTCTCGGTTTTTTCCAGACGCTCCAGCACTTTGCTGGTGATGGCGATGCATTCTTTGGTGTCGCCCGAGGCCTGGGCGGCCTTGGCTTTGTCGACGTGCTCGGTGATGGCTTTGTCCAGGCCTTCGGAGGTGGCGCCGGCGGTGGCCATGCTGTTGTCGATCTTCTGCAGGTTGATGGTGCACAGGTCTTCAGCGGCGAACACCGGCGAAGCCAGCAGGGTAGCGGCCGCGAACAGGGCCGAAAGCGCGGTACCTTTCATGGGAGTCTCCTCTGGGGCCTCGGGAAGGTGGGCCTGTAGGGTGGACTGTGGGGAAATGGCGGGGGTTCAATCGGGATGGTGGCGGGGGGGGATGGCACCGGCGTTGCCGGTGTTCGCGGCTGAAGCCGCACACAGGGATCGCGGTTGGCCCAGGCTTGCGCTGTACCTTTGTAGGAGCGGCCTTGTGTCGCGATCGGGCTGCGAAGCAGCCCCATGATGTCAGCGTGGGTGCGTAAATCGTGGGGCCGCTTTGCGGCCCGATCGCGACACAAGGCCGCTACAAAGGGGAAAGGTGTCTGCCTTTAGATGCTACGCGGCCGGGTAACCCGGTCAACCAGATAGACCAGGCCGTGGTAGTCGATGCCGCTGTGGCTCGACAGGCCAATTTCGCAGGTGCGGCTGGTGGAGATACCTTCGCTGCAGTACTGCACGGCATCTTTCAAGCTGCGCAGCGAGTGGGCATTCAGCTCGGGGGTGGTGAAACCTTTGTCACCGGCAAAGCCGCAGCAATGAATGCCTTCCGGGATCACAACCTGCTTGCTGCAACGCTGCGCCAGGTCGATCAGGGCCTGGCTTTCACCCAGGTGCTGGGTGCTGCAGGTTACGTGCACGGCCACAGGTTCGTCCTGGGGGGTGAACTCCAGGCGCTCGACCAGGTGCGTGCGGATGAAGCGTACTGGGTCGTACAGGTCCAGCCGGCTTTCACCCTGGTCCTGCACCAGGCGCAGGGTGCAGGGGCTGGTGTCGCAATAGATCGGGTCGAGGCCGCCGCGGCTGGCGTGCAGCAGGGCGTTGATCAGTTCCTGGCGCTTGTGTTCGGCCTGCTCGGGGTAGCCCTTGGAGGCGAACGGCTGGCCGCAGCACAGGCTGTCGGCGTTTTCGGGGAACACCACCTGGTAGCCGGCCTTTTCCAGCAAGGCGCGGGTCTTGTCCAGCAGCGAGCTTTGCTCGCGGTCGGCATAGGATGGGCCCATTACGCGCGAGACGCAGGCGGCCAGGTACACCACGCGGGGACGGGCGTCGTTGCTGGCCGGGCCGAAGTCCAGTGGGCGCAGGGGTTGCGGCATGGCCGGCGTCCACTGTGGCAGGCGGCCTTTGCTGGCTTTGCTCAGCGAGGCGCTCAGGCGACTCAGGCGCGGGGCGCCCAGCAGCTTGCGTGCGCCGTTGGCGGCGGTCAGGGTCAGGCGGGCGCCACCCAGGGCGGTGTGGAAATGGTCTGCCAGCCAGTGGGCGGCCTTACCATGGTCGGCGGCCTGGCTGCGCAGTTTTTTCACCAGCTCGCCGGTGTTGATGCCGACCGGGCAGCGCTGGGCGCACAGGCCGGTGGCGGCGCAGGTGTCGATGCCCTGGTACTGGTAGGTTTGCATCAGTTGGCGGGTGTCGATGCCGGCGCGCTGTTTGGCCTGGATGTCCCGCCACATGACGATGCGCTGGCGCGGGCTGAGGGTGAGGCCCTTGGACGGGCACACCGGTTCGCAGAAACCGCACTCGATGCACTTGTCGACGATCTCGTCGGCAGCCGGCAGCGGCTTGAGGTTTTTCAAGTGGATATCCGGGTCTTCACTCAGCACCACGTCGGGGTTGAGGATGCCGTTGGGGTCGAGCAGGCGCTTGAGCTGCCACATCAGCTGGTAGGCGTCCTGGCCCCATTCCAGCTCGACGAACGGCGCCATGTTGCGCCCGGTGCCGTGCTCGGCCTTCAGCGAACCGCCAAACTCCACGGCCACCAGTTGTGCCACGTCGTCCATGAATGCCTGGTAACGGGCGACTTCCTCGGCACTGTTGAAGCCTTGGGTAAAGACGAAGTGCAGGTTGCCTTCCAGCGCGTGGCCGAAAATGATCGCTTCGTCGTAGCGGTGCTTGTCGAACAGCTGGATCAGGCGGTTGACGCCCTCTGCCAGTTGCTCGACGGGGAACGTCACGTCTTCGATGATGACCGTGGTGCCGGTCTGGCGCACGGCGCCGACGGCGGGGAAGGTGTCCTTGCGGATTTTCCACAGCTGGTTGTACACCGCCGGGTCTTCGCTGAAGTCGACCTGCTGTTCCAGCGGGAAGTCGGCGATCGAGGCCATTACCTGCTGCAATTGCTCGTGCAGCAGGCTCTGGCTGGCGGCACGCGATTCGATCAGCAGGGCGCAGGCGTTGTCCGACAGGCCTTTTACCCACAGCGGCATGGCGGGCATGTTCTGCACCGAGCGCAGGCTGCGGCGGTCGAGCAGTTCCACGGCGGACACCGGCTGGCGCTTGAGTACAGTGACTGCACGGCAGCAGCTTTCAACGCTGGGGAACACCAGCAGGGCGCTGGCCTTGTGCGGGTGATCGGGCACGGTGTCGTAGGTGACGGCACTGATGAAACCCAGGGTGCCTTCGGAACCGACCAGCAAGTGCTGCAGGATATCCAGTGGCTGGTCGTAGTCCACCAGTGCGTTCAGCGACAGGCCGGTGGTGTTCTTCAACCGGTACTTGTGGCGGATGCGCTCCGCCAATGCAGAGTTGGCGCGGGTTTCGCGGCCGAGGCGGGCGAGGGCTTCCAGCAGCTCGGCATGGCTGGCTTCAAAGGCGGCCACGCTGGCCGGGTCTTCGCTATCCAGGCGGGTGCCGTCGGCCAGCACCAGGCGCAGGCCGGCCAGGGTGTGATAGGTGTTCTGTGCAGTGCCGCAGCACATGCCGCTGGCGTTGTTGGCGACAATGCCGCCAATCTTGCAGGCGTTGATCGAGGCCGGGTCGGGGCCGATCTTGCGGCCGAACGGGGCCAGCCAGGCATTGGCCTGGGCGCCGATAACACCGGGTTGCAGGCGGATCTGCTCGCCCTGGCCACGAATTTCGCGGCCGTTCCAGTTATCACCCAGTACGATCAGTACCGAGTCGCTGATGGCCTGGCCGGACAGGCTGGTGCCGGCGGCACGGAAGGTGACCGGCACCCGCTCGCGCTGGGCCAGCTTGATCAGGCCGACCACTTCGTCCTCGGACTCGACACGCACCACCAGCTTGGGGATCAGCCGATAGAAGCTGGCGTCGGTACCGAAGGCCAGGGTGGAGGTGGGGTCGTCGAAACGGCGTTCGGCGGGGATCAGGCGCTCGGCATCACGCAGGAATGCGGCGGGCAGGCTCATGCAGTCTCCTCGCGAGGCTGTGGCGTCTGTGCGCCACATGCCCCGGGTCAATCAGGCGGTCGTTGTTGCAGGCGGTCAGACGCCCAGTTCGCGTACCAGCGAGTCGCGGGTGATCTCGCTGACCGACTTGGCGCCGGTCAGCACCATGGCCACGCGCATTTCCTTTTCGAACAGCTCCAGCAGGTTCTTCACCCCGGCTTCGCCATGCACGGCCAAGGCCCAGAGGAAGGCGCGGCCGATCAGCACGGTGTCGGCGCCCATGGCGATCATGCGCACCACGTCGAGGCCGCTGCGGATGCCGGAGTCGGCGAGAATCTTCAGGTCACCTTTGACCGCATCGGCGATTGCCGGCAAGGCACGGGCGCTGGACAGCACGCCGTCGAGCTGGCGGCCTCCGTGGTTGGACACGACGATGCCGTCGGCACCAAACTTGACCGCGTCGCGGGCGTCATCGGCATCGAGAATGCCTTTGATGATCATCGGGCCGTCCCAGTAGTCGCGGATCCACTCCAGGTCTTTCCACGAGATGGACGGGTCGAAGTTGTTGCCCAGCCAGCCGATGTAGTCGGCCAGGCCGGTGGGGTTGCCACGGTATTTGGAGATGTTCCCCAGGTCATGCGGGCGACCCATCACGCCGACATCCCACGCCCATTCCGGGTGAGTCATGGCTTGCAATACACGGCGCATTGGCCCGTTCTTGCCGCTCATGCCGGAGTGTGCGTCGCGGTAACGGGCGCCTGGCACCGGCATGTCGACCGTGAACACCAGAGTCTTGACCCCGGCTGCCCTGGCCCGCTCAAGGGCGTTGCGCATGAAACCGCGGTCCTTGAGCACGTACAGCTGGAACCACATCGGCCGGTCGATGGCCGGGGCCACTTCTTCGATCGGGCACACCGACACCGTCGACATGGTGAACGGGATGCCATGCGCCGCCGCCGCACGCGCCGCCTGCACTTCGCCACGGCGGGCGTACATGCCGGTGAGGCCGACCGGGGCCAGGGCCACGGGCATGCTCAGGGTCTCGTCGAACAGCCTGGTTTCAAGGCTGAGCTCGGACATGTTCTTCAGCACGCGCTGGCGCAGGGCAATGCTGGCCAGGTCGGAGACGTTGTGGCGCAGGGTGTGCTCGGCGTAGGCGCCGCCGTCGGCATAGTGGAACAGGAAGGGAGGCAGCTTGCGTTGGGCCGCGGCGCGATAGTCGGTAGAGGCAGAAATGATCATGGATTCTCGCAGCGTTGCTTGTGGGGAATGCCGGGCGCGCGATGGCGCACGGCCCCTTTCACTTTAGTGATGAACCAGCATGCCGGTCAGCCAGTAAGCCTGGATCAGGGTGATCAGGCCGACGATGGTGGCGAAGAACAGGCTGTGCTTGACGGTGAAGCGGAACAGGTCGGATTCCTTGCCGACCAGGCCGGTGGCGGCGCAGGCCACGGCAATCGACTGCGGCGAGATCATCTTGCCGGTTACGCCGCCGCTGGTATTGGCCGCTACCAGCAGGGTGTCGTTGACCCCAATCTGGTGTGCAGTGGTGGCCTGCAGCGAGCTGAACAGGGCGTTGGACGAGGTGTCCGAGCCGGTCAGAAACACGCCCAGCCAGCCGAGGAATGGCGAGAAGAACGGGAACGCCGCGCCGGTGCCGGCTAGCACCAGGGCCATGGTCGAAGACATGCCCGAGTAGTTGGTGACGAAGGCAAAGGCCAGCACCATGCCGATCGACAGGATTGGCCAGCGCAGTTCCCAGAAGGTCTCTTTGAAAGTGGTCAGACCAGTTTTGAAGTTGATCTTCAGCACAGCCATGGAGATCAACGCCGAGAGGAAGATCGCGGTGCCGGTGGCGGAGATCGGGTCGAGCTTGAACACGGCTGGCATGGCGGTTGGCGCGGCAACGATCGGTGCGGTCTTGATTACCAGCTGGTCGAGGTGCGGGATGGCGAAGTTGAACACGAAGTTGTACATCGCGCCGCCCGGGGCGAAGGCCGCCTTGAACGGCTTCAGGGTCCAGATGGTGACCAGCACGGTAAGGATCAGGAACGGCGACCAGGCCTTGAAAATCTCACCGAAGCTGTACGGGCTAGGCTGGCTGCCACTGGGCTGTACCACGGCGGCGCCTACGCTGCCTTTGGCTTCGGCGAACGAGCGCTTCGGCTGCCAGACTTTCAGGAACAGGGTCAGGCAGATCAGGCTGGCCAGCGCCGAGGTGATGTCGGGCAGTTCCGGGCCGATGAAGTTCGAGGTGAAGTACTGTGTAACGGCAAAGCTCAGGCCGGCGACCAGGGCGGCAGGCCAGGTTTCCTTCACGCCGCGCAGGCCGTCCATCATGAACACTAGCCAGAATGGCACGAACAGCGACAGCAGCGGCAGTTGGCGGCCGGTCATGGCGCCGATGTGGAAGGCGTCGATACCGGTGACCTGGCCGGCCACGATGATCGGGATGCCGAGGGCGCCAAAGGCCACGGGGGCAGTGTTGGCGATCAGGCACAGGCCGGCGGCGTACAGCGGGTTGAAGCCCAGGCCCACCAGCAGCGCGGCAGTGATTGCCACCGGTGCGCCAAAGCCAGCTGCGCCTTCCAGGAAGGCACCGAAGCAGAAGCCGATCAGCAATACCTGCAGGCGCTGGTCGTCGGTAATCGACAGCACCGAGCTGCGGATCACCTCGAACTGGCCGCTCTTGACCGTAAGTTTGTACAGGAACACCGCGGCGACGATGATCCAGGCAATTGGCCAGAGCCCGTAGAGGAAGCCGTATCCCGCAGCGGCGAAGGCCATGTCGACAGGCATCTGGAAGGCGAAGATTGCCACCAGGATCGACAGTGCCAGAGTGATGCTGCCGGCCACGTGGCCCTTGAGGCGGAACACGGCCAAGGCCAGGAAGAAGAACACAATGGGAATGACCGCCGCCAGTGCGGACAGGCCAAGACTACCAAGCGGGCTATAGAGTTGTTGCCAGGTTTGCATATGGGGTGGCCCCTAATTGTTGTTGGTCAGGCACTGGCATTGGATAATTGGTAAGACCAATTTACAATGGCTGGTCGCTAGGTTAAAAGCGCTGTCGTGGGTGTGTCAATTTGTCCTGTGCAAAACTTTGGTCGCGTACCGATGAGCGGGCGCCTGATGCGCCGGGAAAATCGCGGTGTGATGGGTGTTTGCGCGGCCTGGATCGGCGAGAATAGGCGCCCCCTGAAATTTGCCGGGGGTTTGTGGAGAGCATGTGATGGTTTTTGATCAGGTCCGCCAACGGCGCCTGTCCGATGACATTGTCGATCGGTTGGAAGCGATGATTCTGGAAGGCACGCTGACTTCGGGGCAGCGGCTGCCGGCCGAACGCGCGCTTGCCGAACAGTTTGGCGTGTCCCGCCCGTCACTGCGTGAGGCGATCCAGAAGCTGGTGGCCAAGGGGCTGTTGGTCAGCCGCCAGGGTGGCGGCAACTTTGTCGCCGAATCATTGGGGTCGACTTTCAGCGACCCGTTGCTGCAGTTGCTTGAACATAGCGCTGAGGCGCAGCGCGACCTGCTTGAGTTCCGCCATACCCTGGAGGCGTCCTGCGCCTATTACGCGGCCCAGCGTGCCACCGAGCCGGATCGTGCGCGGTTGAAGGCGGCATTCGATGTGCTGCAAGACTGCTATGCCAGGGTCGATGAAGTGACGCGGGCGGAGGAGGGCGCGGCCGATGCGCGCTTCCACCTGGCGATTGCCGAGGCCAGCCATAATGCGGTGTTGCTGCACACCATTCGGGGTTTGTTCGACCTGCTCAAGCGCAACGTGGTGACCAACATTGGTGGCATGTATCAGCAACGGACTGAAACCCGGGACATGCTGATCAGTCAGCATCGGGAGCTGTACCTGGCGATTGTCGAGGGCAGGGCGGAGGATGCGCGGGAGGTGTCCAGCCGGCACATTCTGTATGTGCAGGAGGTACTGGAAGAGGCGCATCACGAGGCGCAGCGGGTGGCGCGGGCGGAACGGCGCAGCGGGCGCTGAGCCTTGTGGTGGCAGGGCTGGCCTCTTCGCGTCGAACCGCCGCGAAGAGGCCAGTACAGGCTAAAGAAGATCTAGTCTTCTTTGCCCTTGTTCCGCACCGCACGCTGCAGTTCGCGGTTGGAATCGCGTTCGCGCACGGTGTCGCGCTTGTCGAATTCCTTCTTGCCCTTGCCCAGAGCAATTTCGCACTTGATCAGGTGCTTGCTCCAGTACAGCGACAAGGCCACGCAGGTGTAACCCTTTTGCGCCACCGCAGCTTCCAGGCGCTCAAGCTCGCGCTTGTTCAGCAGCAGCTTGCGCGTGCGGATAGGGTCGGCGATGACGTGGGTGCTGGCCGTGGTCAGCGGGGTGATGTGGCTGCCGAACAGCCAGGCTTCACCGTCCTTGAGCAGCACGTAGCTGTCCACGAGGTGCGCCTTGCCGGCTCGCAGGCTTTTTACTTCCCAGCCGGACAGGACCAGCCCGGCCTCGAACTTATGTTCGATGAAGTAATCGTGTCGCGCTTTCTTGTTCTGCGCGATGGTCCCGGTCGGATGTTTTTTTTGCTTAGCCATAGGGGCGGCATTATAGGCAAGTCCGAGCGCCGTCCGCTATGGGATTTCGGTGTGCTTGAGCCACTGCAATGAATACCGGACAATACAAACCCTGTCATAAGCACAGAATCTGTTTTTGGCACGCTGCGAAGCGCCGCCACCCAGCCTTGGAAGTGACGCCTGGATGACTACCCATATTCAACGTTCCGCTCTGCTGCCATACCCTGCCCAGGCGCTCTACGATCTGGTCAACGATGTGGCCAGCTACCCTGAGTTTCTGCCGTGGTGTTCGGCCTCGACGGTGATCGAAGCCAGCGGCACGCACATGCGCGCCAAGCTCGATGTGGCCAAGGGCGGCATGAGCCAGCATTTCGTGACGCGTAACGTGCTGGTGCCGGGGCAGTCCATCGAAATGAACCTGGAAGAAGGGCCGTTCACCCAGTTGCATGGGCTGTGGGTATTCAAGCCATTGGGTGAGAAGGCCTGCAAGATCAGCCTGGACCTGTCCTTCGATTATGCCGGGTCGATTGTGCGTGCCACGTTGGGCCCGTTGTTCAACCAGGCGGCCAATACGTTGGTCGATGCGTTTTGCCAGCGCGCCAAGCAACTGCATGGCTGATTGAGTTGGCGGCAACAAAAAGCCCGGAACAAGTCCGGGCTTTTTTGTTGCTGTCGATTACCGGGTTTCCAGCGGTGCCGGAGTCGGGACCGGGGTAGTCTCGATGGTATCGATCTCGCGCTGGATGGACTCTTCGGTCGAACCAGGCTTGGCCGGTTTTTCCACAGGCTGCGGGGTTGGCTGCTCGGCCTGGCCTGGCTCGGTAACCGGGGTGACAGTGGTGTCGCTGCTGCCACCAAGGATTTCCTGGTCGCGGCTGACGCCTGGCATGAAGTCGCCAGACAAGCTGACCAACTGGTCGCTTTCGTTGAAGAAAATGCTCATGCGCTCTTGCTGGCGTTTACCGCCACCAGGCTGCAGGCTGTACAGGTAATCCCAACGATTGGTGTTGAAAGTGTCCTGAATAAGCGGGTTGCCCATGATAAACCTTACTTGCCGTCGGGTCATTCCCGGGCGTAATTGGTCTATCATGTCCTGCGTGACGACATTGCCCTGCTGGATGTCGATTTTGTAAACCCCGGGAAACGAGCAACCGGCGAGTGCGAGCAGTCCCGCGAGGGCGAGGCTGTTTAGCAAGAGCTTGGTGTTTTGCATCGGTGGGCGACTTCCACTATCTTGGCTGGACAACGTAAACCCCGATCATACCCGTATTAAGAGAAGCTGCGAAGCAGCATCGGCGAGAAAGCTGACCATGGTTGAAAATAGCGAATTGCGCAAAGCCGGTCTCAAGGTGACCCTGCCTCGAGTCAAGATCCTTCAGATGCTCGACTCCACCGAGCAGCGTCACATGAGCGCCGAGGATGTCTACAAGGCGCTGATGGAAGCTGGCGAAGACGTGGGCCTGGCCACCGTCTATCGCGTACTGACCCAGTTCGAAGCGGCGGGTCTGGTGGTTCGCCACAACTTCGACGGCGGCCACGCGGTGTTCGAGCTGGCCGATGGCGGCCACCACGACCATATGGTCAACGTGGATACCAGCGAAGTCATCGAATTCATGGATGCTGAAATCGAGAAGCGCCAGCGCGAAATCGTGGCCGCGCACGGCTACGAGCTGGTGGACCACAATCTGGTCCTGTACGTGCGTAAAAAGAAGTAACGATTTTTCGTTATGGATAGCAGAGGCGACCTTCGGGTCGCCTTTGTGCTTTCTGGGGGCTTAAGGGCACCGCTGGCCTTTGTAGGAGCGGCCTTGCGTCGCGAAAGGGCTGCGAAGCGGCTCCAAGTGTTTAGCTTCGCAGCCAATACCGCCGGGGCCGCTTTGCGGCCCTTTCGCGACGCAAGGCCGCTCCTACAGGGATCGCGCCAGCCTTACGGCGAAGGGTCAGGCCTTGCCGCTTACAACCATCTTGCGCGCATGCGCCAGGGATTCCTTGGTCAGGTCGATACCGCCAAGCATCCGCGCCACTTCCTCGACCCGCTCACGCTTGCCCAGGCTGGCCACGGCGGTGTGGGTGGTGTCGCTGTTGCGCACTTTGTGCACGAACAGGTGGTGGTGACCTTGCGCTGCCACTTGCGGCAGGTGGGTCACGGTCAGTACCTGACCGCGCTCACCCAGGCGGCGCAGCAACTGGCCGACGATTTCTGCAGTCGGCCCGCCAATGCCCACGTCGACTTCGTCGAACACCAGGGTCGGGATGCGTGAGGTCTGCGCAGTAATGACCTGGATCGCCAGGCTGATACGCGACAGCTCACCGCCCGAAGCCACCTTCGCCAGGCCCTTGAGCGGTTGGCCGGGGTTAGCGCTGACCAGCAGTTCGATCTGCTCCAGGCCGTGCGGCGACAAGTCTGCACCTTCGTTTGCCGTCAATTCGATACAGAAACGCCCGCCGGGCATGCCCAGACGCTGGATTTCCTGTTCCACCGCCACAGCCAGCTGCTGGGCGGCCTGCTGGCGCAGGGCGCTGAGCTCGCGAGCCTTCTCTTTATAGTGCTGGGCGAAAGCTGCCAGCTCTTCACCCAACTGCTCGATCGACTCGTCACTGGCGTTCAGGCCTTCCAGTTCTTCCATCAGTTGCTGCTGCAGGTGGGGCAGTTCGGTCGGGTGTACGCGGTGTTTGCGCGCCAGTGTATAGAGGGTGTCGAGACGCTCTTCCAGTGCCTGCAGGCGCATCGGGTCGGCGTCGAAGTTGTCGAGAAAGCGGTTGAGCTCGCCCATGGCTTCTTCGACCTGGATTTGCGCGCTGGCGATCAGGTTGGCCGCTTCGCCCAGCGCCTTGGGTGAGTTGGTGGCGGCGCCCAGGCGGTTGAGGCTGGCAGTGAGCGCGCTGAGCACATTGCCCGAATCGCTTTCGCTGCACTGGTCGATGACCTGGCGGCAAATGCCGAACAGGGCTTCGGCGCTGGTCAGGTTCTTGTGCTCCTGCTCCAGCTGCTCCAGTTCGTGTTCACCCAGGCCGAGGTTGTCGAGTTCTTCCAGCTGGTAGCTGAGCAACTGGTGGCGGGCGCGCTGCTCGTCACCGGAGTTGGACAGGTGCTCCAGTTCCAGGCGGGTCTGGTTCCAGCGTTTGGCAGCAAGCTGCACCTGGCGGGCCAGGTCGGCGGCGCCGGCGTACTCGTCGAGCAGGCGGCGATGGGTGTCGGTTTTCAGCAGCGACTGGTGTTCATGTTGGCTGTGGATATCAATCAGCAGTTCACCGAGTGCCTTGAGGTCGCCAAGCGGGCAGGGCGTGCCGTTGATGTAGCCACGGCTGCGGCCTTCGGCGGTGATGACCCGGCGCAGGATGCACAGGCCGTCGTTGTTCAGGTCGCGCTCGGCCAGCCACGTATGGGCCTCGGGGATATCCACCAGGTCGAACGTGGCGAGGATGTCTGCCTTGTCGGTGCCGGGGCGCACCACGCCGCTGTCGGCCCGGTCGCCCAGGGCCAGGCCGAGGGCGTCGAGCATGATCGATTTGCCGGCACCGGTCTCGCCCGTGATGACGGACATGCCGCGGGCGATTTCGAGGTCGAGGTGCTCGACGATGGCGTAGTTGTGAATGGACAGGTGCACCAGCATGGGGCGGCTCCCGAAAGGTCAGGTCTGGTTATTTATACAGTACTTTTTTCAGGCCTGCCAATGCCCCTTGGCAGATTCTGTTTCTGGCTGGAAACCACCTTGCCCCTTGAAGCTGGTTTTTCCGGCCCCATATAGCCGACATCCAATGGCGAGCCTGGCTCGCAGTCCACAAAATTGCGCAGGAGAGACCCCATGGCTGACGAACAGCTGAACGAAAAAGACCTTAACGTTGAAGAAACCGGTGCAGAAACCACTGCTGACGCCCGTGTTCTGGAACTCGAGGAACAGCTGGCCGCCGCCAAGGACCAGTCGCTGCGCGTTGCTGCAGAAGCGCAGAACAGCATTCGTCGCGCTGAGCAGGAGGTCGACAAGGCTCGCAAGTTCGCCCTGGAGAAGTTCTCCAGCGACCTGCTGCCGATTATCGACAGCCTCGAGCTGGCCCTGGCCCACTCCAGCGCCGAAGACGAGCACGTCAAGCAGATCCGCGAAGGTGTCGAGCTGACCTTGAAGATGTTCCAGGACACCCTCAAGCGCTACAACCTCGAAGCTGTCGACCCGCACGGCCAGCCGTTCAATCCTGAGCACCACCAGGCCATGGCCATGCAGGAAAGCGGCGACGTCGAGCCAAACAGCGTGCTGAACGTGTTCCAGAAGGGCTACCTGCTGAACGGCCGTCTGCTGCGCCCCGCCATGGTGGTGGTCAGCAAGGCGCCGAGCGCGGCGCAACCCTCGATCAATGAGAAGGCTTGAAATCCGTCGGGGCACCCCCATCTAGGTGTCAAGCCTTCAAGTATTACCGCAGTTGGCCAAAGTAGTCGCTGCTACCAAATTCAAGTTTCGGGAGAGTTAACATGGGTAAAATCATCGGTATCGACCTGGGGACCACCAACTCGTGCGTCTCCATCCTGGAAAACGGTAACGTCAAGGTCATCGAAAACGCCGAAGGCGCGCGTACTACCCCTTCGATCGTGGCCTACGCCAACGATGGCGAAATCCTGGTAGGCCAGTCGGCCAAGCGCCAGGCTGTTACCAACCCGCACAACACCCTGTTCGCAGTGAAGCGCCTGATCGGCCGCCGCTTCGAAGAAGACGTCGTGCAGAAAGACATCAAGCTGGTGCCGTACAAGATCGTCAAGGGCGGTAACGGCGACGCTTGGGTACAGGCCAGCGGCAAGGACATGGCGCCACCACAGATCAGCGCCGAAGTCCTGAAAAAGATGAAAAAGACTGCCGAAGACTACCTCGGCGAGCCTGTCACCGAAGCGGTCATCACCGTTCCGGCCTACTTCAACGACAGCCAGCGCCAAGCTACCAAGGATGCCGGTCGCATCGCCGGCCTGGACGTCAAGCGCATCATCAACGAGCCGACCGCTGCTGCACTGGCCTACGGCATGGACAAGGCCAAGGGCGACCACACTGTCATCGTTTATGACCTGGGTGGTGGTACCTTCGACGTTTCGGTCATTGAAATCGCCGAAGTCGACGGTGAGCACCAGTTCGAAGTACTGGCCACCAACGGCGATACCTTCCTGGGTGGCGAAGACTTCGACATGCGCCTGATCGATTACCTCGTTGACGAGTTCAAGAAAGAGTCCGGCATGGACCTGAAGAACGATCCACTGGCCCTGCAGCGTCTGAAAGAAGCTGCTGAAAAAGCCAAGATCGAGCTGTCCTCCGCTCAGTCGACCGACGTCAACCTGCCGTACATCACTGCAGACGCCACCGGTCCTAAGCACCTGAACGTGAAGATCTCCCGCGCCAAGCTGGAGTCGCTGGTCGAAGACCTGGTCAACCGCACCATCGAGCCTTGCCGCATCGCCCTGAAAGACGCCGGCATCGACGCCAGCAAGATCGACGACGTGATCCTGGTCGGTGGCCAGACCCGTATGCCGATGGTGCAGAAGGCCGTGGCCGACTTCTTTGGTAAAGAAGCGCGCAAGGACGTCAACCCGGACGAAGCCGTGGCCATGGGTGCTGCCATCCAGGGTGCTGTTCTGGCTGGTGACGTGAAAGACGTATTGCTGCTGGACGTCAGCCCGCTGACCCTGGGTATTGAAACCATGGGTGGCGTGATGACCGCGCTGATCGAGAAGAACACCACCATCCCGACCAAGAAGTCGCAGGTGTTCTCGACTGCCGACGACAACCAGGGCGCCGTGACCATTCACGTGCTGCAGGGTGAGCGTAAGCAGGCTGCACAGAACAAGTCGCTGGGCAAGTTCGACCTGGCTGACATTCCACCGGCTCCACGTGGTGTGCCACAGATCGAAGTAACCTTCGACATCGACGCCAACGGCATCCTGCACGTCGGCGCCAAAGACAAGGCCACCGGCAAGGCTCAGTCGATCGTGATCAAGGCCAACTCCGGTCTGTCGGACGAAGAAATCGAGCGCATGGTGCGTGACGCCGAGGCCAACGCCGAGGAAGACCGCAAGTTCGAAGAGCTGGCCGCTGCTCGTAACCAGGGTGACGCGCTGGTTCACTCGACCCGCAAGATGGTCGCTGACGCAGGTGACAAGGTTACCGCAGAAGAGAAAACTGCCATCGAGGCTGCTGTTGTTGCCCTGGAAGCTGCTGTAAAAGGCGACGACAAGGCTGCCATCGACGCCAAGGTCGAAGAGCTGTCCAAGGTCTCGGCGCCGGTTGCCCAGAAGATGTACGCCGAGCAGTCGGCCGAACAGCCTCAGGGTAGCGCGCAGCAGGCCGAGCCAGAAGCCAAGCACGATGACGTGGTTGACGCCGAGTTCGAAGAAGTAAAAGGCGACGACAAGAAGTAATCGTTGCATGTTGTCGGCCAGTTCACCGTCGTTTGCCGGTGAACTGGTAGGATGTCGCCGCGCGGGGGCTTGCTCCCGCGTTGGCGTATCTGGAATTCGAGAATTTTTACAGCATCTGTCAGCCGCCCTGGTGGGTCGCGAGCAGGTGCTGACGGCGTGGCGCAGATGCCACACGCCCAACAAGGTGCAAATGACCTATGTCCAAGCGTGATTATTATGAGGTTCTGGGTGTCGAGCGCGGCGCCAGTGAAGGTGACCTCAAGAAGGCTTATCGCCGCCTGGCGATGAAGTACCACCCGGACCGCAACCCGGGCGATAAAGAATCGGAAGACAAGTTCAAGGAGGCCAACGAGGCCTACGAGGTGCTGTCTGACGCGAGCAAGCGCGCAGCCTTCGACCAGTACGGCCATGCCGGCGTCGACCCAAGCATGGGTGGCGGTGGTGCCGGCTTCGGTGGTGCCAACTTCTCCGACATCTTCGGTGATGTGTTCAGCGACTTCTTCGGTGGTGGCCGCGGGGGCGGACGTGGCGGTGCACAGCGTGGCAGCGACCTGCGCTACACCCTGGAGCTGAACCTGGAAGAAGCAGTGCGTGGCACTACGGTCAGCATCCGTGTGCCTACGCTGGTCAACTGCCAGCCTTGCGACGGTTCTGGTGCGAAGAAGGGTTCGACCCCGTCGACCTGCCCGACCTGCGGCGGCATCGGCCAGGTGCGCATGCAGCAGGGCTTCTTCTCGGTGCAGCAGACCTGCCCGCGTTGTCATGGCCAGGGCAAGATCATCACCGACCCGTGCACCTCGTGCCACGGCGAAGGCCGTGTCGAGGAATACAAGACCCTGTCGGTCAAGGTGCCGGCGGGTGTCGATACTGGCGACCGCATCCGCCTGTCGGGCGAGGGCGAGGCCGGTACCCATGGTGGCCCGACCGGCGACCTGTATGTGGTGATCAGTGTGCGTGAGCACGAGATCTTCCAGCGTGACGGGAAGCATCTGTATTGCGAAGTACCGATCAGTTACACCGATGCTGCCCTGGGCGGCGAGCTGGAAGTGCCGACCCTGGATGGCCGCGTTAAGCTGAAAATTCCGGAAGGCACCCAGACCGGCAAGCAGTTCCGCCTGCGTGGCAAGGGTGTGGCGCCGGTGCGTGGCGGTGGTGCGGGTGACCTGCTGTGCCGTGTGGCGGTGGAAACACCGGTCAACCTCAGCCGTCGTCAGCGCGAACTGCTGGAAGAGTTGCGTGACTCGCTGGAAGGCGACAGCTCGCATTCGCCCAAGGCCAGTGGCTGGTTCGATGGCGTGAAGCGCTTCTTCGGCGATCTCTGACAAGGAACAGGTTATGCGACGTATTGCAGTGATGGGTGCGGCAGGTCGGATGGGCAAGACCCTTATCGAGGCCGTACAGCAAACCCCGGGTGCCGGCCTGACGGCGGCGATCGATCGCCCTGACAGCTCGCTGGTCGGTGCGGATGCCGGTGAGTTGGCGGCCCTTGGTCGGATCGGCGTACTCCTGTCCGATGACTTGGCCAAAGTTGCCGACGAGTTCGATGTGCTGATCGATTTCACGCACCCGTCGGTAACCCTCAAGAACCTGGCGTTCTGCCGCAAGCACGGCAAGGCAATGATCATCGGTACCACGGGGTTCTCTGTCGAGGAGAAGCAACTGCTGGCCGACGCGGGCAAGGACATTCCAATCGTGTTCGCCGCCAACTTCAGTGTCGGCGTCAACCTCAGCCTCAAGCTGCTGGATATGGCAGCGCGGGTGCTGGGCGATGATGTTGATATCGAGATCATCGAGGCGCACCACCGGCACAAGGTCGATGCGCCCTCGGGTACAGCGCTGCGCATGGGTGAAGTGGTTGCCAATGCGCTGGGTCGAGACCTGCAGGAAGTGGCCGTGTATGGCCGTGAAGGGCAAACCGGTGCGCGTGATCGCAAGACCATCGGCTTCGCTACCGTGCGTGCTGGCGACGTGGTCGGTGACCATACCGTGCTGTTTGCCGCTGAAGGCGAGCGCCTGGAAATCACCCACAAGGCCTCCAGCCGCATGACATTCGCCAAAGGTGCTGTGCGTGCGGCACTGTGGCTGGATGGGCGTGAGCCTGGGCTGTATGACATGCAGGATGTGCTCGAGCTGCGTTAAGCCGTTCCCCGGGGTATGCGCGATCCCTGTAGGAGCGGCCTTGTGTCGCGAAAGGGTCGCGCAGCGGCCCCAAAGATCTCGGCAGCGCCGCAGAAAGCTGGGGCTGCTACGCAGCCCGTTCGCGACACAAGGCCGCTCCTACACGGGCGTGCAATGCCCAATAAGGTCAGCCTGTCGCATTGATGTGTTTTAGAGACACATATGCGGTAGACCGAAAACGCACTTTTCTGTAAGCTACAGCTTTAGTGTGTCCACTAAAAGCGCGCAGCGAATTGAATTCAGCACATGAAAGCGGGGTGACGTGTCCATACGTCACTCCGCTTTTTTGCAACCTGCGATCGCCCTTTCATGCTTGATTTACGGGAGGTCTTCTTGACAAAGCCAGCCATACTCGCCCTTGCCGACGGCAGTATTTTCCGCGGTGAAGCCATCGGTGCCGACGGTCAGACCGTTGGTGAGGTGGTATTCAACACCGCTATGACCGGCTACCAGGAAATCCTTACAGACCCTTCCTACGCGCAGCAAATCGTTACCCTGACCTACCCGCACATCGGCAACACCGGTACCACCCCGGAAGACGCCGAGTCGAACCGCGTTTGGTCCGCTGGCCTGGTCATCCGTGACCTGCCGCTGCTGGCCAGCAACTGGCGTAACACCCAGTCGCTGCCTGAATACCTCAAGGCCAACAACGTCGTTGCCATCGCCGGCATCGACACCCGTCGCCTGACCCGTATCCTGCGTGAAAAGGGCGCCCAGAACGGCTGCATCCTCGCCGGTGACAACATCAGCGAAGAAGCCGCCATCGCCGCAGCCCGTGGTTTCCCGGGCCTGAAAGGCATGGACCTGGCCAAGGTCGTTTCCACCAAGGAACGCTACGAGTGGCGCTCCAGCGTGTGGGAGCTGAAAACCGACAGCCACCCGACCCTCGACGCTGCCGACCTGCCGTACCACGTGGTTGCCTTCGACTACGGCGTCAAGCTGAACATCCTGCGCATGCTGGTTGCCCGTGGCTGCCGCGTGACCGTGGTCCCGGCCCAGACCCCGGCCAGCGAAGTGCTGGCACTCAACCCGGACGGCGTGTTCCTGTCCAACGGCCCGGGTGACCCGGAGCCATGCGACTACGCCATCCAGGCGATCAAGGAAATCCTCGAGACCGAGATCCCGGTATTCGGCATCTGCCTTGGCCACCAGCTGCTGGCCCTGGCTTCCGGTGCCAAGACCGTGAAAATGGGCCATGGCCACCACGGTGCCAACCACCCGGTCCAGGACCTGGACACCGGTGTGGTCATGATCACCAGCCAGAACCACGGCTTTGCCGTTGACGAGGCCACCTTGCCGGGCAACGTCCGCGCCATCCACAAGTCGCTGTTCGACGGCACCCTGCAGGGTATTGAGCGTACCGACAAGAGCGCGTTCAGCTTCCAGGGCCACCCTGAAGCGAGCCCAGGCCCGACCGACGTCGCGCCACTGTTCGATCGTTTCACCGATGCCATGGCCAAGCGCCGCTGAGCATCCTGCTTCAAGGCCCCGGGCCGGCACACGCCGCGCCCGGCAGCGCCTGACCCAGATTGTTCAAAGCGGCTTGCCGACTGACCCCGGATTTGAGTGACCACCATGCCAAAACGTACAGACATCAAAAGCATCCTGATTCTCGGCGCTGGCCCGATCGTGATCGGCCAGGCCTGCGAATTCGACTACTCCGGCGCCCAGGCCTGTAAAGCCCTGCGCGAGGAAGGTTTCCGCGTCATCCTGGTGAACTCCAACCCAGCCACCATCATGACTGACCCGGCCATGGCCGATGCCACCTACATCGAGCCGATCAAGTGGCAGTCGGTGGCCAAGATCATCGAGAAAGAGCGCCCGGACGCCGTCCTGCCGACCATGGGTGGCCAGACTGCCCTGAACTGCGCCCTGGACCTGGAGCGCCACGGCGTTCTGGAAAAGTTCGGCGTAGAGATGATCGGTGCCAACGCCGACACCATCGACAAGGCTGAAGACCGTTCGCGCTTCGACAAGGCCATGAAGGACATCGGCCTGGAGTGCCCGCGCTCCGGTATCGCCCACAGCATGGAAGAGGCCAATGCGGTCCTCGAGAAGCTCGGCTTCCCATGCATCATCCGCCCATCGTTCACCATGGGCGGCACTGGCGGCGGTATTGCCTACAACCGTGAAGAATTCGAAGAAATCTGCACCCGTGGTCTGGACCTGTCGCCGACTAAAGAGCTGCTGATCGACGAATCGCTGATCGGCTGGAAAGAGTACGAGATGGAAGTGGTCCGTGACAAAAAGGACAACTGCATCATCGTCTGCTCGATCGAGAACTTCGACCCGATGGGCGTGCACACCGGCGACTCGATCACTGTTGCCCCGGCGCAGACCCTGACCGACAAGGAATACCAGATCATGCGCAACGCCTCGCTGGCGGTGCTGCGTGAAATCGGTGTGGAAACCGGCGGTTCGAACGTGCAGTTCGGCATTTGCCCGGACACCGGCCGCATGGTCGTGATCGAGATGAACCCGCGCGTTTCGCGTTCGTCCGCTCTGGCTTCGAAAGCTACCGGCTTCCCGATCGCCAAGATCGCCGCCAAGCTGGCCATCGGTTACACTCTCGACGAACTGCAGAACGACATCACCGGCGGCCGCACTCCGGCTTCCTTCGAGCCGTCGATCGACTACGTTGTCACCAAGCTGCCACGTTTCGCCTTCGAGAAATTCCCGAAAGCCGACGCCCGCCTGACCACCCAGATGAAATCCGTGGGTGAAGTCATGGCCATCGGCCGTACCTTCCAGGAATCCCTGCAGAAAGCCCTGCGCGGCCTGGAAGTGGGCGCCTGTGGCCTCGACCCGAAAGTCGACCTGGCCAGCCCGGAAGCCGCCAGCATCCTCAAGCGCGAATTGACCGTGCCGGGTGCCGAGCGTATCTGGTATGTCGCCGACGCCATGCGTTCGGGCATGACCTGCGAAGAAATCTTCAACCTGACCGGCATCGACATGTGGTTCCTGGTGCAGATGGAAGACCTGATCAAGGAAGAAGAGAAGGTCAAGACCCTGGCCCTGTCGGCGATCGACAAGGACTACATGCTGCGCCTCAAGCGCAAGGGCTTCTCTGACCAGCGCCTGGCTGTGCTGCTGGGTATCACGGACAAGAACCTGCGCCGTCACCGGCACAAGTTGGAAGTGTTCCCGGTGTACAAGCGCGTCGACACCTGCGCCGCCGAGTTCGCCACCGACACCGCTTACCTGTACTCCACCTACGAGGAAGAGTGCGAGGCCAACCCGTCGACCCGCGACAAGATCATGATCCTGGGTGGCGGGCCGAACCGTATTGGCCAAGGCATCGAGTTCGACTACTGCTGCGTACACGCAGCCCTGGCGTTGCGTGAAGACGGTTACGAGACCATCATGGTCAACTGCAACCCGGAAACCGTCTCCACCGACTACGACACCTCCGACCGCCTGTACTTCGAGCCGCTGACCCTGGAAGACGTGTTGGAAGTGTGCCGCGTCGAGAAGCCGAAAGGCGTTATCGTCCACTACGGCGGCCAGACCCCGCTGAAGCTGGCCCGCGCCCTGGAAGAAGCCGGCGTACCGATCATCGGTACCAGCCCGGACGCCATCGACCGCGCCGAAGACCGTGAGCGCTTCCAGCAGATGGTTCAGCGCCTGAATCTGCTGCAGCCGCCAAACGCCACCGTGCGCAGCGAAGAAGAAGCCATCCGCGCGGCTGGCGGCATCGGCTACCCGCTGGTGGTGCGCCCGTCCTACGTACTGGGCGGCCGCGCCATGGAAATCGTCTACGAACTGGACGAGCTCAAGCGCTACCTGCGTGAAGCGGTACAGGTGTCCAACGACAGCCCGGTGCTGCTCGACCACTTCCTCAACTGCGCCATCGAGATGGACGTGGATGCGGTATGCGACGGTACCGATGTGGTGATCGGCGCCATCATGCAGCACATCGAACAGGCGGGCGTTCACTCCGGTGACTCGGCGTGCTCGCTGCCTCCTTACTCGCTGAGCAAGGAAGTGCAGGACGAAGTCCGCGTACAGGTCAAGAAAATGGCCCTGGAGCTGGGCGTGGTCGGCCTGATGAACGTGCAGTTGGCCCTGCAGGGCGACAAGATCTATGTGATCGAAGTCAACCCGCGTGCTTCGCGTACCGTTCCGTTCGTGTCCAAGTGCATCGGCACTTCCCTGGCGATGATCGCGGCCCGCGTCATGGCGGGCAAAACCCTGAAAGAGCTGGGTTTCACCCAGGAAATCATCCCGAACTTCTACAGCGTCAAGGAAGCCGTTTTCCCGTTCGCGAAGTTCCCGGGGGTTGACCCGATCCTCGGCCCTGAGATGAAATCGACCGGTGAAGTCATGGGTGTCGGTGACAGCTTCGGTGAAGCCTTCGCCAAGGCCCAGATGGGTGCCAGCGAAGTGCTGCCGACCGGCGGTACTGCGTTCATCAGCGTGCGTGACGACGACAAGCCACAAGTGGCTGGCGTTGCCCGCGACCTGATCGCCCTGGGCTTCGAAGTGGTTGCTACTGCCGGCACCGCCAAGGTTATCGAAGCGGCTGGCCTGAAAGTGCGCCGTGTGAACAAAGTGACCGAAGGTCGCCCGCACGTGGTCGACATGATCAAGAACGACGAAGTCTCGCTGATCATCAACACTACCGAAGGCCGCCAGTCGATCGCCGATTCCTACTCGATTCGTCGCAATGCGCTGCAGCACAAGATTTACTGCACCACTACCATTGCGGCTGGTGAAGCCATCTGCGAAGCGCTGAAATTTGGTCCGGAAAAGACCGTTCGTCGCTTGCAAGATCTGCATGCAGGACTCAAAGCATGAGCATTACCAAGTACCCGATGACCGTCCAGGGCGCTCGCGCCCTGGAAGAGGAGCACCTGTTCCTGAGCAAGACCGAGCGCCCGCGCCTGAGCCAGGCCATCGGTGAGGCCCGTGAGCTGGGTGACCTCAAGGAAAACGCCGAATACCATGCTGCCCGCGAAGAGCAGGGCATGGTCGAGGCGCGTATCCGTGATATCGAAGGCCGCCTGCAGAACTCGGTGGTAATCGATGTGACCACCATTGCCCACACCGGCAAGGTCATCTTCGGAACCACTGTAGAACTGGCCAATACCGAAACCGACGAGCGGGTTAAATACCAGATCGTTGGTGAGGATGAAGCCAACATCAAGCTCGGCAAGCTTTCGGCCAGCGCGCCGATTGCCCGTGCCATTATCGGCAAGGAAGAAGGCGACATCGTCGTCATCAAGACGCCAAGCGGCACGGTCGAGTACGAGATTGTCGAAGTCCAGCACATCTGACCGGCGCCTGCGGGCGCCATCCCTCGAGGGGATCCTCTGGCAACTGGCCCAGGTATTCTGGGTCGGGGGCCTGTGGGTGTTCCATGTGGGCCTGGTGCCTGCGCTCAAGGTCAGTGGCCTGGCGCCGCTGCTGGTGCAGGATATCGCCGGGCAGATCGACCGCTGGTTGATCGGCGTGGCGTTGCTTGGCTTGTTGACCCAGCTGGCAGTGCTGGCAAGGGTGGACGGCCTGGCGGCCTGGTGGCGGCAATTCCGTGGCCAGATGCTGTTGCTCGGCTTCGGCGCTTGCGTGGGGTATTACACCTTGCGCTACGGCATTTCCGTAGGCGAGCGCTGGCAGATGTTTTGCTTCCTGGTACTGGGCTTTTCCGGCATCGTGCTGGTGGCCCAGCCGGTGCCGGTCAAGGCCCGGCGCTAGCCCAGGCTACCGCGGGCCCTTGTAGGAGCGGCCTTGTGTCGCGATGGGCTGCGAAGCAGCCCCCAGATATCAGCTTAACCACAGATATTGCAGGGGGCTGCTTCGCAGCCCATCGCGACACAAGGCCGCTCCTACACAGGTCTCGTGCTGTCTGTGCCGTTACTTGTAACGGTGGATGTTGGACAGCTGCTTGTTCGGCTGCGGGTTCTTGCGGTAGATCAGGGCTTTCTTGCCGATGGTCTGCACCAGCTCGGCACGGCCGGCCTTGCACAGCTCGGCAATGGTCACGGCGCGCTCTTCACGATCTTCCGAACGGATTTCGACCTTGATCAGCTCGTGGTCGACCAGCGCGCGCTCCAGTTCGGCGATGACGCCTTCATTTAAACCGTTGCCAGCAACGATCAGGACCGGCTTCAGGTCATGACCAATGGACTTGTATTGCTTCTTCTGCTCGTTATTGAGCGGCATAATCTGACCCTTTCCGTCTGATTCTGTAAAATTGACCGGCATTTTACCCGAGGGCCACCGGCTCCGCCCAGTCAATCACGACGCATATCATCGAGGTGCCCCGTGGTACAACGTTCCAAAAGCAGCGCAAACTGGCTGCGAGAGCATTTCAACGATCCTTTTGTGAAACAGGCACAGAAGGATGGCTACCGCTCGCGTGCGAGCTACAAACTGCTGGAGATCCAGGAGAAAGACCGCCTGATTCGCCCCGGCATGAGTGTAATCGACCTTGGCGCGGCCCCCGGTGGCTGGTCGCAGGTGACCAGTCGTCTGATTGGTGGCCAGGGCCGCCTGATCGCTTCCGACATCCTGGAAATGGACTCGATCCCTGACGTGACCTTCATTCAGGGCGACTTCACCGATGACGCCGTGCTGCAGCAGATCCTGCAGGCGGTCGGTGATTCTCATGTAGACCTTGTGATTTCCGACATGGCCCCCAATATGAGTGGTACGCCCGAAGTGGACATGCCGCGCGCCATGTTCCTCTGCGAGCTGGCCCTGGACCTGGCAACCCGCGTGCTGAAGCCTGGCGGTGATTTCCTGATCAAGATTTTCCAGGGTGAAGGCTTCGACATGTACCTGAAGGATGTGCGCACCAAGTTCGACAAGGTGCAAATGCGCAAGCCGTCCTCTTCGCGGGATCGTTCGCGTGAGCAGTACTTGTTGGGTAAAGGTTTCAAAGGCGCTTGAAAGGCGTGAAGCGTGGTGGCTGATAGTTATTTCCAATCGGCCACCGCGTCAGGATCGTCCGAACTTCGTGTAGTCTAGCTTTCACAAAGGGTTACAGACGGTGCCTGCGGCTGCGTAGGTAATGTAGTAAGTTAGGGCGATGAATATCATGCGAGGCACGGCTGCGTCGTGCGCCGGCCTCAGAGGGTAGCGAATTGAACGACATGGCAAAGAATCTGATCCTGTGGTTGATCATCGCAGCTGTCCTGGTGACAGTGATGAACAACTTCTCCAGCCCTAACGAGCCGCAGACCCTCAACTACTCCGACTTCATCCAGCAGGTCAAGGATGGCAAGGTCGAGCGTGTGACCGTCGATGGCTACATCATTACCGGCAAGCGCGCTGACGGCGACAGTTTCAAGACCGTGCGCCCGGCCATTACCGACAATGGGCTGATCGGCGACCTGGTCGACAATCACGTGATTGTCGAGGGCAAGCAGCCCGAGCAGCAGAGTATCTGGACGCAGCTGTTGGTTGCGAGCTTCCCGATCCTGGTGATCATTGCCGTGTTCATGTTCTTCATGCGCCAGATGCAAGGCGGTGCAGGCGGCAAGGGCGGGCCGATGAGTTTCGGCAAGAGCAAGGCGCGCCTGCTGTCCGAAGACCAGGTCAAGACTACCCTGGCTGACGTTGCTGGTTGCGACGAGGCCAAGGAAGAGGTTGGCGAGCTGGTCGAGTTTTTGCGCGACCCGGGCAAGTTCCAGCGCCTGGGTGGCCGTATTCCGCGTGGCGTGCTGATGGTTGGCCCGCCCGGTACCGGTAAGACCCTGCTGGCCAAGGCCATTGCTGGTGAAGCGAAAGTGCCGTTTTTCACCATTTCCGGTTCGGACTTCGTGGAAATGTTCGTCGGTGTCGGTGCCAGCCGTGTACGCGACATGTTCGAACAGGCCAAGAAGCACGCCCCATGCATCATCTTCATCGACGAGATCGACGCCGTGGGTCGCCACCGTGGCGCCGGCATGGGCGGTGGTCACGACGAGCGTGAGCAAACCCTCAACCAGTTGCTGGTAGAGATGGACGGCTTCGAGATGAACGATGGCATCATCGTCATCGCTGCCACCAACCGCCCGGACGTACTCGACCCTGCACTGCTGCGCCCTGGCCGTTTCGACCGCCAGGTGGTGGTCGGCCTGCCGGATATCCGCGGTCGCGAGCAAATCCTCAAGGTACACATGCGCAAGGTGCCGGTTGGCGAAAACGTCAACCCGGCCGTCATCGCCCGTGGTACCCCGGGCTTCTCCGGTGCCGACCTGGCCAACCTGGTCAACGAAGCTTCGCTGTTTGCTGCACGCTCCAACAAGCGCCTGGTCGAAATGAAAGAGTTCGAACTGGCCAAGGACAAGATCATGATGGGCGCCGAGCGCAAGACCATGGTCATGTCGGAAAAGGAAAAGCGCAACACGGCCTATCACGAGGCTGGCCACGCCATCGTCGGTCGCCTGGTGCCTGAGCACGACCCGGTCTACAAGGTTTCGATCATCCCGCGGGGTCGCGCCCTGGGTGTGACCATGTTCCTGCCGGAGGAAGACCGCTACAGCCTGTCCAAGCGTGCGCTGATCAGCCAGATCTGCTCGCTGTATGGGGGCCGTATTGCCGAAGAGATGACCCTGGGCTTCGATGGCGTGACGACTGGCGCGTCCAACGACATCATGCGTGCAAGCCAGATCGCTCGTAACATGGTTACCAAGTGGGGCCTGTCCGAGAAGCTCGGCCCGCTGATGTATGCGGAGGAAGAGGGTGAAGTGTTCCTTGGTCGCAGTGCCGGCAGCCAGCACGCCAGTGTGTCCGGCGAAACGGCCAAGCTGATCGACTCCGAGGTGCGCAGCATCATCGATCAGTGCTACGCCACGGCCAAGCAACTGCTGGTCGATAACCGCGACAAGCTCGAAGCGATGACCGAAGCGCTGATGAAGTATGAGACCATTGATGCCGATCAGATCGACGATATCATGGCTGGGCGTACGCCGCGTGAGCCGCGTGACTGGGACGATGACAAGGATTCGGGCACGCCTGCTGCCCAGAATGATCGTCCGGAATCGCCAATCGGCGGCCCGGCAGCTCAACACTAAGGGCATCTATGAGCTCAGTGCAGTACCCGACCCGGTTGCCTTGCGGCAACCGGGTTCTTGATTTGTCGCGTACCCATGTCATGGGTATTCTCAATATCACCCCCGATTCCTTCTCCGATGGCGGGCGCTTCAATCAGCGCGACGAGGCCTTGCGCCATGCCGAGGCGATGGCTGCCGCTGGCGCCACGCTGATTGACATCGGTGGCGAGTCCACCCGCCCGGGTGCACGTGCCGTTTCGGTAACCGAAGAGCTGGAGCGCGTGGCACCCATGGTCGAGGCGATCAACAGCCGTCTCGATGTGGTCATCTCGGTCGATACCTCCACGCCGGCCGTCATGCGGGAGTCTGCGCGCCTTGGTGCCGGGCTGATCAACGACGTGCGTGGTCTGGAGCGTGATGGCGCCCTGGATGCTGCTGCCGCTACCGGCCTGCCGGTGTGCCTGATGCATATGCGTGGCGAGCCGGGCAACATGCAGGACAATCCGCATTACGACGATGTGACTGCCGACGTTGCGCGCTATCTTGAACAGCGTATGGCCGCTTGCGCATTGGTAGGCATCCCGGCGGAACGCATCATCCTTGACCCGGGCTTCGGGTTCGCCAAGACGCTGGCGCACAACCTGAGCCTGTTCAAACACATGGAAGCGCTCTATCGCCTTGGGCGGCCGCTGCTGGTGGGTGTTTCACGAAAGAGCATGATCGGCCTGACGCTGGAACGTCCGGTCGGTGAGCGTTTGTACGGCAGCCTGGCGCTGGCAGCATTGGCCATGACCAAGGGCGCTAGCATCCTGCGTGTTCATGACGTGGCCGAAACTGTCGATGTCGTGCGCATGATCGCTGCAGTGCAGAACGCCGAATAAGAACCTTGGAGTCCCTATGAGCAGAAAATACTTTGGTACCGACGGCATTCGTGGCCGCGTCGGCGAATACCCGATCACACCGGACTTCATGCTGAAGCTTGGCTGGGCGGCCGGCATGGCCTTCCGCAAGCTGGGCCACTGTCGGGTCCTGGTGGGTAAGGACACGCGTATCTCCGGCTACATGTTCGAGTCCGCACTTGAGGCCGGCCTGTCTGCCGCAGGTGCCGACGTGATGCTGCTCGGGCCGATGCCGACACCGGCCATCGCCTATTTGACACGTACCTTCCACGCTGAAGCCGGTATCGTCATCAGCGCCTCGCACAACCCGCACGATGACAACGGCATCAAGTTCTTCTCGGGGCAGGGCACCAAGCTGCCAGATGAAGTCGAGCTGATGATCGAGGAACTGCTCGACCAGCCGATGACCGTTGTCGAGTCGAGCAGGCTGGGCAAGGTTTCGCGCATCAACGATGCCGCTGGCCGCTACATCGAATTCTGCAAGAGCAGCGTACCGAGCAGCACCAGCTTTGCCGGCCTCAAGCTGGTGGTCGATTGTGCCCATGGTGCCACCTACAAGGTTGCCCCAAGCGTGTTCCGCGAGCTAGGCGCCGACGTAACCGTGCTGCACGCCCAGCCGGACGGCCTGAACATCAACGAAGGCTGCGGCTCGACCCATATCGAATCGCTGCAGGCTGCGGTGCTGGTAGGCCATGCCGACCTCGGTATCGCCTTTGACGGTGACGGCGACCGCGTGCTGATGGTCGACCACACCGGCGCCATTGTCGATGGTGACGAATTGCTGTTCATCATCGCCCGCGACTTGCATGACCGTGGGAAGCTGCAGGGCGGGGTAGTGGGTACGCTCATGAGCAACCTGGGCCTTGAGCTTGCGCTGAAAGACCTGGATATCCCGTTTGTACGGGCCAAGGTCGGCGACCGTTACGTCATGGCCGAGCTGCTGGAGCGTGAGTGGCTGATCGGTGGCGAAAACTCCGGCCACGTCGTGTGCTGCAACCACACCACTACCGGCGACGCGATCATCGCCGCGCTGCAGGTGCTGATGGCGCTCAAGCGCCGCGGGGAGACCCTGTCCCAGGCCCGTCAGGCCCTGCGCAAGTGCCCGCAGGTGCTGATCAATGTGCGCTTCGGGGCGAGCAAGGTCGACCCGCTGGAGCACCCGGCGGTCAAGGAAGCCAGCGCCAAGGTCACCGAAGCTCTGGCCGGTCGTGGGCGTGTGCTGTTGCGCAAATCCGGCACCGAGCCGCTGGTGCGGGTCATGGTCGAGGGTGAAGACGAAAGCCAGGTGCGCGGCCATGCCGAAGCATTGGCCAAACTGGTCAGCGAAGTTTGTGTCTGAAGGCGCTTGCCAGCGCAGATCTGGTTGGGTAAGATCTGCGCCCACTTTGACCGACGAGGTAAAGCATGCGTCGCCCTATGGTAGCTGGTAACTGGAAGATGCACGGTACCCGCGCTAGCGTCGCTGAGCTGACCGAAGGCTTGAGCAATCTCGCCTTGCCGAGCGGAGTGGAAGTCGCGGTATTTCCACCGGCCCTGTTCATCAATCAAGTGGTTGATGGCCTGGCAGGTAAAGAAATTACTGTCGGCGCACAGAATTCTGCTGTACAACCCGAACAGGGTGCGCTGACCGGGGAAGTTGCTCCCGAGCAGCTGGTTGAAGCAGGTTGCAAGTTGGTGTTGATTGGTCACTCGGAGCGCCGCCAGATCATTGGTGAAACCGACGAAGTGCTCAATCGCAAGTTTGCAGCGGCCCAGGCCAAAGGTTTGAAGCCAGTGCTTTGCATCGGGGAAACCCTTGAAGAGCGCGAGGCTGGCAAAACGCTCGAAGTTGTCGGGCGTCAACTAAGCAGTATCATCGAAGCATTCGGTGTTAAGGCTTTTGCCAATGCAGTAATTGCCTATGAGCCTGTATGGGCCATCGGCACCGGCCTTACGGCCACGCCACAGCAGGCCCAGGATGTGCACGCCGCCATCCGCGGCCAGCTGGCGGCAGAAGATGCTGAAGTGGCTGCGAAGGTGCAGTTGCTCTACGGCGGCAGCGTGAAGGCGGCCAATGCGGCCGAACTGTTCGGCATGCCGGATATCGATGGGGGGCTCATTGGTGGGGCTTCCCTGAACGCAGACGAATTCGGTGCAATTTGTCGCGCCGCAGGAAACTGAACAAATGCTGGAAACAGTCATCGTTGTTTTTCATCTGTTGGCAGCGCTGTCGCTTGTAGTGCTGGTGCTGTTGCAACAGGGTAAAGGTGCTGAAGCAGGTGCATCTTTCGGCGCGGGTGCTTCTAATACCGTGTTCGGGAGCCAAGGCTCTGCAACGTTCCTAAGTAAATTCACTGCTATACTCGCTGCCACTTTCTTTTTGACAGCACTTGGGTTAGGATACTTCGCGAAGCAACAAGCTCACCAGCTTAGCCAAGCAGGTCTTCCAGATCCAGCTGTGCTAGAAGTGAAAGAGCCGCAAAAACCGGCAGTTAATGATGATGTACCGGTGCTCCAGCAGCAGAAGAGTGAAACCACCAATAACACGGGTGATGTACCTCCTCCGGCACAAGAGCAGAAGTAACGGGTTTCAAGTAGTAGTATTGCCGAGGTGGTGGAATTGGTAGACACGCAACCTTGAGGTGGTTGTGCCCATAGGGTGTAGGGGTTCGAGTCCCCTTCTCGGTACCAATTGAAGCTTGAGAGCCCGCTTTAGCGGGCTTTCTTGCAGGTGAAGGTTAAGATTTGACCCTCAACAGGGTTCGGTCTTATACTTTCGCCCCAGCTTTGTCGCGGGGTGGAGCAGCTTGGTAGCTCGTCGGGCTCATAACCCGAAGGTCGTTGGTTCAAATCCAGCCCCCGCAACCAGCTTCAGCGGAGCCCCTTTTCAGGGGCTTTTTGCTAACCGAACAGTTTTCGGCGTCGTTGTCCAACGGCGCTTTCAGGGATGGGCGCTTCGCCCATTTTTTATTTGCACAGCATGCACGAGGGGGTTCAGGTGTCGAGCAAGCTAGAACAGTTGCAGGCCTTGTTGGCCCCGGTTGTCGAGGGTCTGGGCTATCAGTGCTGGGGGATCGAGTTCGTTTCCCAGGGTAAGCATTCGGTACTGCGCATCTACATCGACAAGGAAGGCGGCATCCTGGTGGAGGACTGCGAAGCGGTCAGTCGTCAGGCCAGCGCCATTCTCGATGTGGAAGATCCAATCAGCAGTGAGTACACCCTCGAGGTGTCTTCTCCCGGCATGGATCGCCCACTGTTCACTTTGGAACAGTTTGCCTCGCATGCCGGCGAACAAGTGAAGATCAAGCTGCGCTCACCCTTCGAGGGTCGTCGTAACTTCCAGGGCCTTCTCCGCGGTGTGGAGGAGCAGGACGTGGTGGTCCAGGTGGACAACCAGGAATTCCTTCTGCCGATCGACTCGATCGACAAGGCCAATATTATTCCCAGTTTTGACTGAGACGTGCCGGGCCCGGCGCACTATCCGGGCCCAATGGCTTGCGCAAGGCGAGGCGTACGATGAGCAAAGAAGTACTGCTGGTTGTTGAATCGGTATCCAACGAAAAAGGTGTACCGCCCGGCGTCATTTTCGAAGCGCTGGAAGTGGCCTTGGCCACTGCAACCAAAAAACGTTTTGAGGACGAAGTCGACCTGCGTGTGGAAATCAACCGCCACACCGGTAGCTACGAGACGTTCCGTCGCTGGACCGTGGTCGACGAAAACGACCTGGACGATCCGGCGATCGAAACCTGGCTGGACAAGATCAAGGACACTCACCCGGAAGCGAAAATCGGTGACGTGATCGAAGAAAAGATCGAGTCCATCGAGTTCGGCCGTATCGCCGCGCAGACCGCCAAGCAGGTCATCGTGCAGAAGGTCCGTGAGGCCGAGCGTGCCCAGGTGGTCGATGCCTATCGCGAACGCGTTGGCGAGATCATCTCCGGTACCGTGAAAAAGGTTACCCGCGACAACGTCATCGTTGACCTGGGCAACAACGCCGAGGCCTTGCTGGCCCGCGAAGACATCATTCCGCGCGAAACCTTCCGTGTTGGCGTGCGCCTGCGTGCGCTGCTCAAGGAAATTCGCACTGAAAACCGTGGCCCTCAGCTGATCCTGTCGCGCACTGCGCCACAGATGCTGATCGAGCTTTTCCGCATTGAAGTGCCGGAAATTGCCGAGGGCCTGATCGAAGTCATGGCCGCTTCCCGTGATCCGGGTTCGCGAGCCAAGATCGCCGTCCGCTCCAAGGACAAGCGCATCGACCCGCAAGGTGCCTGTATCGGCATGCGGGGTTCGCGCGTCCAGGCCGTATCCGGGGAGTTGGGTGGTGAGCGTGTGGATATCGTCCTGTGGGACGATAACCCGGCGCAGTTCGTCATCAACGCCATGTCGCCGGCTGAAGTCGCGGCGATCATCGTTGATGAAGATGCCCATGCCATGGACATCGCCGTCGCCGAGGACAACCTGGCCCAGGCCATTGGCCGTGGCGGTCAGAACGTTCGTCTTGCCAGTCAGCTGACCGGCTGGACCCTGAACGTGATGACCGAGAAGGATATCCAGGCCAAGCAACAGGCCGAAACCGGTGACATCCTGCGCAATTTCATCGATGAACTGGAAGTCGACGAGGAGCTGGCCCAAGTGCTGGTCGACGAAGGCTTTACCAGCCTCGAAGAAATTGCCTACGTACCGTTGGAAGAAATGCTCAACATCGATGGCTTTGACGAAGATATCGTCAATGAGCTCCGCGCTCGAGCCAAGGACCGTTTGTTGACCAAGGCCATCGCTACCGAAGAAAAACTGGCAGACGCCCACCCGGCCGAAGACCTGCTCTCCCTTGAGGGCATGGACAAGGACCTGGCGGCTGAACTGGCGGTGCGCGGCGTGGTTAACCGCGAAGACCTGGCCGAGCAGTCGATCGACGATCTGCTCGACATCGACGGCATCGACGAAGAGCGTGCCGGCAAGTTGATCATGGCCGCCCGAGCCCACTGGTTCGAGTAATTAGGCGCGGCCTGAGGAGAGAAGTGCATGACGCAAGTCACGGTGAAAGAACTGGCCCAAGAGGTCGAGGCACCGGTAGAGCGCCTGCTGCAGCAGATGCGTGAGGCAGGTCTGCCGCACACCGACGCCGGTCAGGTAGTGACCGACAATGAGAAGCAGACCCTGCTGACTCATTTGAAAAGCAGCCACAAGAGCAAGGCGGAAGAGCCGCGCAAGATTACCTTGCAGCGCAAAACCACCAGCACCCTGCGTGTCGCCGGTAGCAAGAGCATCAGCGTAGAAGTACGCAAGAAGAAAGTTTTCGTTCAGCGTAGCCCGGAAGAAATCCAGGCTGAGCAGAAGCGTGAGCTGGAAGAGCGTCGCGCGGCTGAAAATGCCGCTCGCGACAAGGTTGACGCTGAAGTTCGCCAGCGCAACGAGGAGCAGGCTCGCCGTCAGGCGGCCGAAGCCCCGGCTGCTGCCCCTGCGCCTGCCGCCAAGCCTGCACCAGCCCCGGCTGCTGCACCGGCCCCGGTGGTCGCTGACGCACCTGCGTCCGAAGACGCCGCAGCCCGTGCTGCCGAGCGCAAGAAGGACGAGACCCGTCGCAACGAAAGCCGCACCCGTGATGACGACCGTCGTCGTGGCGAGGCCCCTCGTGTGTCGATCAAGGTCAAGGTCAAGGAGAAGGAAAAGGCTCCGACTCCACGTGCCGCTCCGCGCACTACCGACGAAGAGAGCGATGGCGCTCGTCGTGGTCGCGGTGGCAAGGGCAAGCTGAAGAAGCGTAACCAGCACGGCTTCCAGAACCCGACCGGTCCTGTCATCCGTGACGTGACCATCGGCGAAACCATCACGGTTTCCGAGCTGGCCAACCAGATGTCCGTGAAGGGCGCTGAAGTGGTCAAGTTCATGTTCAAGATGGGTACCCCGGTTACCATCAACCAGGTACTCGACCAGGAAACCGCTCAGCTGATCGCAGAAGAGCTGGGCCACAAGGTCACCCTGGTCAGCGATACCGCCCTGGAAGACTCCCTGGCCGAATCGCTGAAGTTCGAAGGCCAGACCGAGTCGCGCGCGCCAGTGGTTACCGTCATGGGTCACGTTGACCATGGCAAGACCTCGCTGCTCGACTACATCCGTCGTGCCAAGGTTGCTGCTGGCGAAGCCGGTGGTATTACCCAGCACATCGGCGCCTACCACGTGGAAACCGACCGCGGCATGGTCACCTTCCTCGACACCCCAGGCCACGCTGCGTTTACCCAGATGCGTGCCCGTGGTGCCAAGGCGACCGACATCGTCATCCTGGTGGTGGCGGCGGACGACGGCGTGATGCCGCAAACCCGTGAAGCGGTGCAGCATGCCAAGGCAGCTGGCGTTCCACTGGTTGTTGCCGTGAACAAGATCGACAAGCCGGGTGCCGACCTCGATCGCATCCGTAACGAACTGTCGGTCGAAGGCGTGACCTCCGAGGAATGGGGTGGTGACACGCCATTCGTCAAGGTTTCGGCGAAGATGGGTACCGGTGTAGACGAACTGCTCGAAGCCGTCCTGCTGCAGGCCGAGATCCTTGAGCTGAAGGCTACCCCGACCGCTCCAGGTCGTGGTGTCGTGGTCGAGTCGCGCCTGGACAAGGGCCGTGGCCCAGTGGCAACCATCCTGGTTCAGGACGGTACCCTGCGTCAGGGCGACATGGTCCTGTGCGGTTCCAACTATGGCCGCGTGCGTGCCATGCTCGACGAGAACGGCAAGCCTGTGAAGGAAGCCGGCCCGTCGATCCCGGTCGAAATCCTCGGCCTGGACGGTACCCCGGAAGCCGGTGACGAGCTGTCCGTGGTGGCTGACGAGAAGAAAGCCCGCGAAGTTGCCCTGTTCCGTCAAGGCAAGTACCGCGAGGTCAAGCTGGCCCGTGCTCACGCCGGCAAGCTGGAAAACATCTTCGAGACCATGGGTCAGGAAGAGAAGAAAACCCTCAACATCGTTCTCAAGACCGATGTGCGTGGTTCTCTGGAAGCACTGCAGGGCTCGCTCGGCGGCCTGGGCAACGACGAAGTGCAAGTGCGCGTAATTGGTGGTGGTGTCGGTGGTATCACCGAGAGCGACGCCAACCTGGCACTGGCTTCGAACGCAGTACTGTTCGGCTTCAACGTGCGTGCCGATGCCGGCGCGCGCAAGATCGTCGAGCAGGAAGGTCTGGATATGCGTTACTACAACGTGATCTACGACATCATCGAAGACGTCAAGAAGGCCCTGACCGGTATGCTCGGCAGCGATGTTCGCGAGAACATCCTGGGTGTCGCCGAAGTACGTGACGTGTTCCGTTCGCCGAAGTTCGGCGCCATCGCTGGCTGTATGGTCATCGAGGGTACCGTGTACCGCAACCGTCCGATCCGCGTACTGCGCGACGACGTTGTGATCTTCGAAGGCGAACTGGAATCGCTGCGTCGCTTCAAGGACGACGCCTCCGAAGTCCGTTCGGGCATGGAGTGCGGTATTGGCGTCAAGAGCTACAACGACGTCAAGGTCGGCGACAAGATCGAAGTCTTCGAGAAAGTCCAGGTGGCTCGTACCCTTTAAGGGCGAGCAAGCCGCAAGCGCCCGCTACAGGGCGGCTTGCGGTACCTCTTCAGGTGGCGCCCGGTCAGGCTCAGGTCTGTCCGGGCGTTTGCCGCTTTAAGTTACAGGTAGCAAGAATGGCCAAAGAATATAGCCGTACCCAACGTATTGGCGATCAGATGCAGCGCGAGCTGGCCGAGCTGATCCGCCGCGAAGTCAAGGACCCGCGTGTCGGCCTGGTGACCATCACCGCCGTGGATGTCAGCCGTGACCTGGGCCATGCCAAGGTGTTCATCACCGTCATGGGCGAGGAAACCCCGGACGCCGTGCAGCAGTCGCTGAAGGCACTGAACAGCGCTGCCAGCTTCCTGCGTTTGCACCTGGGGCGTTCGATGCAACTGCGCAGCGTGCCGCAACTGCACTTCCACTTCGATGAAAGTGTCAGCCGCGGTGTACACCTGTCGGCGCTGATCGAGCGTGCAGTGGCCGAAGACCGCCAGCACAAGGAAGCTGACGAGCCGGACACCAAGGAGTAAGCGGTGGCCCAGGTCAAACGTATCCGCCGCAACGTCAGCGGCATCATCCTGCTCGACAAGCCGCTGGGCTTTACCTCCAACGCCGCGCTGCAGAAAGTGCGCTGGCTGCTCAACGCGGAAAAGGCCGGCCACACCGGTAGCCTCGACCCGTTGGCGACCGGCGTACTGCCGTTGTGCTTCGGCGAAGCGACCAAGTTTTCGCAGTACCTGCTCGATTCCGACAAGGGCTACGAAACCGTCATGCAGATGGGGCAGACTACCAACACCGGCGACGCCGAAGGAGAGGTACTGCGAACCCGCGAGGTGACCGTTGGTCGCACCGACATCGAGGCCCTGCTGCCACGTTTTCGTGGCCCGATCAGCCAGATACCGCCGATGTACTCGGCGCTCAAGCGTGACGGCCAGCCGCTGTACAAGCTGGCACGTGCAGGAGAGGTAGTGGAGCGCGAGGCGCGTTCTGTTACTATTAACCGCTTGGAGTTGCTCGAGTGCGAAGGCACCCGTGCACGGTTGAGCGTAGGATGCAGCAAAGGCACCTATATCCGTACCCTGGTGGAGGATATTGGCGAGGCCCTTGGTTGCGGCGCCTATGTCGCCGAGTTGCGCAGGACCCAGGCCGGGCCCTTCGCGCTGGCACAGACGGTCACCCTCGAGGAACTCGAACAGGCCCACGCCGAAGGCGGCAACGAAGCGCTCGATCGCTTCCTGATGCCATCGGACAGCGGCTTGCAGGACTGGCCAATGGTCAGCCTGTCCGAACACAGTGCGTTCTACTGGCTGCATGGGCAGGCGGTACGTGCGCCGGACGCGCCACAGTTTGGCATGGTCCGGGTACAGGATCACAATGGGCGCTTCATCGGTATCGGTGAAGTGAGCGAAGACGGGCGCATTGCGCCGCGTCGGCTAATTCGGTCGGAATGACCGAAACCGCAGGGTAAAGCAGTTGCCGAACCCTACGGAATCAAGGGTGGCTGTCAGTAGGCACGGTCACACCTTTTTTATTAATACAGGGATTTGTCCCTGGCCTATTGGACCCCGCTTGCGGGATCCGTTATCAGGAGAAGCCAAATGGCCCTCAGCGTTGAAGAAAAAGCTCAAATCGTTACCGACTTCCAGCAAGCCGCTGGCGACACTGGTAGCCCGGAAGTTCAGGTTGCTCTGCTGACCGCGAACATCAACAAGCTGCAAGGCCACTTCAAGGCCAACGGTAAAGACCACCACTCCCGTCGTGGCCTGATCCGTATGGTTAACCAGCGTCGTAAGCTGCTGGACTACCTGAAGGGCAAAGACACCACTCGTTACAGCGCCCTGATCGGTCGCCTGGGCCTGCGTCGCTAATAGCGGCCAGGTCAGTGGTGTGCCTGGCGTGTCGCAAGCTTCGGCTATGCTGTTTCGCAGCATCGTCGTCGGTCACGCCACGCGTATCTCCGAGGTTGGCAGCCTGGTTGTGCTGAGCGGTTTACCGCGCAGCAGCCAGGCTCCCAGCCTCGTGTTGTATCTGGACGGTCAATGGGGCCGATTCCCCGTTCTGCCCAAGAATTCGCAAGAAACCAGTTCCCCCAAGAGCCACTGAAAAAGGTAGGAAACCGTGAACCCGGTAATCAAGACTTTCCAGTTCGGTCAATCGACCGTTACTCTCGAAACGGGCCGTATTGCCCGTCAGGCAACCGGCGCCGTGCTGGTTACCGTCGACAACGACGTCACCGTGCTGGTGACTGTGGTAGGCGCCAAACAGGCTGATCCAGGCAAGGGCTTCTTCCCGCTGTCGGTTCACTACCAGGAAAAGACCTACGCCGCCGGCAAGATCCCGGGTGGCTTCTTCAAGCGTGAAGGCCGTCCTTCCGAGAAAGAGACGCTGACCTCGCGCCTGATCGACCGTCCGATCCGCCCGCTGTTCCCGGAAGGCTTCATGAACGAAGTGCAGGTCGTCTGCACCGTGGTTTCCACCAGCAAGAAGACCGACCCGGACATCGCTGCGATGATCGGTACCTCGGCTGCCCTGGCCATCTCCGGCATTCCGTTCGAAGGCCCGATCGGCGCCGCCCGTGTTGCCTTCCATGAAAGCACCGGCTACCTGTTGAACCCGACCTACGAGCAACTGGCTGCCTCGAGCCTGGACATGGTCGTTGCCGGTACCTCCGACGCCGTACTGATGGTTGAATCGGAAGCACAAGAGCTGACCGAAGACCAGATGCTGGGTGCCGTACTGTTCGCCCACGACGAATTCCAGGCTGTTATCCAGGCTGTCAAAGAGCTGGCTGCCGAAGCCGCCAAGCCGACCTGGGACTGGAAACCTGCCGTTGCCAACACCGAGCTGTTCAACGCCATCCGCGCCGAGTTCGGCGAAGCGGTTTCGCAGGGCTACACCATCACCGTCAAGGCTGACCGCTACGCGCGCCTGGGCGAGCTGCGTGACCAAGCTGTTGCCAAGTTCTCCGGTGAAGAAGGCCAGCCTTCGGCCTCCGAAGTCAAAGACATCTTCGGCGAAATCGAATACCGCACCGTTCGCGAAAACATCGTTAACGGCAAGCCACGTATCGACGGCCGCGACACCAAGACCGTACGCCCGCTGAACATCGAAGTAGGTGTGCTGCCGAAAACTCACGGTTCGGCGCTGTTCACCCGTGGTGAAACCCAGGCCCTGGTCGTTGCGACCCTGGGTACTGCCCGTGACGCCCAGCTGCTGGACACCCTTGAAGGCGAGAAGAAAGACCCCTTCATGCTGCACTACAACTTCCCACCGTTCTCGGTAGGTGAGTGTGGCCGCATGGGCGGTGCTGGCCGTCGTGAAATCGGCCACGGCCGTCTGGCCCGCCGTTCGGTCCAGGCCATGCTGCCTGCCGCTGACGTGTTCCCGTACACCATCCGCGTGGTTTCGGAAATCACCGAATCCAACGGTTCCAGCTCCATGGCTTCGGTCTGCGGTGCTTCCCTGGCCCTGATGGACGCCGGTGTACCGATGAAGGCGCCAGTAGCCGGTATCGCCATGGGTCTGGTCAAGGAAGGCGACAAGTTCGCGGTCCTGACCGACATCCTCGGTGACGAAGACCACCTGGGCGACATGGACTTCAAGGTAGCTGGTACCGCCAAAGGCGTTACCGCGCTGCAGATGGACATCAAGATCAACGGCATCACCGAAGAGATCATGGAAATCGCCCTGGGCCAGGCCCTGGAAGCGCGCCTGAACATCCTCGGTCAGATGAACCAGATCATCGGTCAGTCGCGTACCGAGCTGTCGGCCAACGCCCCGACCATGATCGCGATGAAGATCGACACCGACAAGATCCGTGACGTGATCGGCAAAGGCGGCGCCACCATTCGCGCCATCTGCGAAGAAACCAAGGCTTCGATCGACATCGAAGACGATGGCTCGATCAAGATCTTCGGCGAAACCAAGGAAGCGGCAGAAGCTGCCAAGCAGCGCATCCTGGGCATTACCGCAGAAGCCGAGATCGGCAAGATCTACGTCGGCAAGGTTGAGCGCATCGTCGACTTCGGCGCCTTCGTCAACATCCTGCCTGGCAAGGACGGCCTGGTGCACATCTCCATGCTGAGCGATGCTCGCGTCGAGAAAGTCACCGACATCCTGAAAGAAGGCCAGGAAGTCGAAGTACTGGTACTGGACGTGGACAACCGCGGCCGTATCAAGCTGTCGATCAAAGACGTTGCTGCGGCGAAAGCCTCGGGCGTCTAAGCGACAGACGCAACATGGAAAGGGCCCTTCGGGGCCCTTTTTTTTCATGCGTCGCGGGAACCTTTTGCGGACTTGCATCTTGCATGCAGGTTTACCGCGCGGATTGCAAAATGCACGAAACCGCAAAGGGCGGCTTATAGCTAACTTATTGATTTATAAGGGTTTAAGCGAAACGGTAAAGCTGGCACAACGCATGCAACTACCTTCATATCTGACGCCAGGACATACGGCGCAGACCTTTCAAATAAACAGGAGTGACTCACATGAAGAAGTTCGCCATTGCTGCCGCTACTGCAACCGCTCTGACCCTGACCATGGCTAACGGTGCCTTCGCTGCCGAGCCAACCCAGGCTCCAGTCATGTTGGCTGCCAACACTGTTGACAACGCCAAGCAAGAAGGCTCCGACACTTGGATCACCACCAAGGTCAAAGCTGACCTGCTGACTGAAAAAGGCATTCCAGGCAGCGACATCAAAGTCGAGACCAGCCAAGGTGTTGTTTCCCTGTCTTCCGATGTAAAAGTCACCGAATCGCAGAAAGAAGAAGCTGTACGCATTACCAAGAACATCAAAGGCGTCAAGAGCGTAATGTCTGACGGCCTGAAAGCTGAATAAGGAATGTCCCGTCGGCCAAATGGATTTGGCCACCGTTACCGAAAGCCCTGGCCCATGCCAGGGCTTTTTCTTTCAACTCAGCACACCGGATTACGCGCGATAACATCGCTCTCAAAACATTCCTGCTCGACGATCAGCGGCTCCACCAGCGGTCTGCTGTCACGGAAGTGCGCCGTTTGGGTGTGTGCCTCATAGGCGGCATCGTCGCAGTAGATCTCGTACAGGTAGATGACCTCCGGGTCTGCGCGGTCTTGCGACACATCGAACACCAGGCAACCCGGCTCAGTGGCCACCGAAGCGGCGGCATTGACCTTGATCGCGCTAAGGAAAGCGTCGACACATCCGGGTTTCACGCGGGTCTTGATGAACAGGCTATACACAAATCTTTCCTTTTGTTTTAAATTCAATATCGAATTGTATACAAAAAAGGAGCCTAGCCAATGTCCCAATTGCCTGCACGCCCTGGTCGCTTGAATGGCCTGCGCCATATTGCCTTGCTGGTACCCAACCTTGAGGAGTGCGAACGCTTCTATGTCGATGTGCTGGGTATGGAAGTGCTGAACCGCGCCAATGAAGACTTGGTGTACCTGACCTGCGGTAATGACAACCTGTCGCTGGGGCGCGGAGCAGGGGCGGCCAATGGGCTGCAGACCCTGGACCACTATGGGTTCATCGTCGACAGTGTCGAGGAACTGGAGGCCTGGTATGCGTACTTCAAGGCCCGAGGGGTGACCTTGCTTGACCGGCCATTCAACCATGGGGACGGTGCGCGCAGCTTCCACCTGCTGGACCCGGCGGGGAACAAGGTACAACCGCTGTATCACCCGGCGGTGTCGGGGCAGCGGTTGGTCTGACGCCTGTGCCGGCGTCTTCGCGGGTGAACCCGCTCCCACAGGGATTGCGCATGGCTCAAGGCCTGTGTGTTACCTGGGGGAGCGGGTTCACCCGCGAATGGGCCGGGCCTGCTATCAGAGTTTACTCGGCATCCAGATGCATCGGCGTCACCACTCGGCCATCGCTTTCTGGCTGCCCCAGGCTGGTATCGATGAAATACACCCGGTCATCTTCCAGCTTGCCCTTGTCGACCAGGTAGTCCTTGATGCTGCTGGCCCGTTCCTGGCCCAGTGTACGCAGTAACGCGGTGCTTTCGGCCCACGACTTGATCACCGCCTCGCGCAGCTTGGCAGTGCGCTCATCGCGCCCCAACTGTTCCCAGTCGGCCGGCGGTTGCTGCTTCAGACGGGTGCGGTAAATGCCTTCGAGCATCGCCGGTTTGTCACTGTCATCAACAATCAGCATCGAAGCATTAGGCGGCACCTTGTCACCACGGCGCTGCAGGATCTTGTACCAGGTGGCCTGGTACTCACGCTCCAGGCGCTGCTGGGCGATCAGTGGGCCGTCGCTGGCCTGGGCGCTGGTGCCTTCGATTTCCAGGCGCAGTTCCGGGCGTTCTTTCAGCGCCGATGCCAGCTTGTCCAGCGACGATTGGGCATCGCCGCTGAGTTCGCTGGAGCCCGGTGCGAAGGCCACATTACCGAGGTCTTGCGAACCACCCCCGGTAATCAGCCCGCCAATGAACTTGAACGGCGCTTGCGCCGCACGCAGCACCAGGTTGCGCAGGGTTTGCCAGACAATCGGCATTACGCTGAACTGTGGGTTATTGAGGTCGCCCGTCACCGGCAGCTCGATCGAGATCTTGCCCTCGGTGTCCTTCAGCAATGCCACCGCCAGGCGGATCGGCAAGTCGACCGCATCCGGGCTGTCGACTTTTTCGCCCAGTTGCAACTGCTCCACCACGACTTTGTTCTCGGCCTTGAGCTGGCCGTTGGTGATCAGGTAATGCAGGTCGAGATTGAGCCGGCCCTTGCGGATACGGAAACCGGCGAACTTGCCGGAGTAGGGGGTCAATGTGGTCAGCTCGACGCGCTTGAAGCTGGTGGCGATGTCCAGGCTGGCCAGCGGGTTGAACGGGTTGAGGGCGCCTTTGATGGTCACCGGTGCATAGCGGTCGACCTTGCCCTTGACGTCAACCTTGGCCGGAGCTGGCGTGCGGTTGTCGATGGTGCCGATCTGGCCGTTGAGCTGCTGGATGGCCGTGGCGAAGTTGGGGGTCAGCGACAGGTCGGCAAAGTTGGCCGAGCCGTCATTGATGTCGACCTGGCCGATGTGGATGCCCAGCGGTTTGCTGTTGCTGGCCGGGGCTGATTTCGCCTGGCTGCTCGACGGTGCGCCAGCCGGCTGCGGGATCAGCAGGTCGTTGACGTTGGTGGTGCGGTCTTCGTTGATGATGAAGCGTGCATAGGGTTGCAGCAGGGTCACCTTGTCGATCGACAGCGCATCACCATGCACGTAGGACAGGCCGTCCACGTTCACCTGCTGCCATTTGACGAAGTCGCGGCTCTTGATCGTGTCGAGGGTGTGCAACTGACTGACCTGGGCCTTGCCGGTAACATTGAAGGCCAGCGGCGCGGTGTTTTTCAGGTCGACCTTGAGATCGCTGGAGAGCATGCCGCTGCGCAGCTCCAGCAGGATGAACGGGCTGATGTAGGCCTGGGCCACGCGCAGGTCGATATCGCGGGTGCTGACATCCAGCTTGGCCCAGATCGGCGCCAGGTTGACCTGGCCGGCTGCCTGCAGCTTGCCTTGCTTGCCCACACCGGTATCGAGCTTGAGGGTGAAGGGCGTCTGGTTAAGGCTGTCAAACCCTTGCAGGTCGGCGTTGAGCGGGCCGATATCGAGGGCCACAGGCTCCTTTTGCGTACGGTCTGCCAGGTGCACCAGGTAGTTGCGCAACTGGACGTCCTTGAGCAGCACCTGCCAGGGCTTGCTCGGCTCCTTGGCCGCTTTTTCTTCAGGCGTAGGCTCGGCGGTAGCCGGCTCGGCCTTTTCTTTCGGCGTGGCTTTGGCCGGTTGGCTGGCGAACAGCTTCTGCCAGTCGAGCTGGCCGTCTTTTTCCAGCGCAGCCCAGGTTTCCAGTTTTTCGCTGCGGATCTTGCCGACGGTGACCCGTTGCTTGACCAGGTCGACAGAGGTTTCGCTCACCTCCAGGCTGGCCAGGCGCGCCAGCGGCCGACCATCCGGTGCCTTGATGGCGAACGGTGCGATCCGCACGGAGGCATTGTCCAGGAGCAGTTCTGTCTGTTTGGCGAGGTTGAGCTTGTAGTGGGTGTCGAGGCTGACCACGCCGTCTTCCAGCACCAACGGCACGGCATCGCGCACATAGGGCCAGAATGCCTTCATCTTGCCTTCGGTGATCTTCAGCGTGCCTTCAGAGGCGATCGGCGCCAGGCTGAGAGTACCTTTCCAGTCGATACGCCCGCCGTTGGGGCCAAGGGCCACCAGGGACATGTCGGCATTGTCGTTGGGCAAGGTGCTGAGGTTTTTCAGCTCCAGGTTCATGTTGTCGTAGAGGAACTCGATCGGCTCGCTGGGGCGCTGGTCCTCGAAATGCAGGTAGCCATCGATCAGCTTGATGCTGCCGATGCGCAGCGGGAACGGGTCGCTGGGTGGTTCGTCGGGCTTGGCTTCACTGGCTGGCAGCTTGAACAGCCCGGTCAGGTTGAGCGTACCGTCCTTGGCGAACAGTACCTCGTTGCGCGGTTTGTCGAGCTCGACCGCTTCCAGGTGCAGGGCGCGGGTCCACAGGCTGTCGAGCGAGAGGTTGGCATATAGCCGTTCGAAGCCCACCTGCTCCTTGCCGGGTTCGCCGATCTGCAGGCCCCACAGTGTCAGCTCGAGGCTGAAGGGGTTGAGCTCGATCCGTTCGAGGTGGGCCGGTACGGTAGCGTACTGGGCCAACTGCTGATTGGCGACGCGCAGTGCGACACCGGGAAGTATGAGAAAGCCGAGCAGGCTGTAAAGGGCCACCAGGGCCACGATTGCGCCAGCGGCGCGAGTCAATCCTTTGTACATGTGTCGCTTCGTCTGTCTAAGCAGGAGTGCTTGGAGTATGGCACGTTAAATCAGTTCCGCTGGGCGGACCAACTGGCGTCAGTCGATACCCATGCGTCGCTTGGCCCGGTGCGCCGAGCCATCGCGCATCGCCCAGCGCAATACCGGTGCGGTGCGCTTCAGGCCCAGGCGGATCAGGCGCTGTTGCAGGGGCCCATGCTGCAAGCCGAGCATCACCTGGGCCCAGCCCGGTAGCAGGTCGATACCGGCGAGTAGCATCAACTTGCCGACTGGTTGAGCCAGGCGGCTGGGCGCCGGGGCGTCGAGCAGAATCCGAATCACCTCGTGGCTGCGTGCGTCGCAGTGCAGTTGCGGGCGTATGCGCTGCAGGTAATCTTCCACCTGCTGGCAGGAACGTGGCACGTCTCGGGCGCCAAGGCGCTCGGCAATCAGGGCGATCTCGTTGTAGTAGGCATCCTGCTCACTGCGCGGCAGGTGCGGGTTGCGGTAACGCAAGTGGGCAGCGAGGAAGCTGCTGACCTCCGCCACATGCACCCAGGTCAGCAAGTCCGGGTCGCTGGCCGCATAGGGACGGCCGTCCGGCGCGGTACCGGTGACCTGAAGGTGAATGGTGCGCACCTTGTCGATCAGCCATTCGGCGTCGCCCGTGGCACCGAAGGTAGTCCCGGAGATGAACTGGCTGGTACGGCGCAAGCGGCCGAGCAGGTCTTCACGGAAATTGGAATGATCCCACACACCGGCCAATGCCAGTGGATGCAGCAATTGCAGCATGAGCGCGCTGATGCCGCCGACCAGCATGCTGGGAAAGTCGCCATGCACCTGCCAGCTGATGCTGTGCGGGCCGAACAGCCCAGGGTCGCCCTTGGGCGATTCCAGGTCGAGCTGGCCGAGGGCCAGCCCGGTAAGGCTCATGACCTGGGTTTCGATGCGGCGGCGAAGGGCTTCCATGGCGACCTGCGTGGCAGGGCGGCCATGAACAGTGGCCGCCGGTTACTGGTTGAGGCGTTTGTCGATCAGGCCCTGCACTACGCTGGGGTCGGCCAGGGTCGAGGTATCGCCCAGGTTGTCCAGCTCGTTGCAGGCGATCTTGCGCAGTATACGCCGCATGATCTTGCCTGAGCGCGTCTTCGGCAGCGCCGGTGCCCACTGGATCAGCTCGGGCTTGGCGAAACTGCCGATTTCCTTGCTGACCAGGGCCAGCAGCTCGGTTTTCAGTGCGTCGTCTGGCGTTACACCATTCATGGGCGTGACGAAGGCGTACACACCCTGGCCCTTGAGGTCATGCGGGTAGCCGACCACGGCGGCTTCGGCAACGCTGTCATGCAGTACCAACGCGCTTTCCACTTCGGCAGTGCCGATGCGGTGGCCGGACACGTTGATCACATCATCGATGCGCCCGGTGATCCAGAAGTCGCCGTCGGCATCGCGGCGGGCACCGTCGCCGGTGAAGTAATAGCCGGGCATGGGTTTGAAGTAGGTGTCGACCATGCGTTGGTGGTCGCCATAGACGCTGCGGATCTGCCCTGGCCAACTGGCCTTGATGACCAGCAGACCGGCGCCGGGGCCCTCAATCAGTTGGCCTTTTTCGTCCAGCAGCACCGGTTGCACGCCGAACATGGGCTGGGTGGCGCAGCCAGGCTTGAGCGAGGGTGAGCCAGGCAGCGGGGTTAGCATGATGCCGCCGGTTTCGGTCTGCCACCAGGTATCGACAATCGGGCAGCGCTTCTGCCCGACTTCCTCGAAGTACCACTCCCAGGCTTCTGGGTTGATCGGCTCGCCGACACTGCCCAGCAGGCGCAGGCTTTTGCGCGTGGTGCTCTGCAGCGGTGCCGAACCTTCGCGCATCAGCGCACGCAGGGCGGTCGGGGCGGTGTAGAAGATGTTCACCTGGTGCTTGTCCACCACCTGCCAGAAGCGCGAGGTGTCCGGGTAGTTGGGCACGCCTTCGAACATCAGCGAGATCGCACCATTGGCCAGCGGGCCATAGACGATGTAGCTGTGGCCGGTTACCCAGCCGACGTCGGCGGTGCACCAGAACACTTCGCCGTCCCGGTAATCGAACACTACGTCGAAGGTCATGGCCGCCTGCAGCAGGTAGCCGCCGGTGGTGTGCAGCACGCCTTTGGGTTTACCAGTGCTGCCAGAGGTATAGAGGATGAACAGCGGGTCTTCGGCTTCCATCGGCTCGGGGGCGCAATCATCGCCTGCCTTTTCCGTTGCCTCGTGGTACCAGAGATCGCGGCCCTCGGCCCAGGCAACATCGCCATCGGTGCGGCGTACCACGAAGACGCTGCTGACTGCGGGGCAACTGGCCAGGGCCTTGTCGACGTTGTGTTTGAGCGGGATGCGCTTGCCGCCGCGCACGCCTTCATCGGCGGTGATCACCGTGCGGCAGTCGGCATCGAGAATGCGGTCGCGCAGGGCGTCTGGCGAGAAACCACCGAACACCACCGAGTGGATGGCGCCGATGCGGGTGCAGGCGAGCATGGCGAAGGCGGCCTCGGGGATCATCGGCATGTAGATGCACACCCGGTCGCCTTTTTTCACCCCGCGTGCTTTAAGGGCGTTGGCCAGGCGGCAGACCTGGCGGTGCAGCTCGCGGTAGCTGATGGCCTTGGAATCTTGCGGGTCGTCACCTTCCCACAGCAGGGCGGTCTGCTCGCCGCGCTGGGCCAGGTGGCGGTCGATGCAGTTGTAGCTGACGTTGAGCTGAGCACCGTCGAACCAGCGCGCTTCGCCGGTCTTCAGGTCGCCTTGCTGCACGCTTGACCAGGGCTTGATCCAGTCCAGGCGCTTGGCTTGTTCGGCCCAGAAGGTGTCGGGGTCGTCGACCGACTGACGGTAGAGGCGGCGGTAGTCGTCGGGGGTGAGGGCGGCGGCCTGGCTGACGGCCAGGGCCTGGGGGTAATTGCGGATATCGAACATGGCGGGTGGTCCTGCTCTTGTAAGGGGCGAGGGACTGCAACGGCTATTCGATAGGACAGTGTAGCTGGGGAAGGTGTTCCGCCTGTGCCACCTCCCCAGTTGAGGTTTGCGCGGTCCCTGTAGGAGCGGCCTTGTGTCGCGATGGGCCGCAACGCGGCCCCAGGATTTCAGCATTTGTGCATCAATTTTTGGGGCCGCTTCGCGGCCCATCGCGACACAAGGCCGCTCCTACAAAGAGCGACCATGTGTCGGCATTGGGATCACCCGCGGTGACGGCCGCGGAAGTAGTTGATCAGGCCTTGGGTCGAGCCATCTTCAGCGCTGTCTTCCAGGCTGCCAACCAAGCGCTGGTAAACGCCCTTGCCCAGCTCCTTGCCCAGCTCCACGCCCCACTGATCGAAGGCGTTGATACCCCAGATCACGCTCTGCACGAACACCTTGTGCTCGTACATCGCCACCAACGCGCCCAAGCGGCGCGGGCTGATGCGCTCGACCACCAGTGTGTTGCTCGGGCGGTTGCCCGGGATCACCTTGTGCGGGGCCAGCTTTTCGATGTCCGCTTCGTTCAGGCCTTTGCCACGCAGTTCGGCTTCGGCTTCTTCGCGGGTTTTACCCAGCATCAGCGCCTGGCTCTGCGACAGGCAGTTGGCATACAGCCACTGGTGATGGTCGGCTACTGGGTTGAAGCTCACGACCGGCACGATGAAGTCGGCCGGAATCAGCTGGGTGCCCTGGTGCAGCAACTGGTGGTAGGCGTGCTGGCCGTTACAGCCGACGCCACCCCAGATGACCGGGCCGGTATCGGTTTTCACCGGGGTGCCATCTTGCAGCACGCTTTTGCCATTGGACTCCATGTCCAGCTGCTGCAGGTGCTTGGTGATGTTACGCAGGTAATGGTCGTAGGGCAGGATCGCGTGGCTGCTGGCGCCCCAGAAATTGCCGTACCACACGCCCAGCAGGGCCAGCAGCACGGGCATGTTCTTGTCGAACGGCGCGGTCTGGAAATGCTGGTCCATGGTGTAGGCACCGGACAGCAGCTCCTTGAAGTTGGCGGTGCCGATGGCCAGGGCAATTGGCAGACCGATGGCCGACCACAGCGAGTAGCGCCCGCCGACCCAGTCCCACATCGGGAAGATGTTCTCTTCGCGGATGCCGAAGGCCACGGCGGCGGCCTTGTTGCTGGAGACCGCAATGAAGTGGCGGTACAGCTCGGCTTCCGAGCCGCCCTGTGCCAGGTACCAGGTGCGTGCGGCCATGGCGTTTTTCAGAGTCTCGAGGGTGTTGAACGACTTCGACGAGACGATGAACAGGGTGGTTTCGGCGCGCAGGTTGGCCGACAGCTCGTGGAACTCACTGCCGTCGATGTTGGCCAGGTAGTGGCAGCGCACGCCGCGCTGAGCGTAGGGCAGCAACGCCTCGGAGACCAGCTCGGGGCCGAGGAACGAGCCGCCGATGCCGATGTTGACCACGTCGGTGATCGGCTTCTCGCTGTAGCCACGCCACAGGCCGTCATGGATGCGGCCAACCAGTTCGGTGATCTGGTTGAGTACCTTGTGCACTTCCGGCATGACGTTCACGCCGTTGACGCTGAGTTTGTCACCTACGGGCCGGCGCAGGGCGGTATGCAGCACCGGGCGGCCTTCGGAGGCGTTGATGATTTCGCCGCTGAACATCGACTTGATGGCGTCCTGCAGGCCAACTTCGTTGGCCAGGTTGACCAGCAGGTCGCGGCTTTGTTCGGTAATCAGGTTTTTCGAATAGTCGAGGAACAGACCGCAAGCGCTAAGGGAGAACTGGTCGAAGCGCTTGGCATCGGCGGCAAAGGCTTCGCGCATGCTGAAGCACTGCATGGCATCGCGGTGTTGCTGAAGCGCCTGCCAGGCGGGCAGGGCCGTCACATCGTGGGGAGTACGGTAATACGCCATTGCGCGGGGTTCCCTTGGTGCGTGGTGAGACCTTGGACACGGCAGTCGTTGCCGGGTTCAGGCTGGCATCATTATAGGCAAAGGCCACGCGCTGGGAATGGGTATGACAGGGGGATTTTGGGAGCGCTTTGCGCCCCTGTGGGAGCTGGCTTGCCGGCGAATGGGCTGCAAGGCAGCCCCATGCCATTACGCGGTCTTCTCTTCCACATGCAGGTAAAGGTTGTCGATCAACCGGGTGTTACCCATGTAAGCCGCCGCAATCACCACCAGGTCGCGATCATCGATCACCGCCGGGCGCAGGCTCACGGCATGGCGCACTTCCAGGTAGTCCGGGCGGAAACCCGCCGCAGCCAGTTGCGCCTGCCCTTCGGCAACCAGCGCAGCAAAATCCCGCTGTCCCCGGCCAATGCCCGCCGCAATCTGCTGCAACGTGCGGTACAGCGCTGGTGCAGCACTACGCTGCTCCGGCGTGAGGTAACCATTGCGCGACGACAGCGCCAGGCCATCTTCGGCCCGCACGGTGGGCTCGCCAATGATCTGCACCGGCATGTTCAGGTCGCGCACCATGGCGCGGATCACCGCCAGTTGCTGGAAGTCCTTTTCACCGAATACCGCAAGGTCCGGCTGGACCATGTTGAACAGCTTGCTGACCACCGTGGCTACACCTTCGAAATGCCCGGGCCGGCTGGCGCCGCACAGGCCTTCGGAAAGCTGGGGCACGCTGACGCGGGTTTGCACGCTCATGCCGTCGGGGTACATCTCGTCCACGGTGGGCGCGAACAGCAGGTTACAGCCGGCCTGCAGCAGGCGCTCCTGGTCGGCGGCGAGTGTGCGTGGGTACTTGTCGAGGTCTTCGTTGGCGCCGAACTGCAGCGGGTTGACGAAGATACTGGCGACCACGAAGTCGGCGCGCTGCGCGGCCTTGGTTACCAGCGCAGCGTGGCCGCTGTGCAGGTTGCCCATGGTTGGAACGAAGCCGATGCGCTTGCCCTCACCGCGGGCGCGGGCCACTGCTGCGCGTAGTTCGCGGACGGTCTTGACTGTATTCATGCACTGAACCCGTGTTCGCTGCCTGGGAAGCTGACTTGCTTGACCGCCTCGACGTACGCGACGAGGGCGCTGTGGATATCCGGCTGGCCTTGCATGAAGTTCTTCACGAACTTTGGTACCCGACCAGTCAGCGACAGGCCGAGCATGTCGTGCAGTACCAGTACCTGGCCATCGGTGGCGCTGCCGGCGCCAATGCCGATTACCGGGATGCCTACGGCATTGGTGATTTCCGCCGCCAGTTCGCTGGGCACGCATTCCAGCAGCAGCATGGCTGCACCGGCTTGCTCCAGGGCAATGGCGTCGGCACGCATCTGCCGGGCCTGGGCTTCCTGGCGGCCTTGCACTTTGTAGCCGCCCAGCACGTTGACGGTTTGTGGGGTCAGGCCCATGTGCGCGCACACCGGCACGCCACGTTCGGCCAGCAGGCGAATGGTCTCGGCCAGCCAGGCGGCGCCCTCGATCTTGATCATGTGGGCGCCGGCCTGCATCAGCGAAGCGCTGTTGGCAAAGGCCTGCTCAGGGGTGGCGTGAGCCATGAACGGCAGGTCGGCAAGAATCAGCGCGCCATCGTTGCCGCGTTTTACGCTGGCGGTATGGTAGGCCATGTCCGCCGTGGTTACCGGCAAGGTGCTGTCGTGGCCCTGCAGGACCATCCCCAGCGAGTCGCCCACCAGCAACACTTCAATGCCAGCCTGGCTGGCGACCTTGGCGAAGGTTGCGTCGTAGCAGGTCAGCATGGTGATTTTTTCACCCTTGGCCTTGAGGCCATTGAGGGTGGTGAGGGTTACTTCAGGCATGTAGGAAATTCCTCGTTCAGGCGCTGTAAAAAACGACTGCATTCAACGCGTGTAGTCATCTTCCGGAGCGGCACATCATCGCGCGTGATGTTCGGGCACAGGTCCGTCCGGGCCTAAATACGGGTATGCGGCACTTTGGTGCCACACGGGACGCCTATAGTCGTGAGCGAGGTGGGGGAAGTCAATCACCCTGTTACCGCATTGTTACGATCAGGGTGTTACTGGCGTTACCGTAGCGGTACGGCAGGCTGGAACGCCCGGTTTACAGGCGTTCCAGGCCGACGAACGGGCAATCGTCGAGTAGTTGCGCAAGTGCGCGGCCATCGGCCAGGCGGAAATCGCCGGGTACCAGTTCGGCCAGTGGGTACAGCACGAAAGGGCGGGCGTGCATGTGGTAATGCGGCACTTTCAGGCGGGGCTGGTCGAGTACCTGGTCGCCGAACAGCAGGATGTCCAGGTCCAGCGTGCGTGGGCCCCAGCGTTCCTTGCGTACCCGGCCCTGGCCGTTCTCGATGGCCTGCAGCGCGTCGAGCAGGGCCAGCGGTGCCAGGGTGGTGTCCAGCGCGGCGACGGCGTTGGTGTAGCGGGGCTGGCCAGGCAGCAGCGAATCGCTGGTGTACAAGGCCGAGGCCGCTACCAGGCGTGTGGCTTCGAGCTGGTCCAGCGCCTGCAAGGCGCTGCGCAGCTGCTCGGCAGGTGCATCCAGGTTGCTGCCCAGGCCAACGTAGGCGCGGGTGGTCACTCGAACAGCGCCTCGTCGCCACCGCGCTTGCGTTTGCTACCGCTGCGCTTGCGTTTGCGCGGGCCGGCGCCAGTGCCTTCATCACGGCTGCCCAGCTCGCGGATCATCTCGCGGCGCTCGCTGTCGTTGGCATCTTGGTAGTCGGTCCACCACTGGCCGAGGTCGTCGGTTTCCTCACCGGCGCTTTCACGCAGCAGCAGGAAGTCGTAACCGGCACGGAAACGCGGGTTGTCCAGCAGTATGTCGGCGCGCTTGCCGCTGCGGCGTGGCAGGCGTTCCTGCATGTCCCAGATCTCGCGGATCGGCAGGGTGAAGCGCTTGGGGATGGCAATGCGCGCGCACTGTTCGGCAATCAGGTCGTGGGCTGCGCCGTTCATGGCCGGAATTGGCGGCACACCCTGGTTCTGCAGGTGCAGTACACGGGACGGCAGGGCAGGCCACAGCAGTGCAGCGAACAGGAAGGCTGGCGTCACCGGTTTGCCCTGCTTCACGCGCAGGTCGGTGTTGTTCAGTGCCTGGCTGATCAGCGTGTGGGTGTAGGTAGGGCGCTCTTCCAGGGCGTGTGCACTGGCCGGGAACAACGGCTCGAACAGTTCCAGGTCGACCAGCATCTCGAAGGCAATGGCGCCCTGGCCGGAAAGGAACAGCTTCAGGCACTCTTCGAACAGGCGTGCTGGCGGGATTTCGCGCAGCAACGGGGCCAGTTCGCGGATCGGCTTGAAGGTGTGCTTCTCGATGCCGAAGTCCAGCTTGGCGGCGAAACGCACCGCGCGCAGCATGCGCACCGGGTCTTCCTGGTAACGGTGGGTCGGGTCGCCGATCAGCCGCAGCAGGCGGTTGCGCACGTCATGTACGCCGTTGGCGTAGTCGAGGATGCGCTCGCTAACCGGGTCGTAGTACAGGGCGTTGATGGTGAAGTCGCGGCGTTGCGCGTCCTCTTCCAGGGTGCCGTACACGTTGTCACGCAGGATGCGCCCACTGGCGTTATGCGACGAACGGTGGCTGTCACCCTGGTCGTCTTCCGAGTGCGGCGCGCGGAATGTGGCGACTTCGATGATCTCACGGCCGAAATGCACGTGGACCAGCTTGAAGCGGCGGCCAATGATACGCGCGTTACGGAACTCGGCACGGACCTGTTCGGGCGTGGCACTGGTGGCCACGTCGAAGTCTTTTGGTGTGATGCCCAGCATCAGGTCGCGGACGCAGCCACCGACCAGGTAGGCCTGGTAACCCGCACTTTGCAGGCGCTCGACGATGTTCACCGCATGGCGGCTGAACTGGTGGCGCTGCAGCGAGTGCTGGCTCTTGTTGATCACCTCAGGCGTGGTGCGCCTGTGGTGCTGGCCCGGTACGGGCGGGCGGAACGACTGGAACAGCTTCTTCAGCATGGGATGCACTGTTTGAAGGAATGTTCGGCCAAGAATAGGAGAATGGCCGCATGATGGGCGGGGATTCTAGCATTTACTCAGGGAATGGTGTAGGCGGGTAGCAGGATGCCTGCAGGAATGACAGAAACGACAAGGGGAGCCTAAGCTCCCCAAGAAGTGTCGTTGCGTGCTCTTATTATTTTTTTGCTGGGCTTTTTGTTTTTGTTGAGTGCCCTGCCCACAAATCTCGAAACTTGTGGACGACCCCCAAACCGGGGGTAAAGAGCAAACGGATTGCTTTGGCCGCTGATGTCACGTTGATCTGTCGATCCAACCAGTTCAGGCGCTGCTTTTTAGTGCAGTTTTTGTTGTTCTCTGCCTGGTCGTGGGGCAAGCCCCAAACACGCATCCTCTCCAAAAGAATCAGTTAGCTGCGCCTCCGCCGTCTTGTTTTTATTGTGCGTGAGCCGTTTCGTCTTGTTCTTATTTTAGATTTCAGTGCTTGTTATTGTTTTTGTACTAAGCATATAGCAGGTGCCGTGCCAACTTTTCGAAACCCAGTAAAATCAAGGGGTTGGGAGGATTTGGCGATTTCCGATGGGCCGTAAATGTCGGGATTTCGTTACCGTACGCCTCGGGAACTGTTACGGCTGAAAGGTTGGGTAACAGATTTTTTGCGGGAGTGAGGTGTTACCTGGGGTGCTCGGCGTTACAGGTGCGGTGCCCGGGGGATCGAGCGCCGCCCGCGCGGCGCTTCGCGGCACAAGGCCGCTCCCACATCTGTTTCGGGCCAGTCTTTGCTGTGAGATCACCTCGGGCCGCCCTGTTTGTTCCCTTCGACATCGGCATTGCCGCTGCTCTTCATCAATCTCCAGCCATGCACCCAGGGTGCGAGTGCGCAGGTGGCAGGAGTAACTGGCCCGAAACAGATGTGGGAGCGGCCTTGTGCCGCGAAGCGCCGCGCGGGCGGCGCTCGATCTCACAGGCGCCGCATAAGCTACGGCGAACAGCGTTACTCGCTGACAGCATTACTCTTACGCCGCGGAATGCCCAGACGCTGGCGGCGTTCCCACAGGCACTTGCGGCTGACGCCGAGCTTGCGTGCCAGCTCGGTCTCGGTCATATGGTCTTGATGCTCAAGCACAAAGTGCTGGAAGTAGTCCTCCAGCGACAGGTCCTCGGTCGGCTCGTGGCTGGCGCTGGCCGCGCTCGCCACTACCAGGGCCTTGTCGAGGATGTCGTCTTCCTCCAGGTCGCTCAGTTCGATGTCGATGCCCAGCAGCTCGGCAGAAATTTCCGCACTCTCGCTGAGGATCACCGCACGCTCCACGGCGTTTTCCAACTCACGCACGTTACCCGGCCAGCTGTAGTGACGAATGGCCTGCTCGGCTTCTGCCGAGAAATGCAGGTCGTCACGGCCGATGCGCGCGCTCTGGCGGGCCAGGAAGGCGCTGGCAATTTCGTTGACGTCGCTGCCGCGCTCGCGCAGGGCCGGTAGCTTCAGGGCAATCACGTGCAGGCGGTAATACAAGTCTTCACGGAACTGGCCGGCCTTGGCCAGGTTCTTCAGGTCGCGGTGGGTCGCCGCGATCAGGCGCACGTCGACCTTTTGCGACTGCACCGAACCCACCCGGCGAATCTCGCCCTCCTGCAGCACGCGCAGCAGGCGGGCCTGGGCTTCCAGGGGCAGTTCACCAATTTCATCGAGGAACAGCGTACCGCCATCGGCGGCTTCGACCAGGCCGGCACGACCGGCGCTGGCGCCGGTGAAGGCACCTTTTTCGTGGCCGAACAGTTCGGATTCGATCAGGGTCTCGGGGATGGCTGCGCAGTTCACCGAAATCATCGGCGCCTTGGCCCGTCGTGACAAGTTGTGCAGGGCGCGGGCTACCAGTTCCTTACCGGTACCCGATTCGCCCTGGATCAGCACATTGGAGTCGGTCGGCGCGACCTTGCGGATCTTGCTGTACATGTCCTGCATGGGCGGGCACGAGCCGATGATGCCGATTTCGCCATTGGCCGCTGCCGCGCTGGCTTTGTCGGCCGGGGCGGCCTTGCCGTTGCTGGCGCGTGGCTCGGCAGCCGGAACAGCGGCGGGGGCGTTCTGCCGGTCGCGCAGGATGCGCGCCACCGCTTGCAGCATTTCGTCGTGGTCGAAGGGCTTGGCGATGTAGTCCACCGCGCCCATTTTCATCGAGTCCACCGCCGAGCGCAGGCTAGCGTAGCTGGTCATGATCAGCACCGGGGTGCCTTGGCCAAGCTTGATCAGTTCGGTGCCCGGCGCGCCTGGCAGGCGCAGGTCACTGACGATCAGGTCAAAGGTGGCAATGCTGAAGCGTTCCTGGGCTTCCTGCACCGAGCCGGCTTCGCTGACCTGGTACTGGTTCCGCTCAAGCAGACGACGCAAGGCCGAGCGGATGATGGTTTCGTCTTCGACGATCAGAATGTGCGGCATTGATTCAATTCTCTCGACGGTCTCGAATTTCAGGGGACGTCGCTACGACATGCCGGGGCAGGGTCACGCGGATCCGGGTGCCACGTTGCCGTTCGATGTCGGCCGGGCTGTCGATGGTGATTTGCCCATAATGCTCTTCCACGATGGAATAGACCAGAGCGAGCCCCAGTCCGGTTCCTTCGCCCGGGTCCTTGGTGGTGAAGAACGGTTCGAACAAGCGGTCCTGGATGTTCTTCGGGATCCCGCTGCCCTCGTCCTCGACGATCAGGTCGACGGTGTGCTCGCTGACTTCGCTGCGCACGCGCACGGCGCTGCCCGGCGGTGAGGCGTCGCGGGCGTTGGAGAGCAGGTTGATCAGCACCTGGGCCAGGCGCTGCGGGTCCCCTTCGGCCCAGTGGTCCGGGTCGCAGAGGTTGAAGAACTGTACTTCGAAATTGCGCCGGTTCAACGCCAGCAGACCGATGGCGTCCTGCGCCACTTCGGCCAGGCACACCGGCTCTTCGCTGTTCTGGTGGCTGCCACCGGCATGGGCAAAGCTCATCAGTGACTGGACGATGCGCGACACCCGCTTGGTCTGGTCGAGAATCTGGCTGGACAGCTCGATGATTTCGCCATCGCCGTCGCGTTCCTCGCGCAGGTTCTGCGCCAGGCAGGCGATGCCGGTGATCGGGTTGCCGATCTCGTGGGCCACGCCCGCAGCCAGGCGGCCAATGCTGGCCAGCCGCTCGGAATGCACCAGCTTGTCTTCCAGGGCCTGGGTTTCGGTAAGGTCCTCGACCAGCAGCACCAGGCCACTGTTACCGGGCGCCAGCGGTTCGTCAATGGCTGCCTTGTGCAGGTTCAACCAGCGCGGCTGGCCGTCGAGTGCCAGGCGCTGTTTGTGCAGGTGTTCGTCGGGTACGTTGATGAAGCCTTGCAGCAGCCCGCGCCAAGGTTCGGCGATGGTGACCAGGCGTGAGCCGACCACGTGCTTGGCGGCGATGCCGGTGAGTTCCTCCATGGCCTTGTTCCACATCAGGATTTCCTGGTCCTTGGCCAGCGAGCAGACGCCCATGGGCAGCTCCTGCAGGGTCTGGCGGTGGTAGCGGCGCAGGGCATCGAGTTCGGCGGCCAGGCCGGTAAGGCGCGAGTGGTAGTCTTCCAGGCGGCTTTCGATGAAGTGAATGTCCTCGGTTACGTAGTTTTCGTTACCGGACTTGTATGGCAGGAAGGTTTCGACCATGTCCTGGGCCACGCTCGGCCCCATCAGGCCCGACAGGTTGGCTTCGATGCGGTCACGTAGGCGGCGCAGGGCATAAGGGCGGCGCTCGTCGAACGGCAGGTACAGGTCGCGCAGGGCTTGCTCCACTTCCTTTTGCGCGGCCTTGGCACCCAGTGGCTTGGCCAGCTGGGTGGCGAATTCCTGCGGCGAGGCAGCGTGCAGCTCGCGGCGCTGTGGCCGGCGCACGTTGTCCACCGCGCAGGCTTCAGCGGCGCTGACCTCTTCGGTGCTGGCGTTGGTGAACAGCGAGATCAGGGTGAACAGCAGCACGTTGGCTGCCAGCGACGCGATGGCCGCCATGTGCCAGCTGGTATCGTCCAGCACATAGATCATGTCCAGCAGCGGAATGTAGAAGCCCTGCAGGTTGCCCAGCAGCGGCAGCAGCATGGTAACAGTCCACACCAGTGTCCCGGCCAGCAACCCGGCGATGAAACCGCGGCGGTTAGCGGTTGGCCAGTACAGTACCGAAAGGACGCCTGGCAGGAACTGCAAGGTGGCGACGAAGGCGACGATACCGAGATTGGCCAGGCTCTGATGGTTGTTCTGGGTCAGGTAGAACATGAAGCCGGCAGTGATGATGGCGACGATCAGCGCGCGGCGGGTCCACTTCAGCCAGCGGTAGATATTGCCCTCGGCAGGCGGCTGGTACAGCGGTAGCACCAGGTGGTTGAGGGCCATGCCTGACAAGGCCAGGGTCGTGACGATAATCAGCCCGCTGGCAGACGCAAGCCCGCCCACGTAGGCCAACAGTGTCAGCGCCTGATTGTTGGCGGCGATACCCAGCCCCAGGGTGAAGTACTCGGGGTTGGTGCTGGCGCCCAGGCGCAGGCCGGCCCACAGCACCAGCGGCACGGCCAGGCTCATCAGCAGCAGGAACAGCGGCAGGCCCCAGCTGGCGCTGACCAGCGAGCGCGGGTTGAGGTTTTCGGTAAAGGCCATGTGGTACATGTGCGGCATGACGATGGCCGAGGCGAAGAACACCAGCAACAGGGTGCGCCATGGGCCTTCCTGCAGCGGGGTGTGCAGGGCCGCCAGGGCGGTCTGGTTCTGCAGCAGCCAGACTTCCAGCTCGTGCGGGCCGCCAAATACGCCGTACAAGGCGTACAACCCGATGCCGCCCAGCGCCAGCAACTTGATCACCGACTCGAAGGCAATGGCGAATACCAGCCCTTCGTGCTTTTCGCGCGTGGCAATGTGCCGCGAGCCGAAAAAGATGGTGAACAGGATGATCAGCACGCAGAAGGCAAAGGCCACCCGGGCCTTGACCGGCTCACCGGTGAGGATGCTGATTGAGTCGGCCACCGCCTGGATCTGCAGGGCCAGCAACGGCAGTACGCCGATCAGCATGATGATGGTGGTCAATGCCCCTGCCCAGGTGCTGCGGAAGCGGAACGCCAGCAGGTCGGCCAGCGATGAAAGCTGGTAGGTGCGGGTGATCTTCAGGATCGGGTACAGCAGCACCGGTGCCAGCAGGAACGCCCCGGACACCCCCAGGTAACAGGCGAGGAAGCCGTAGCCGTATTGGTAGGCCAGGCCCACCGAGCCATAGAAGGCCCAGGCACTGGCGTACACACCCAGCGACAGGGTGTAGGTGAGCGGGTGGCGAATGATGGCGCGCGGGATCAACCCGCGCTCACTGATCCAGGCCACGCCGAACAGCACCATGAGGTACCCGGCGCTGATCAGGATCATCTGGGTCAGGCTAAAGCTCATCGGCATCTCGTTGGCTCTGCAGGATGAAGGTGACGACGATCAGGATCAGCCAGAGCAGGTAGGGGCGGTACCAGGCTCCGGTCGGCTCGATCCACCAGTCCATGATGGCCGGGGAGAACAGGTAGATCCCCACGACCAGAAGCAGGACCAAACGATAGATGTACATGCTGGCCTCGATGGTTGGGCGCTGCGGGCTTGGACTTATTATTGGCGCAAATGGCTGGGGGGATGCTAGCGGGAATCGATGGGGTTAGCCAAGGGTTTGAATTTGTTAGGCTTTTGTTTTTCGAAGAGGTACCCAGTTTTCAGCATTATGCGATCCCTGTAGGAGCGGCCTTGTGTCGCGATGGGGCGCGCAGCGGCCCCAGGATTTCAGCTCTGACGCACCTATGCCGGGGCTGCTTTGCAGCCCATCCGACCGGTCCGGCGCCCCGGCAAGGCCGCTCCTACACTGACCGCATTGGCCGGTAAGATCCGAGGCTCAGCGCAAATCAGCCTCTGGCACCGTTGTCCGTTGTGCAATCGCCTCCGGGCGCCACTGCTGGCGGGCCACTGCCAACACTTCAGCCGGCGTCGCCAGCAGCAACCCCGGGTCAGTCTCCTGCCCCAGCGCCCGCAACGCCCGCAACAACAGCGGCGTGGCATGTTCGGCCTGCAGCGGCGGCGAGCGGTACGACTTGCCCAGCTTGTGCCCGTCCGGCTGCACGATCAGCGGAATGTGCAGGTAACGCGGCTGCGAAAAGCCCAGCAACTCTTGCAGGTACAGCTGACGCGGGGTGTTGTCGAGCAGGTCGGCGCCGCGCACGATGTCGGTAACACCCTGCCAGGCATCGTCCAGTACCACCGCCAGCTGATACGCGTACAGCCCGTCGCGGCGCTGGATGACGAAATCGCCCACCTCGCGGCCCAGGTGTTGCTGGTAATCACCTTGCACCCGGTCGGTAAAGCGGTAGATCAGTTCCGGCACCCGCAAGCGTATGGCCGCCCCTTCACGGGCATGCCCGGCGTTGCGGCAAAAGCCCGGGTAGATACCGTTGTAGCCTTCCAACTGCTTGCGTGAGCAGGTGCAGGCATAGGCCAGGCCCATGTTGAACAGGCGGTCGACCACGGCGGCATAGGCGTCGTGGCGCTGGCTCTGGAAAACCACCTCGCCGTCCCATTCCAGGCCGTAACGCTCAAGCGTTTGCAGGATGGCATCGCGCGCGCCGGGCATTTCCCGGGGCGGGTCGGTGTCTTCCATGCGCAGCAGCCAGCGGCCGTTGACAGCGCGGGCATCCAACCAGGAGGCGAGGGCCGCGACCAGCGAGCCAAAGTGCAGGAAGCCGCTGGGGGTGGGGGCGAAACGCCCGATGTAGCTGGAGTCGGTCATGGTCTGGCTAGGCATATAAATGAAACGGGGCGCATGATGCGCCCCGTTCAGGTGGAAGAAAGATCAGCCTTTGCCGACCGTTTTTTCCTTTTTCTCGGCGATTTCCTTGCAGTCGAAGCACAGGTCGGCGGTAGGGCGGGCTTCCAGGCGGCGCAGGCCGATCTCGATGCCGCACGATTCGCACCAGCCGTAGTCTTCGTCCTGAATCTTTTGCAGGGTCTTGTCGATCTTCTTGATCAGCTTGCGCTCGCGGTCACGGTTGCGCAGCTCCAGAGCAAATTCTTCTTCCTGGCTGGCGCGGTCGGCCGGGTCCGGGAAGTTCGCAGCTTCATCCTTCATGTGGTCTACGGTGCGATCCACACTCTGCATGAGCTCGCCTTTCCAGGCGTTGAGAAGCTTGGTGAAATGCTTCTTCATGGGCTCACCCATGTACTCTTCGCCCTTGGTCTCTTTATAGGGCTCGACACCGTACATGGTTTGACCGGTTTTTTGCTTTTCTACGGTGGACATGAATAGACCGCCTCTCACTCATCTGATCCAATGCGCAGGATGCTCCATCTCCGGCGACCGCCGGCCCTGCGACTGCGAGCCGCCGAACTTACCAGATAGATCGGGGGTGCGCTAGCCCGCCCGATCCTGCTTATTGACACCGGCCTGGGCGGGACGTTCGATCGTTTGCAGGGGTAGAATCTCCAGTTTAGTCGCTATTGAGAGAAGGTCATGGCCCATCCCTACAGCGCGCGCAGCCGCGCCATTGAACCCTTCCATGTAATGGCGCTGCTTGCCCGGGCCAACGAGCTGCAGGCGGCGGGGCACGATGTGATCCACCTGGAAATCGGCGAGCCGGATTTCACCACAGCCGCGCCTATCGTAGCTGCTGGCCAGGCCGCGCTGGCCGCGGGGCACACCCGCTACACCGCCGCACGCGGCCTGCCGGCCCTGCGCGAAGCGATTGCCGGCTTTTATGCCCAGCGCTATGGCCTGAGCATAGACCCTGAGCGCATTCTCATTACCCCAGGCGGTTCCGGTGCGCTGCTGCTGGCCAGCAGCCTGCTGGTCGACCCGGGCAGGCACTGGCTGCTGGCCGACCCGGGCTACCCGTGCAACCGCCACTTCCTGCGCCTGGTTGAAGGCGGCGCGCAGCTGGTGCCGGTGGGGCCGGAGGTGAATTACCAACTGACCGAAGATCTGGTCGACCGCTACTGGGACAAAGACACCGTTGGCGCCCTGGTCGCTTCGCCGGCCAACCCCACTGGCACCGTGCTGAACCGAGAAGAGCTCGCCGGCCTGGCCAAGGCCACCCATCAGCGGCATGGCCACCTGGTAGTGGATGAGATCTACCATGGCCTGACCTATGGCATGGATGCGCCCAGCGTGCTTGAGGTGGACGATTCGGCGTTCGTCCTGAATAGTTTTTCCAAGTATTTCGGCATGACCGGCTGGCGCCTGGGCTGGCTGGTGGCGCCGCCTGGCGCAGTGGCCGACCTGGAGAAGCTGGCGCAGAACCTGTACATCAGCGCGCCGAGCATGGCCCAGCACGCCGCATTGGCGTGTTTCCTGCCTGAAACCCTGGCGATCTTCGAAGAACGCCGCGCCGAATTCGCCCGCCGCCGCGACTACTTGTTGCCTGCGCTGCGCGAACTGGGCTTCCGCATTGCCGTCGAACCGCAGGGCGCGTTCTACCTGTACGCCGATATCAGCGCCTTTGGCGGTGACGCGTTCGCCTTCTGCCGGCATTTCCTGGAGACCGAGCACCTGGCCTTTACGCCGGGCCTGGATTTCGGGCGCCACCTGGCCGGGCACCATGTGCGCTTTGCCTATACCCAGAGCCTGCCGCGCCTGGAAGAGGCGGTGCAGCGGATTGCCCGTGGCCTGCGGAGCTGGCAAGGCTGATGCGTTTTTCTCCTGCACTTGAACAAGGCCGCCTGCTGCGTCGCTACAAGCGTTTTCTGGCTGATATCGAATTGGCCAGCGGCGAACAACTGACCATTCACTGCCCGAACACCGGTTCCATGCTCAACTGTATGCTTGAAGGCGGGCAGGTGTGGTTCAGCCGCTCCAACGACCCCAAGCGCAAGCTGCCCGGCACCTGGGAAATCAGCGAAACCCCACAGGGGCGGCTGGCCTGCGTGAATACCGGGCGCGCCAACGGGCTGGTCGAAGAGGCCCTGCGCGCCGGTACCATCACCGAGCTCGCCGGGTTTACCGCACTGAAGCGTGAAGTGGCCTATGGCGAGGAGGGCAGCCGTATCGACTTTCGCCTGGAGTTTGACGGTGCGCCGGCCTACGTCGAGGTCAAGAGCGCGACCTTGGGTTACCCCGACAGCCGCGTCGCGGCGTTCCCCGATGCGGTGACCCAGCGCGGGGCCAAGCACCTGCGCGAATTGGCCAAGCTGGCCAGGCAGGGCGTGCGAGCGGTGCAGCTGTATTGCGTGAACCTGACCGGCGTCGATGCCGTGCGCCCGGCCGAGGAAATTGATACGGCCTATGCCCAGGCCTTGCGGGCCGCGGTGGCGGATGGGGTGGAGGTGCTGGCCTATGGCGTGCGCCTGGACCCCGAAGGCATCGTCATCGACCGCCGCCTACCGGTGCTGCTCAACCCTTGAACCAGATGCCCTGGCTGTCCTCGCGGCAGCCCAAGGCCTGCAGCTGTTCACCTTCACAGGGGCCGGCCACGCATTCCCCGCTTTCAATCAGGAACAGTGCGCCGTGATGGGCGCAGTGGATGAGGCTGGCGCTGTCATCGAGAAACGCGTCTTCTGCCCAGTTCAACGGGATACCCTTGTGCGGGCAGCGGTTGCGGTACAGGAACACCTGCCCCTGGCGGCGTACGCCGAACAGTTCGAGGCCGTCTACGCTGAAGGCGCGGCTTTGGCCTTCGGCCAGGCTGTGTGAAGTACAAAGGAAATGCATGGCAAGGACGACTCGTGAAACAGATGATGGCTTGACGCTTCAATGCGAATAATTATCAAATTGCCCGCATTCGCTGCGCCCGGCTGCCTATGGTGCGCAGTTCCGCCGCCCGCCACAAGGCGTGCACCCTGCCTTTGAAAGGAACCCGATGATGCGTCGTCCAGCCGCTTTGCTCGCCCTGTGTGCAAGCCTTGTGCTCTCTACCCAGGCCCTGGCGGCCGAGCTGCCGCAACGTTGGGTCAGCGCCGGTGGCGCGCTAAGCGAGTGGATAACCGCGTTGGGCGGTGAAGCGCGGCTGGTTGGCGTGGATACCACCAGCCAACACCCAGCCTCGTTGAAAGCACTGCCCAGCGTAGGTTACCAGCGGCAGTTGTCGGCTGAAGGCATTCTCAGCCTGCGCCCGGATGTGCTGGTGGGCACCGAAGAAATGGGCCCGCCGCCGGTACTGGCGCAAATCCGCAAGGCTGGCGTACGGGTGGAACTGTTCTCCAGCAAGGCCGAGCTGGCGGCAGTAGATGCAAATCTCAAGCACCTTGGGCAATTGCTCGGCGCCGAACAGCAAGCGTCCGCATTGTCGGCTGGCTACCACCAGCAGCTGCAAGCGCTGCAAGCCGAGGTCAAGCAGGCTCAAGCCGGGCACAAAGCACCTGGGGTGCTGCTGCTGGTCGGGCATGCCGGGGCCAAGCCGCTGATCGCTGGGCAGGGTACTGCCGGCGACTGGCTACTGGGCCAGGCAGGTGGGCGTAACCTGGCAGAGCATCAGGGCTACAAGAATTTCTCCAACGAGGCATTGGCCGCGCTGGACCCGGATGTGATCGTGTTCTCCGACCGGGCGCTGGCCGATGAGCAGGCCTTGCAGGCACTTTTGAAAGAAAACCCGGCACTGGCCGCAGCGCGTGCCGTGCGTGAGAAGCGCCTGGTATCGCTTGACCCGACACTGCTGGTCGGTGGCCTGGGGCCGCGCCTGCCGGCGACCTTGCAATCGTTGGCAGCTAGCTTCTACCCGGCAGCCAAGGCCAACTTCGTACAATGAAACAGCGGGTACAGCCACGTACGTTGTTCATTTGCCTGAGCCTGCTTTGCCTGTTGGCGGTGTGGCTGTCGCTGGCGCTGGGGCCGGTCAGCTTGCCGCTGTTCGATACCTTGCGCGCGGGGCTGCGCCTGTTGGGCCTGCCAATCGCTGCCGATGGCCTGCAACCGGCCGAGATGATCCTTGGCCAGATCCGCCTGCCGCGCACCCTGCTGGGGCTGGCAGTGGGTGCAGTGCTGGCGCTGTCCGGGGTGGCCATGCAGGGGTTGTTCCGCAACCCGCTGGCCGACCCCGGGTTGGTCGGGGTGGCCGCCGGGGCCGCGATGGGGGCCGCGGTCGCGATCGTCGGCGGTGCCTGGTTTGGCGGCCTGCCGGAGGTTTTCGCGCCTTACTTGCTGTCGTTCTGCGCGTTTGTTGGCGGGCTTGGCGTCACCGCGCTGGTCTACCGCTTTGGGCGTCGCGATGGCCAGACCAATGTCGCCACGATGCTGCTGGCGGGTGTGGCAATGACCGCGTTGGGCGGTGCGGCTGTAGGGCTGTTCTCCTACCTGGCCGATGACGCCACCCTGCGTACGCTGACTTTCTGGAACCTGGGCAGCCTCAATGGCGCCAGCTACGAGCGGCTATGGCCGTTGTTGCTGGTGGCTGCGGGGGTGGCAGTGTGGCTGCCGCGTCGGGCCAAGGCGCTGAATGCTTTGCTGCTGGGTGAGTCTGAGGCGCGCCACCTGGGCGTCGATGTCGAGCGGCTCAAGCGCGAGCTGGTGTTTTGCACGGCGCTGGGCGTTGGCGCTGCGGTGGCGGCTGCCGGGCTGATCGGCTTCATCGGCCTGGTGGTACCGCACCTGGTGCGCTTGCTGGCCGGGCCTGATCACCGCGTGGTGCTGCCGGCCTCGCTGCTGGCCGGTGGCGTACTGATGCTGTTCGCTGACCTGGCGGCACGGCTGCTGTTGGCACCTGCCGAACTGCCGATCGGTATCGTCACGGCCTTCATCGGTGCGCCGTTCTTTCTGTTCCTGCTGATGCGAGGGCGCAGCTGATGTTGCAAGTCGAGGGCCTGCACCTGCGGCGGGGCAACAATGAAGTGCTGCATGACATTCATCTGCGGTTGCACCCCGGGCAGGTGGTGGGTGTGCTCGGCCCCAACGGTGCGGGCAAAAGCAGCCTGCTGGGGGTGCTGTGCGGCGAACTGGCGGCGGACCGTGGCCAGGTGATGCTGCAGGGCCGGCCATTGGAGGACTGGGCCGGGCAGGAGCGGGCCAGGCGCCTGGCGGTGCTGCCGCAGGTGTCCAGCCTGGGCTTTTCGTTCAGGGTCGAGGAAGTGGTGGGCATGGGGCGTATGCCCCATGGCACCGGGCAGCGGCGGGATGCCGAAATCGTCGAGGCAGCGTTGCAGGCGGCGGATGCCTGGCACCTGGTGGAGCGCAGTTACCTGGCCTTGTCCGGTGGCGAGCGGCAGCGGGTGCATCTGGCCCGCGTGCTAGCGCAGTTGTGGCCGGGAGAGGCGGGCGCCACGCTGCTGCTCGACGAACCGACCTCGATGCTCGACCCGCTGCACCAGCACACCACCCTGGAGGCGGTGCGCCGCTTTGCCGACCGTGGCGCTGCGGTGCTGGTGATCCTGCATGACCTGAACCTGGCAGCACGCTACTGTGACCGTATCCTGTTGCTGGAGCAGGGGCGCTGCCATGCGTTTGCCGAGCCTGAAGCGGTGTTGACGCCGGCGGCGTTGAAGGCGGTGTACGGGATCGATGTGCTGGTGCAGCCGCACCCTGAACGGGGGCACCCGCTGATCATCACCCGCTAAGAGTCATGTTGCGCGGTCTTTGTAGGAGCGGCCTTGCGTCGCGACAGGGCCGCAAAGCGGCCCCGACAATTTCTGCATTTGCGCTGAAATCCTGGGGCCGCTCTGCAGCCCTTTCGCGACACAAGGCCGCTCCTACAGGGTCCGCGCAGGCCATCAATGGAGGTAACTACCCATGCGACACCCGCTGCTGTCCGGTTTCTCGCTGTGCCTGCTGCTGACATTGGGTGGCTGCCAGGCCAGCCTGTCGCCGCTGCCTGCCTGGCAAAGCACTGAAGGGCGCACGCATGCCGAACTGGGGCACATCGTCGATCTCGCCAGCGGGCAGGTAATCAGCCCCGAACAGCTCGTGCAGCGCCTGGCTGCCGCACCGCGAGTGCTGGTTGGCGAAAAACACGACAACCCCGACCATCACGCGCTGCAACTATGGCTGCTGCGCGCCCTGCAGGGCCAGCGTGCCCAAGGCAGCCTGTTACTGGAGATGCTGCAACCCGAACAGCAGCCGCTCGTGGACAAGCTTGCGGTGCAACCTTTGCCGGCAGACTTGCCCAAGGCACTGGCCTGGCAGGAAGGCTGGGACTGGCAGTTGTACGGGTCGATCGTGCGCGAAGCCGTGCAACAGCGCATACCTTTGCTGGCCGCCAACCTTTCACCTGGTGAAATGCGCCAGGCCTATCGACAGCCGGCTTCATTGAGCGGTGAAAGGTCCAATGCCCCACCGGTGAAGGCTGCCTTGCTGGAGCAGGTGCGCGCCGGGCATTGCGGCATGCTGCCAGAAAGCCAGCTACCGGCGATGCTGGCCGTGCAGCAGCAGCGTGACCGACGCATGGCCGAGCGTTTGCTGGCAGCGCCACAACCGGCTCTGCTGTTCGCCGGGGCCTATCACGTGCGCAAGGACCTGGGCGTGCCGTTGCACTTGAGTGATCTGGGTGCGCAGGGGCAGAGCGAGGTGCTATTGCTGGCTGAAGTGGGTGAACAGGTCGAGGCAGGGCAGGCGGATTACGTGTGGTACACGGCAGCGATGTCGGAGCAGGATTACTGCGCGCAGCTGAAGCGATAAGGCCGGTCAAACCACAGGCAAAAAAAGACCCGGCAAATGGCCGGGTCAATAACCGTGATTAGCCTGATGAGGAGATAATCTGAGAGTCCGAACCAGGGGCTCTTAGCTTATCCAACCAGTCTCGCGACCAGTTGTGATAATCATAACAATTCTCATTTAGCCGTCAATCCCCTTTTCACGATTATTTTGGATTTTTTTGCGAAGGGCTTTTCGCATCCAGTTGTTGGTTGAGCGCTTCTTTGCGTTCCAGCGGCAAATCGTTCCAGTGCATGTCCAGCAGGGCACCCTCAATGGCATACAACAGCACCTTCGATGCGCGGAACCCTCGTGTCTTCACGGCCTGGTACGCACCCACCGCGCCCAGGCGGCGCAGATCCGATGCACTGTGGATGCCGGCTGCATGCAGCCACTGCGCAGAGGTCTTGCCAAGGTTCTTCAGATGCTGCAATTCATCGTTCATCGAGCCTCCTTGCGATGGCTGAACGGGTCATTGGGAGATAAATCGCGAGCAGGTCAGAGAGGAGTGTAGCGGGGGTTGGGGAATACGCGGCTTTTTGCCATCTGGGGGGATGAGTTGTCCTGTTAGGCCTCTTCGCGGGTAAACCCGCGCCTACACACGGCAGAGGTGAGCCCTTGTAGGCGCGGGTTTACCCGCGAAGAGGCCAGAACAGGCAAAGCTGTACTTACAGGCCCGGCAAACGCTGGCGAATCTGCTCGATCACCTGGTCCATGCTGCCCGCCGCCTGGGTATCAACGCGGGTGCTTTGTACCAACTCCTGCGCATCCAGTGCCTCACGGCTGGCCTGTTGCGCCTTGACCACCTCCAGGGTGGCATCCGACGGGTCGCTGTTCTCCGCCTGGCGCTGCTCCAGCCAGCTGGCGATCACCGCCTCCGGCGCGTGGCAATCGAGGATCAGGAACGGCACACCGGTCTGGCTGGCGACGTCTGCCGCGGCCTGGCGCTGCTCGCGCTTGAGGTAGGTGGCATCCAGCACCACCGGGAAACCGGCACGCAGTACGGTTGCCGCCACTTCATGCAGGCGCTGGTAGGTCGCGGTGCTGGCATCCTGGTCATAGATGCCGGCGCTCAGCTGGCCGGCTTCTGCCTGCTGCTGTTCACCGAACAGGCGCTTGCGCTCCACGTCCGAACGCACGCGCACCGCACCCAGGGCCTCGACCATGCGCATGGCCACGTGGCTTTTGCCCACGGCTGAAACACCGTGGGTGATGGCCAGCAGGCGCGACGGGATGGCGCTGTAGCTTTCCGCCAGGTTGGCGTAATTGCGGTAGGTGCGCAGGGTGGTGGCACGCTGCACGCCATCGGCGTCGGCCGGCAGGCTGAACAGCGCGACCTTGGCCCGCACCAGGGCGCGGTAGGCCTTGTAGAAGTTGAGCAGTTCCAGGCCTTCGTAATCGCCGGTCAGTTCCAGGTACTGGCTGACGAAACGGCGGGCCAGGCACTTCAGGCCGCGGTCTTCCAGGTCCATGGCCAGGAAGCCGGTATCGGCGTAGACGTCGGTCAGGCGGAACGGTTCGTTGAACTCGATGCAGTCGAAGATCACTACCTTGCCATCGATCAGGGTGGCGTTGCCCAGGTGGATGTCACCGTGGCATTCACGGATAAAGCCATTGGCCTTGCGCTTTTCCAGCAGGCCATGCAGGCGCTCGAAGCTGCTGCGGGCCCAGGCCTGCAGGGCGTCGAGTTGCTGCAGGTCGGCCTTGTCGCTGAGGAACGGGCGAATCTGCTCGAAGTTCTGCTCCACCGGCGCCATCACGCTTTCAGGCGTGCCCAGCGGGTGCTCTACTGGCACGCGTGGGGCCTGCAGGTGGAATTCAGCGATCTGCCGGGCCATCTGGTCGATGTGCGTGGCGTTGAGCTCGCCATTGGCCTGCAGGGTGCTGAGCATCTGCCCCTGGGGGAACTGGCGCATCTTCAGCGCGTATTCGATGGCTTCGCCTTCACCGCCGAACTGTGGCGCGTCGACGCTACCGGTGATCGGTAAAACGTCCAGGTACAGGCCTTCGGTCAGGCGCTGGTTCAGGCGTAATTCTTCATTACAGAAATGCTGACGCTGGTCCAGACCGGTGAAGTCGAGGAAGCCGAAGTTCATCGGCTTCTTGATCTTGTAGGCGTACTCGCCCGTGAGCAGGACCCAGGAGATATGCGTCTCGATGAGCTGGAACCCATCCACGGGGTGGGGGTACAGGGCTGGGTTCTGCAACGCAGTAATAAGAGCTTGGCTCACGGCAAATCCTTCCGGGGGCAGGGAATTCGAATGCGCCATTATGGTCAATGGTGCCGTCCCTGCCTACCGCCGGGCCGTCTGCCCAGCCTTTATAAAGTGCGTATAATCCGCCGCCATGACCCGAACCCGAAATCCCCGTACCCCTCAGAAACGCCCGACCGGCCGCTCCCGCGCCTGGCTGGGCTGGGCTTTGAAGCTCAGCCTGGTAGGCCTGGTGATCGTCGCTGGTTTCGCGGTTTACCTCGATGCCGTCGTCCAGGAGAAGTTTTCTGGCAAGCGCTGGACCATCCCGGCCAAGGTGTATGCCCGGCCGCTGGAGCTGTTCACCGGCCAGAAACTGAGCAAAAGCGACTTCCTCACCGAGCTCGATGCGCTTGGCTATCGCCGTGAAAGCGCCGCCAACGGCCCAGGTGCTGCGTCGGTCAATGGCAATACCGTCGACCTCAACACACGTGGCTTCCAGTTCTACGAGGGCATGGAGCCGGCGCAGTTCGTGCGCGTGCGCTTCTCTGGCGATTACGTGGCCGGCCTTTCCAGTGCCAACGGCAAGGCGCTCGACGTCGTGCGTCTGGAACCGCTGATGATCGGCGGCATCTACCCGAAAAACCTCGAAGACCGCATCCTGATCAAGATCGACCAGGTGCCCAAGTACCTGCTCGAAACCCTGGTGGCCACGGAGGACCGCGACTTCTACAGCCACTTCGGCGTGTCGCCCAAGTCCATCGCCCGGGCCATGTGGGTCAACACTTCGTCCGGCTCGATGCGCCAGGGCGGCAGTACCCTGACCCAGCAGCTGGTGAAGAACTTCTACCTTACCAGTGAGCGCAGCCTTAGCCGCAAACTGACCGAGGCGATGATGGCGATGCTGCTTGAGCTGCATTACGACAAGCGCGAAATCCTTGAGGCCTACCTCAACGAGGTGTTCGTCGGCCAGGACGGCCAGCGTGCCGTGCATGGCTTCGGCCTGGCCAGCCAGTTCTTCTTCAGCCAGCCGCTGTCCGAACTCAAGCTACACCAGGTCGCCTTGTTGGTGGGCATGGTCAAAGGCCCGTCCTATTACAACCCGCGGCGCTACCCCGACCGCGCCCTGGCCCGGCGTAATCTGGTGCTCGACCTGGTGGCCGAGCAAGGCGTGGCCAGCCAGGCCGAAGTCGACGCGGCGAAGAAGATGCCACTGGGCGTGACCAAGCGCGGCAGCCTCGCCGACAGCTCGTTCCCGGCCTTCCTCGACCTGGTCAAGCGTCAGCTGCGCCAGGACTACCGCGACGAAGACTTGACCGAAGAAGGCCTACGCATCTTCACCAGCTTTGACCCGATCCTGCAGATGAAGGCCGAAACCTCGATGAGCGAGACCTTCAAGCGCCTGGCCGGTCGCAAAGGGGCTGACGAGGTGGAGTCGGCAATGGTCGTGACCAACCCTGAAACCGGTGAGGTGCAGGCGCTGATCGGCAGCCGTCAGGCGGGCTTTGCCGGCTTCAACCGGGCCATCGACGCGGTGCGGCCAATTGGCTCGTTGGTCAAGCCGTCGGTCTACCTGACCGCGTTGGAGCAGCCGAGCAAGTTCACCCTGACCAGCTGGGTGCAGGACGAGCCGTTTTCGGTCAAAGGTGCCGATGGCCAGGTCTGGCGCCCGCAAAACTACGACCGTCGCCCGCACGGCACCATTTACCTGTACCAAGGGCTGGCCAACTCCTACAACCTGTCGACCGCCAAGCTCGGCCTGGAAGTGGGCGTGCCGAATGTGATCAAGACCATCGGCCGGCTGGGCGTGAACGTTGACTGGAAGCCGTTCCCGGCAATGCTGCTGGGGGCCGGTGGCATGTCGCCCATGCAGGTCGCGACCATGTACCAGACCATCGCCAACGGTGGCTTCAATACGCCGATGCGCGGTATTCGCAGCGTGCTGACGGCCGAGGGCGAGCCGCTCAAGCGCTACCCGTTCCAGATACAGCAAACCTTCGACCCGGGTGCCATCTACCTGGTGCAGAACGCCATGCAGCGAGTAATGCGCGAAGGTACCGGGCGTTCGGTGTACAACACCCTGCCGCGCTCGCTGACCTTGGCGGGCAAGACCGGTACCAGTAACGACTCCCGCGACAGCTGGTTCTCCGGCTTCAGCCAGGACCTGCTGGCGGTGGTGTGGATGGGCCGCGACGATAATGGCAAGACGCCGTTCACCGGCGCCACCGGTGCCTTGCAGGTGTGGACCAGCTTCATGAAAAAGGCCGACCCGCTGCCACTGGATATGCCACAGCCGGACAACGTGGTGCAGGCCTGGATCGACCCCTACACTGGCCACGGGTCTGACGGTAGCTGTCCGGGAGCGGTGCAGATGCCGTATATTCGCGGCAGTGAACCGCCCGCCGGCGCGACCTGTGGCGGCGAGCAGAATCCCGCCGAATCGGTCATGGACTGGGTCAAGGGCTGGATGAATTAAGCACAGGCTGCATTGATGAGGTGTGATGTGAACAAGTGGCTGTTTCCTGCCGTGACGGCGCTGGTGGTGCTCCAGGGGTGCTCCAGCGTCCCGCGCGGCAATATCCCCGTGGTCGATTCGAGCACCCGCGTGTCCAACAGCGAACGCGTGACGGCCAACCGCCCGGCGGGTGGCTACAACGCGGGCACTGCGCAAGCGCAAACGCTGCCAGAGGATTCCGGCGTTACCGTGATGATCCCGCAGGGCGCAGGCGCCTCGGGCATCCAGACGTTCCCGGCGGCCAACGGCGCAGCGCCGATCAGCACCTCGCCGATCACGCCGGGCCCGATTACTACCGGGCCGGTAACTTCGGCACCGATGACCACCAATCCGAACCCGATCGCCGATGAACCGTTCGATATCGCCTCGATGAACAGTGCCCCGGCTGCCAGCAGTGCACCAACCGGCATTCCGCGCAGCACGCCCGCTGCCGGTGGCCTGTCGGCTGACGAGCAGCTGGACGGCCCGGTGCTGGCACTGCTGACCACCGCCAAGACCCAGCAGGGCAGTGGCGACTTCAACGGCGCCGCGTCCAGCCTGGAACGTGCCCAGCGCATCGCCCCGCGCGAGCCGCAGGTGCTGTACCGCCTGGCCCAGGTGCGCCTGTCGCAAGGTGATGCGCCGCAGGCCGAGCAGCTGGCGCGTCGCGCCCTGACCTACGCCAACGGCCGCCCGAGCCTGCAGGCCGAACTGTGGAACACCATCGCCCAGGCCCGTGAAAAGCAGGGTGACAGCGCGGGTGCTGCACTGGCCCGGCAAAAGGCACGGGTCAATTCGTGATGATCGAGCAACGTATTCTGGATATCGCCGACCATCTGCTGCTGATCGAGCGTGAACTGCAGGTACAAGGCTGGTGGGATGACGAGCCGCCGAGCGACGAGGCATTGGCCAGTACCATCCCGTTCGCCGTCGATACGCTGCGTTTCGAGCAATGGCTGCAATGGATTTTCCTGCAGCGTATGAAGATCATCATCGAGCTCGGTCAGCCGCTGCCCAACGCCTCCAGCATCCTGGTCATGGCCGAAACGGTGTTTGTCGACCGGCCGGAGCAAAGTCGTGAGTTGCGCCGCCTGTTGGCAGCTTTTGACCAATTGATCGCTCCTTCCGCCTGATTTCTTCAGTTTTTCCTTCAAGGGCCGCAGATTGTGGCCCTTTTTTGTGGAAATCTTATTAATTCTGCTGCTGAAGCGATTTTTAGTGGTGGCAGGAATTCATCTTGGGGAAAAATTGGCAATAATTTTTCTTGACTTGTAGCCGCCAAATCACAAGAATCCAACTTCCGCTGTAGTGGGACTGCCAGAAGCAGACCCGCTAAGCAGATCATGAGGTGCATACCCGCGCCGACCTGTTACACCCCGCAACGCGTTACCTCGCGCTGGGTGGGAAAGCCCCGCAACACTCAGGGGTGCTCCCAATACTTGCTCAGTCAGTGCTGACGTTCGCTCATGCTCTGCTTGGCAGTAAACCTATTAAGACCCGTCCAGTGAGGGCGGTATTCTGGCGTTTTAGAGGTGAACAACGTGGAGCTTTTATCTGGCGCTGAGATGGTCGTCCGCTTCTTGCGTGACGAAGGCGTTAAGCACATCTACGGGTACCCTGGTGGTGCTCTCCTGCATGTTTACGACGCCCTGTTCAAAGAACCGGAAGTGGAACACATCCTGGTTCGCCACGAGCAGGCGGCAACCCATATGGCGGACGGCTACGCCCGCGCCACCGGCAAGGCCGGTGTGGTGCTGGTAACCTCCGGCCCGGGCGCGACCAATGCCATTACCGGCATTGCCACCGCCTACATGGACTCGATTCCGATGGTCATCCTGTCCGGCCAGGTGCCTAGCACCATGGTAGGTACCGATGCCTTCCAGGAAACCGACATGATCGGTATCTCGCGGCCGATCGTGAAGCACAGCTTCATGATCAAGAACCCGACCGAGATCCCTGAAGTTCTGAAAAAAGCGTTCTACCTGGCGCAATCCGGTCGCCCAGGTCCAGTCGTGGTCGACATTCCAAAAGACATGACCAACCCGGCTGAGAAGTTCGAATACGTCTACCCGAAAAAGGTCAAGCTGCGTTCCTACAGCCCAGCGGTCCGTGGCCACTCCGGCCAGATCCGCAAAGCTGCAGAAATGCTGCTGGCGGCCAAGCGCCCGATCGTCTACGCCGGTGGTGGCGTGATCCTCGGCGGTGGCTCCGAAGCCCTGACCGAAATCGCCAAGTCGCTGAACCTGCCCGTCACCAATACCCTGATGGGTCTGGGCGGGTTCCCGGGTACCGACCGCCAGTTCCTCGGCATGCTCGGCATGCATGGCAGCTACACCGCCAACATGGCCATGCACAATGCCGACGTGATCTTCGCCGTCGGTGCGCGTTTCGACGACCGCGTGGTCAACGGCCCGGCCAAGTTCTGCCCGAACGCCAAGATCATCCATGTCGATATCGACCCGGCGTCGATCTCAAAGATGATCAAGGCCGACGTGCCTATCGTTGGGCCGGTCGACAGTGTGCTCAGCGAAATGCTCGGCATCCTCAAGGAAATCGGCGAGCAGCCTGACAAGGCGGCGTTGGACGGCTGGTGGAGGCAGATCGACGAATGGCGTGGCAATGGCGAACTGTTCCCTTACGACAAGGGCGACGGCAACGTCATCAAACCGCAAAAAGTGATCGAGACCCTGTGCGAAGTGACCAACGGCGATGCCTTCGTCACCTCCGATGTGGGCCAGCACCAGATGTTCGCGGCGCAGTACTACCGCTTCAACAAGCCGAACCGCTGGATCAACTCCGGTGGCCTGGGCACCATGGGCTTCGGCTTCCCGGCGGCGATGGGCGTCAAGCTCAACTTCCCCGACCAGGACGTTGCCTGCGTGACCGGTGAAGGCAGCATCCAGATGAACATCCAGGAGCTGTCCACCTGCATGCAGTACGGCCTGCCGGTGAAGATCGTCAACCTGAACAACGGTGTGTTGGGCATGGTCCGCCAGTGGCAGGACATGGCCTACAACGGTCGCCACTCGCACTCGTACGTGGAGTCGCTGCCTGACTTCATCAAGCTGGCCGAGGCCTATGGCCATGTGGGTATCCGCATCACCAGCCTGAAGGACCTCAAGCCGAAGCTGGAAGAAGCGTTTGCGATGAAGGACCGCCTGGTGTTCATCGACATCGCGGTTGACCGCAGTGAGCACGTCTATCCGATGCAGATCAAGGATGGCTCGATGCGTGACATGTGGCTGAGCAAGACGGAGCGTACCTGATATGCGGCATATCATTTCCCTGCTGCTGGAAAACGAACCCGGTGCTCTGTCCCGTGTGGTCGGCCTGTTCTCCCAGCGCAACTACAACATTGAAAGCCTGACCGTGGCGCCGACCGAAGACCCGACCCTGTCGCGTCTGACGCTGACCACCGTTGGCCATGACGAAGTGATCGAGCAGATCACCAAGAACCTGAACAAGCTGGTCGAAGTGGTCAAGCTTGTCGACCTGTCGGAAAGCGCTCACATCGAGCGTGAACTGATGCTGGTCAAGGTCAAGGCCACCGGTGCCCAGCGCGCCGAGATCAAGCGCACCACGGATATCTTCCGTGGCCAGATCGTCGATGTGACCGCCAGCGTGTACACCGTACAGTTGAGCGGTACCAGCGACAAACTGGACAGCTTCATCCAGGCGATCGGCACTGCATCGATTCTCGAAACCGTGCGCAGCGGCGTTACCGGCATTGCCCGTGGCGACAAAGTGCTCAGCATCTAAATTCAAAAATTAGCGATGGCTCCGCAGGGGCCGAGATATAACCAGGGGTATTTTCATGAAAGTTTTCTACGATAAAGACTGCGACCTTTCCATCATCCAGGGCAAGAAAGTCGCCATCATCGGTTACGGTTCCCAAGGCCACGCCCAAGCGTGCAACCTGAAAGACTCCGGTGTAGACGTTACCGTCGGTCTGCGTAAAGGTTCGGCTACCGTTGCCAAGGCTGAAGCCCACGGCCTGAAAGTTGCTGACGTTGCTACCGCTGTCGCTGCGGCTGACCTGGTGATGATCCTGACCCCGGACGAGTTCCAGGGCGCTCTGTACAAGAACGAAATCGAGCCGAACATCAAGAAGGGCGCTACCCTGGCCTTCTCCCACGGTTTCTCGATCCACTACAACCAGGTTGTACCGCGTGCCGACCTCGACGTGATCATGATCGCGCCGAAAGCCCCGGGCCACACCGTGCGCTCCGAGTTCGTCAAAGGCGGCGGCATCCCTGACCTGATCGCTATCTACCAGGACGCGTCCGGCAACGCCAAGAACGTCGCCCTGTCCTACGCTGCTGGCGTGGGTGGCGGCCGTACCGGCATCATCGAAACCACCTTCAAGGACGAGACCGAAACCGACCTGTTCGGTGAGCAGGCTGTTCTGTGCGGCGGTACCGTCGAGCTGGTCAAAGCCGGTTTCGAAACCCTGGTTGAAGCTGGCTACGCGCCAGAAATGGCCTACTTCGAGTGCCTGCACGAGCTGAAGCTGATCGTTGACCTCATGTACGAAGGCGGCATCGCCAACATGAACTACTCGATCTCCAACAACGCCGAGTACGGTGAGTACGTCACTGGTCCGGAAGTCATCAACGAAGAATCCCGCAAGGCCATGCGCAACGCTCTGAAGCGCATCCAGGACGGCGAGTACGCGAAGATGTTCATCTCCGAAGGCGCTACCAACTACCCATCGATGACCGCCAAGCGTCGTAACAACGCTTCGCACGGCATCGAGATCATCGGTGAGCAACTGCGCTCGATGATGCCTTGGATCTCGGCGAACAAGATCGTCGACAAAGCCAAGAACTAAGTAACAACGCAACATGAAAAACGCGGCTTCGGCCGCGTTTTTTCGTTCTGGCAGCCTGCTTCTGGTATAAAGCAGACCAGTGGCCCGCCGTCAGAACCTGTTTCGTGGGCCCGTGTCGAACATTTTCCATCCTGTTGCAAGGTACCCTCCATGAGCGAACGTCCCGAAGAGCCGAACAAGCCCTCCGACGCCGAAAGCCTGCTACCGATCGACGAGCACGTTGAAGAAGGGCATGACGCCGAAGGCCGCAAGGTGCGCCACCGCGGCATCTACCTGCTGCCCAACCTGTTCACCACCGCTAACCTGTTTGCCGGCTTTTATTCCATCATCAGTTCAATGAGCGCACAGAGCGCCCTGAGCGCGGGTGACCCTCGCGAGGCGAGCAAGTATTTCGCCTTTGCCGCCATCGCCATCTTCGTGGCCATGGTGCTCGACGGCCTGGACGGCCGTGTTGCGCGCATGACCAATACCCAGAGCGCCTTCGGTGCAGAGTACGACTCGCTGTCGGACATGGTCGCCTTCGGCGTGGCCCCGGCCTTGCTGGCCTTCGGCTGGGCACTGGGTGACATGGGCAAGGTCGGCTGGATGGTCGCCTTCATCTATGTAGCCGGTGCGGCGCTGCGCCTGGCGCGCTTCAACACCCAGGTCGGTACCGCCGACAAGCGTTACTTCATCGGCTTGGCCAGCCCGGCTGCCGCTGGCGTGGTGGCGGGGACTGTCTGGGCGTTCAGCGACTACGGCATCCAGGGTTCCAAGCTGTCGTTCCTGGTCGCGCTGCTGGTGGCTGCTGCCGGCATGCTGATGGTCAGCAACATCAAGTACAACAGCTTCAAAGAGCTGGACCTTAAAGGCCGCGTACCGTTCGTGGCGATTCTGGCCGTGGTGTTGGTGTTTGCTGTGGTGTTCAGCGACCCGCCGCGCATCCTGCTGCTGATCTTCCTCGCCTACGCGGCATCGGGGCCGATCCAGTTCCTGCTCAAGGCGCGCCGGCGTAAAGCGTGAAAAATCGCTTAACGCTGGAATAACCCTCCGGCTCCATAGTCTTACTGGTACATCCGTCATCCAGTGCTGTGGAGCCGCCCATGCTCATCAAGCTTCCCCGGTCATCCGAATGCAAAGCATCGGAGATCACCCCCGAAGGTATCTACCTTTCCCGTCGTACCCTGTTGGGTGGCTCGCTGGCCGGTTTGGCCCTGGGCGCTCTGCCAGGTATTGGCCATGCGGCCGAAGCCAGCCGTTACGCCGATGTTGCGCCGGGCAAGGCGCCTGGCTGGTTCAGTGAAAAGCTGGCGGCCACGCAATGGCAGGCAGTCACGGTCAAGGGTGAGGCGATCACGCCGTTCAAGGACGCTACCCACTACAACAACTTCTATGAGTTCGGGCCCGACAAGGGCGACCCCGCGGCCAATGGCGACAGCCTGAAGACCGAACCGTGGTCGATAGTGGTGGATGGTGAAGTCGGCAAGCCTGGGCGCTATGCGCTGGAAGACTTCGTAAAACCCTACCAGCTTGAAGAGCGCATTTATCGGCTGCGTTGCGTTGAGGCGTGGTCGATGGTCATTCCGTGGCTGGGGTTCCCCTTGGCACAAGTGCTCAAGCAGGTCGAACCGACTTCCAGGGCTCGCTACGTGCGCTTCGAGACATTGAAGGACCCAGAACATATGCCGGGGCAACGCTCGGGCTTCGCCCTGATCGACTGGCCATATAGAGAAGGCTTGCGTCTGGATGAGGCGATGCATCCATTGGCCATTCTGGCCGTTGGCATGTATGGGCGGGAGCTTGCCAACCAGAACGGTGCGCCGCTGCGCTTGGTGGTGCCGTGGAAGTATGGCTTCAAGAGCATCAAGTCGATCGTCCGTATCAGCCTGGTGGCAGAGCAACCGGACACTACCTGGGAAGGATTGGCGCCGGATGAGTACGGCTTCTACGCCAATGTAAACCCGAATGTCGATCACCCGCGCTGGAGCCAGGCGCGTGAGCGGCGTTTGCCCAGCGGGTTGTTCAGCCCGAACGTGCGGGAAACGCAGATGTTCAATGGCTACGCCGATGAAGTGGCGTCGCTGTACGCCGGGCTTGATCTGCGGAAGAACTATTGATGCGCTACCCCTGGTTTCGCCTGGCCATTTTTGTGGTGGGGTGCCTGTTCCCTGCGTGGTGGTTGTATGAGGCCGCGATGAACCTGTTGGGGCCTGATCCCGGGAAGATCATGATGGATCGTCTGGGGCTTGGGGCGCTGACCTTCCTGCTGGTGACCTTGGGCATGACACCGCTGCAGAAGTTGACAGGGTGGTCGGGCTGGATTGTGGTGCGCCGGCAGCTGGGGTTGTGGGTGTTTGCTTATATTGTGCTGCACATTCTGGCTTACCTGTTCTTTATCCTGGGGCTGGATTGGGGTCAGTTGGCGGTGGAGTTGCGCAAGCGGCCCTACATTATTGTCGGGGCGTTGGGGTTTCTTGGGTTATTGGCATTGGCGGTTACCTCGAACCGGTATAGCCAGCGGCGGCTTGGGGCGCGGTGGAAGAAGCTGCACAGGTTGGTGTATGTGGTGCTGGGGTTGGGGTTGCTGCACTTTTTGTGGATTGTTCGCTCGGATCTGCGGGAGTGGGCGGTGTATGCGTTTATTGGGGTTGTGTTGATGGGGTTGAGGATTCCGGCGGTTTCGCGGGTGCTGCCCAGGCTGGTGAGAAAGCAGGGTAGGGTGGTTTGAGGTATGAGCGGGGCTGCGGGGTGCCTGCCTTGGGATTGAGCTGGTTTTGAGAGGTGCCCGCCACAACACATTCAGCGCCTGTCAGATCGAGCGCCGCCCGCGCGGCGCTTCGCGGGACAAGCCCGCTCCCACAGTCTGTTTCGGGCCAGTCTCTTCTGTGAGGTCTCCGCTGCCCGCC
>NZ_JBJDNB010000034.1:0-76793 GCF_044900445.1 Pseudomonas sp. NPDC089407
AATTTTGGGCAGGTCACGCAAGGTTTTCTTTTTGGTTGGCATACATGCACCTCTTACTCATGTTATGCCCGAACACAAAATTTCTGACACCCTCTGGCTTGCCGGCGATAGGGCCGGCAAATGCTTACACAACAGCCAACTCCACCCGCTGCATATTGCTCAGGCTCACCTCACCCACACACACCAGGTTACGCAATTTTTGCGCAATCACCTCGGCCCGGTGCCAGCTCAAGCCGCCGATACCCACCTCGATATCCAGCCAGTCATTCTGCTGGCTGACCTGCACGCTGTGCGGGGTCAAAAACTGCAGGGCGAACAGGTTGAGCACCCGGCACAGGCTGTCGGGCTCGGCCTCGGCCTGCAGGCGATAGTGCACGGTGCTGTGGGCGTTGTGGGCGGCCCAGGCGTCGGTACGGGGCTGTGCGTTCATGCTGGTCTCCGCAAAATGTGGGAGAAATTCTTGCACGTCGGGGCGGGTATTTTTTCGCTATGATTTGATCATTTTGCGGTAATGGCAAATTGAACAATTCAAAATCTGCTTCATCGGAGAATTGATAATGCAAAGCGAGCTGGACGCCTACGATCGACGCATACTCGAACTGCTGCAAGACGACGCTTCATTGTCCAGCGCGCAGATCGCCGAGCGTGTCGGGTTGTCGCAATCGCCGTGCTGGCGGCGCATACAGCGCTTGAAGGAAGAGGGGGTGATTCGGGGGCAGGTGACCTTGCTCGACCGCAAGAAGGTCGGCCTGAACACGCAGATTTTCGCCGAGGTGAAACTGAACGCCCATGGGCGCTCCAACTTTACCGAGTTTACCGAGGCGATCCGCGGGTTTCCGGAGGTGCTGGAGTGTTATGTGCTAATGGGGGCGGTGGACTTCCTGCTGCGCATCGTTACCTCGGACATCGAGGCTTATGAGCGGTTCTTTTTCGAAAAGCTGTCGAACGTGCCGGGGATTCAGGAAGTGAACTCGATTGTGGCGCTGTCGGAGATCAAGTCCACTACCAGCCTGCCACTTTCGCGGTAAGGCCGCTCAAGACCCGCTGACGCGGTCCCCTGTAGGAGCGGCCTTGTGTCGCGATGGGGTGCGAAGCGCCCCCAAGATTTGTGCATCAAGCAGATATTGCTGGGGCCGCTTTGCGGCCCTTTCGCGACACAAGGCCGCTCCTACAGGGGATCGCGTCAGCTTTCAGAAAGGCTCACGCCTTGAGTAGGTGCTTCCAGCCGCGGCTCTGATCCACTGCCCGAGCCTGTTCGATCCGCGCTTCCAGCACTTCATCACTGATGGGCAGCTCAGCCAGCTCATGCAGCTTCTTCAGGTCGCCATACAGGCGGTCCATCTGCGGCGCCTCCAGCACTTGGCGGGCATGGTGCAGCCAGGCCAGCAGTTGCTCGATACGCGGCAGCTGTTCGGCCAGGTCTTCCGGGCGCTGGGTGTACAGCGGCAGCTTCAGCGCGCGGCCTTCTTCGCCCAGCAAATGGCCCATCCAGCTGGCCAGCTGCGCCTTGCCCTGGCGCTCGCCGCGGCCTTTGCGTTCTGCGGTCCAGGCGCGGGCATGCAGCCAGCGCGAGGTTTCCAGCGAGAACTGGCCCCAGCGCACGTCTTCCAGCTCTTCGGCGAACTGCTCCGGGGCGGCGCGGCGGATGTCTTCGTCATCGTTGCCGGCTTGCACCAGCGGGCGCCAGTCTTCCAGCAGGGCATCAAGGCTGTTGCGCAGGTCGCGGGTGGTTGCCCGCGGCGCGGCCTGGCCCAGGCTGGCGGTGATGGCACGCAGCTCGCTCAGGCACTCGACCCAGTCCTGCAGCAGGCGCCAGTGGCCGTTGTGGCGGTATTGCTCGGCCAGACGCTGGCTGCTGCCCAGCAGTTGCCAGGCCAGTGCGGCATAGGCATCGTCCACAGCCATCTCGGCGTCCAGCTCGGTGCCTGGCAGGCCCAGCTCGTAGCTGTCCGGCTCCAGCAGGCGGTAGCCACGCTCGGCCTTGCTGATGTCGCAGGGCATCAGCGGCAGGCTGGCGGCCAGCTCTGCGGCCAGCTCCAGCAGTGCCTGCGGCTCACCTTCGCGCAGCTCCAGCTCCAGCTCGCAGATTTCTTCCTTGCGCTTGCCGGCAACCACAAAGCCCTGGTCCAGCGCGGCCTCGATCACGACCTTGCTCTTGCCGCGGCCCCAGGCGATTTCAGCGAATTCACGGGTGAAGTCGGTGGTGAACAGTGGCTTGATGGTCTTTTTGTCCAGCTCGGCCAGTTGCTCGGGCCAGCAGGTGGCGTCGAGCTTTTTCAGGTCGAGCTTGGCCTTGTCCAGGTTCCACTCGTACTCGTTGCGCTCGGACAGGCCCGCCACACTCTGGCCGCGGCACTTGAGGGTCTGGATGACCACATCGCCGTCGCGGCGCAGGCGCAGGGCGACACGCGCGGCGGACAGTTCACGCTCGGGGGTGTCGAAGTACTGGTTGGTCAGTTCGCGGGTCTGCCAGCCGGACTTGTTGCGCTTTTTCAGCAGAGGGTGCTCGCGCAGGGCGGCAAGGGTCTCGCGGCTGGCGCGGAGCTTGAGTTCGGTTTCTTTGTGCATCACAGACTCGAAGGAGGGGGCGTGGTTGGCGGAGAGTCTACAGCAGTCAGTAATGGACTGTTGGATTTGGGGGCGCTTCGCACCCCTTTCGCGACACAAGGCCGCTCCTACAAGGGATCGCGTTCTCATGTAGGAGCGGCCTTGTGTCGCGATTGGGCCGCAAAGCGGCCCTCGGCATCGCTTGCCGCAAGAAGGGACGGCATTGCTATGATGGGCAACGCTTCCGAGGAGTACGCGCATGCCGTTGCCGACGCTGAAAGACCAGTTTGCCGCCTTGATCGCCGCGCCTTCGGTCAGTTGCACCCAGCCTGCGCTGGACCAGTCCAACCGGCAGGTCATCGACCTGCTCGCCGGCTGGCTGGGCGATGTGGGTTTTAAGTGCGATATCCAGCAGGTTACGCCCGGCAAGTTCAACCTGCTGGCCAGCCGTGGCACCGGCCCTGGCGGCCTGGTGCTGGCCGGGCATAGCGACACCGTACCCTACGACGAACAGCTGTGGCACAGCGACCCGCTAAAACTGACCGAGGCCGATGGCCGCTGGGTCGGCCTGGGCAGCTGCGACATGAAAGGCTTCTTCGCCCTGGCCATTGAAGCGGTCATCCCGCTGCTGGAGCATGACTTCAAGCAGCCGCTGCTGATCCTCGCCACCTGTGACGAAGAAAGCTCCATGTCCGGCGCCCGCGCCCTGGCCGAGGCCGGCCAGCCGCTGGGGCGTGCGGCGGTGATCGGCGAGCCGACCGGGCTGCGGCCGATCCGCATGCACAAGGGCATCCTCATGGACCGCATCGACATCCTCGGGCGCAGCGGCCATTCGTCGGACCCAAACCTGGGCCGCAGCGCCATGGAGGCCATGCACGCGGTGATGGGCGAGCTGATGGGCCTGCGCCAGCAATGGCAGCAAACCTACAGCAACCCGCAATTCACCGTGCCGACGCCAACCATGAACTTTGGCTGCATTCACGGTGGCGACAACCCCAACCGTATCTGTGGCCAGTGCGCCCTGGAGTTCGACCTGCGGCCGCTGCCAGGCATGGATGTGGAGCAACTGCGCGCGGCCATTCGCGAAAAGCTGGTGCCGGTGGCCGAGCGCCATGAAGTGCGCATCGACTACGCGCCGCTGTTCCCCGAGGTACCGCCGTTCGAGCAGGCCGCCGACGCCGAGCTGGTGCTGGTGGCAGAACGCCTGACCGGCCATCGCGCCGAAGCGGTGGCGTTCGGCACCGAAGCGCCTTATCTTCAGCAGCTGGGCTGCCAGACCATCGTGCTGGGCCCTGGCGACATCGCCTGCGCCCACCAGCCCGGCGAATACCTTGAAATGTCACGAATCGAGCCTACCGTGCGTCTATTACGTGACCTGATCCGGCACTATTGCCTGCACTAAACGTCAACCCAGTTGATTCGTTCCTGCCTAGAGGAGACCGCGCGTGACCGCAAGCCTGTTCCGACGATGATCCTGAACGCCCCGTGAATCGCCGTTCTCCGTCCACTTATCCACAGGCCCTGTCATGCCCGACTACGTCAACTGGCTGCGTCATGCCTCCCCGTACATCAATGCCCATCGCGACTGCACCTTCGTGGTCATGCTCCCTGGCGATGGCGTAGAACACCCTAATTTCGGCAATATCGTCCACGACCTGGTGCTGTTGCACAGCCTGGGCGTGCGCCTGGTGCTGGTGCATGGCTCGCGCCCGCAAATCGAAAGCCGCCTGGCCGATCGCGGCCTGACCCCGCACTACCACCATGGCCTGCGCATCACCGATGCGGCCACCCTGGACTGCGTGATCGACGCGGTTGGCGCACTGCGCCTGGCCATCGAGGCGCGCCTGTCGATGGACATCGCCGCTTCGCCGATGCAGGGCTCGCGCCTGCGCGTGGCGTCTGGCAACCTGGTCACCGCACGGCCGATCGGCGTGCTGGAAGGGGTGGACTACCACCACACCGGCGAAGTGCGCCGGGTCGACCGCAAGGGCATCAGCCGCCTGCTCGATGAGCGCTCGATCGTGTTGCTGTCGCCGTTGGGCTATTCGCCCACCGGGGAAATCTTCAACCTGGCCTGCGAAGACGTCGCTACCCGCGCCGCCATCGAATTGGGGGCCGACAAGCTGCTGCTGTTCGGCGCCGAGCCGGGCCTGCTGGACGCCGACGGCAAACTGGTGCGCGAACTGCGCCCACAGCAAGTGGCGCCGCACCTGCAGCGCCTGGGCAGCGATTACCAGGGCGAACTGCTGGATGCGGCCGCCGAGGCCTGCAAAGGCGGTGTGGCGCGCAGCCATATCGTCAGTTATGCCGAAGACGGCGCGCTGCTGACCGAGCTGTTCACCCGGGGTGGTGGCGGTACGCTGGTGTCGCAAGAGCAGTTCGAGGTGGTGCGCGAGGCGACCATCGAGGACGTCGGTGGCTTGCTGGAGCTGATCAGCCCGCTGGAAGAGCAGGGCATCCTGGTGCGTCGTTCGCGCGAGGTGCTGGAGCGGGAAATCGAGCAGTTCAGCGTGGTCGAGCGTGAAGGCATGATCATCGCCTGTGCGGCGCTGTACCCGATTGCCGATTCCGAGGCCGGCGAGCTCGCGTGCCTGGCGGTGAACCCGGAGTACCGCCATGGGGGGCGTGGGGACGAGCTGCTGGAGCGCATCGAGAGCCGGGCGCGGCAGATGGGGCTGAATACCTTGTTCGTGCTTACTACGCGAACCGCACACTGGTTCCGTGAGCGTGGTTTTGCGCCGAGTGGTGTTGAGCGGCTGCCGGCGGCGCGGGCTTCGCTGTACAACTACCAGCGTAATTCGAAGATTTTCGAGAAGTCTCTGTAAGGGACCAGCTTGTTGCGCGGTCTCTGTAGGAGCGGCCTAGTGTCGCGATCGGGCCGCAAAGCGGCCCCGGCACCATCAGCTTGATGCACAAATCCTGGGGGCGCTTCGCACCCCATCGCGACACAAGGCCGCTCCTACAGGAGACCGAGTTGCCTGGAAACCAATGAAAAACGCCGCCCTTAGGGGCGGCGTTTTTGTTTACACGGTATGCAGGTACCAGTTGTACTCGAGGTCGGAGATCGAATGCTCGAACTCCTCCAGCTCGCTCTCCTTGCACGCGACAAAGATGTCGATGTACTTCGGATCGATGTACTTGTTCAGGATTTCGCTGTCGTCCAGCTCGCGCAGGGCATCGCGCAGGTTGTTCGGCAGGCTCTGCTCCAGCTGCTCGTACGAGTTGCCTTCGATCGGCGCACCTGGTTCGATCTTGTTGGTCAGGCCATGGTGCACGCCAGCCAGCACGGCAGCCATCATCAGGTACGGGTTGGCGTCGGCACCGGCTACGCGGTGTTCGATGCGCACGGCATCGGCCGAGCCGGTCGGCACGCGCAGGGCCACGGTACGGTTGTCCAGGCCCCAGCTTGGCGCATTCGGTACGTAGAACTGCGCGCCAAAGCGGCGGTACGAGTTGACGTTCGGGCAGAGGAACGCCATGGACGCGGGCAGGGTCTCGAGCACACCGCCGACAGCGTGACGTAGCGCGGCGTTCTGCTCGGGATCCTCGCTGGTGAAGATGTTGTTGCCATCTTTGTCCAGCACGGAAATGTGTACATGCAGGCCGTTGCCTGCCTGGCCCGGGTAGGGCTTGGCCATGAAGGTGGTGTCCATTTCATGGTCGTAGGCGATGTTCTTGATCAACCGCTTGAGCAGTACCGCGTAGTCGCAGGCCTTGAGCGGGTCGGGCACGTGGTGCAGGTTGACTTCGAACTGCGCCGGGGCGCTTTCCTTGACGATGGCATCGGCCGGGATGCCTTGTTCCTTCGCGCCTTCGAGGATGTCCTGCAGGCAGTCGGCATATTCGTCGAGGTCGTCGATCAGGTATACCTGGGTCGACTGCGGGCGCTTGCCCGAAATAGGCGAGCGTGGTGGCTGCGGACGGCCATTCACGTTCTCCTGGTCAATCAGGTAGAACTCAAGCTCGAACGCGGCGCAGATGGTCAGGCCCATATCGGTGAACTTGCTCACCACCTGGCGCAGCACTTCACGCGGGTCGGCGAAGAACGGCTCGCCTTCCAGCTCGTGCATGGTCATCAGCAGCTGGGCGGTAGGGCGTTTTTGCCACGGCTCGTTACAGAGCGTGTCGGGGATTGGATAGCAGATGCGGTCAGCATCGCCGATGTCCAGACCCAGCCCGGTGCTTTCGACGGTAGAACCGTTGATGTCCAGGGCGAAGAGGGAGGCCGGCAGGTTGATGCCTTTCTCGTAAACCTTGTGGAGGCTGGTGCGCTCAATGCGCTTGCCACGCACCACACCATTCATATCTGCAATCAGAAGGTCAACGTAGAGAACCTCAGGATGTTCCTTAAGGAACGCGTTCGCTTCGTTAAGCTGAACGGCACGCGGGGGTACCGACATGATGCAACACCTTTGTTGTTAAAAATATCAATCAAGGGGGGCTTGCAGGACCAGTCAATCGAAAAGCCATACTGATGTCAAGCCAACCCCATGATGCCCTGAAATGGCACATCTACGGCAGATTTGCTGCATATCGGGGCGTGCCATTATCCGCTATTTACCGCGTAAAGGGCTATCTCAAGCTTGCCGTGTTTTATTTTTTACGCGGGTGTTGTGTAAAAAAATGAACAAGGCTAAGCTCGGTCTCAACCCAGAACACAATAATACGAGGGTCACATGGTCCGCTTGCCGCGACCTGAAAGCACTGCCTGCGCAGCGCTATCGGGTACCTCCGTCGTTTTTGCAAGCTTCGTCAATGGCATGGCCGCCCTGGCCGCAATAATTGACGTTTGGCGTTCCCGGACCCGTCCTCGTAGCGGCATGCCGCCCTTGATTTCGTCTTCCTGCCCTACCAACTCATACGGACACGCTTGTTTTCAGTGTATCCAGTGTCCGCCTGCGCGTGGGTTTTTGCTTTAGCAATCTACTCCATCCAGAATCAAGTCGCGGACCACCTTACCTCCTGAGGTATTTATGAGTAACAACCTCGACCAGCTCACCGATTGGTTGAAAGAGCACAAGATCACCGAAGTCGAATGCATGATCAGCGACCTGACCGGCATCACGCGCGGCAAGATTTCGCCCACCAACAAATTCATTGCCGAAAAAGGCATGCGCCTGCCCGAGAGCGTGCTGCTGCAGACCGTGACCGGCGACTACGTCGACGACGACATCTATTACGAACTGCTCGACCCGGCAGACATCGACATGATCTGCCGCCCCGACGAGAACGCCGTGTTCCTGGTGCCGTGGGCCATCGAGCCGACCGCCCAGGTGATTCACGACACCTATGACAAGAAGGGCAACCCGGTCGAACTGTCGCCGCGCAACGTGCTGAAGAAAGTGCTGCAGCTATACGCCGACAAGGGCTGGCAGCCGATCGTCGCGCCCGAGATGGAGTTCTACCTGACCAAGCGCAGCGAAGACCCGGACTTCCCGCTGCAGCCGCCAGTAGGCCGCTCCGGCCGCCCGGAAACCGGCCGCCAGTCGTTCTCGATCGAAGCGGCCAACGAATTCGACCCGCTGTTCGAAGATGTCTATGACTGGTGCGAACTGCAGCAGCTGGACCTCGACACGCTGATCCACGAAGACGGCACGGCGCAGATGGAAATCAACTTCCGTCACGGTGATGCCCTGCACCTGGCCGACCAGATCCTGGTGTTCAAACGCACCATGCGTGAAGCAGCGCTCAAGCACAACGTGGCCGCCACCTTCATGGCCAAGCCGATGACCGGCGAGCCGGGCAGTGCCATGCACCTGCACCAGAGCGTGGTCGACGTGGCCACCGGCAAGAACATCTTCAGCAATGCCGACGGCAGCATGAGCGAGCTGTTCCTGCACCACATCGGTGGCCTGCAGAAGTTCATCCCCGAGGCGCTGCCGCTGTTTGCCCCCAACGTCAACTCGTTCCGCCGCTTCCTGCCGGATACCTCGGCGCCGGTGAACGTGGAGTGGGGCGAAGAAAACCGCACCGTCGGCCTGCGCGTACCCGATGCCGGCCCGCAAAGCCGCCGGGTGGAGAACCGCCTGCCGGGTGCCGACGCCAACCCGTACCTGGCCATTGCCGCCAGCCTGCTGTGTGGCTACATCGGCATGGTAGAAGGCATCGAGGCCAGCGCGCCGGTGCAGGGCCGTGGCTACGAACGGCGCAACCTGCGCCTGCCTCTGACCATCGAGGACGCCCTGGAACGCATGGAAAACAGCCGTGCGCTGGTGCAGTACCTGGGTAAAAAATTCATTACCGGATATGTCGCCACCAAGCGCGCCGAGCACGAAAACTTCAAACGCGTCATCAGTTCCTGGGAGCGTGAGTTCCTGCTGTTCGCTGTCTGATAAACCCTGGTGCCGCAGGAGCGCGGCGGTCGAAAAACGGAGAAGCACATGAGCGTCAACAACCCGCAAACCCGTGAATGGCAAACCCTGAGCGGGGAGCATCACCTCGCACCTTTCAGTGACTACAAGCAACTGAAGGAGAAGGGGCCGCGCATCATCACCAAGGCCCAGGGTGTGCATTTGTGGGATAGCGAGGGGCACAAGATTCTCGATGGCATGGCTGGCCTGTGGTGCGTGGCGGTCGGCTATGGCCGCGAGGAACTGGTGCAGGCGGCCGAGAAGCAGATGCGCGAGCTGCCGTACTACAACCTGTTCTTCCAGACCGCCCACCCACCTGCACTGGAACTGGCCAAGGCGATCACCGACGTGGCGCCGGAAGGCATGACCCATGTGTTCTTCACCGGCTCCGGCTCTGAAGGCAACGACACCGTGCTGCGCATGGTCCGCCACTACTGGGCACTGAAGGGCAAACCACAGAAGCAGACCATCATCGGCCGTATCAACGGCTACCACGGCTCCACCGTCGCCGGCGCCAGCCTGGGCGGCATGAGTGGCATGCACGAGCAGGGCGGCCTGCCGATCCCTGGCATCGTGCATATCCCGCAGCCGTACTGGTTTGGCGAAGGCGGCGACATGACCCCGGATGAATTCGGTGTCTGGGCGGCCGAGCAGTTGGAAAAGAAAATCCTCGAAGTCGGCGAAGACAACGTCGCCGCCTTCATCGCCGAGCCGATCCAGGGCGCCGGCGGCGTGATCATCCCGCCGGAGACCTACTGGCCGAAGGTGAAGGAGATCCTCGCCAAGTACGACATCCTGTTCGTCGCCGACGAGGTGATCTGCGGTTTCGGCCGTACCGGCGAGTGGTTCGGTGCCGACTACTACGGCCTCAAGCCTGACCTGATGACCATCGCCAAGGGCCTGACCTCCGGTTACATCCCCATGGGCGGTGTGATCGTGCGTGACACCGTGGCCAAGGTGATCAGCGAAGGCGGCGACTTCAACCACGGCTTCACCTACTCCGGGCACCCGGTGGCGGCCGCCGTGGGCCTGGAAAACCTGCGCATCCTGCGCGACGAGAAAATTGTCGAGAAGGCGCGCACCGAAGCGGCACCGTATTTGCAAAAGCGTTTGCGTGAGCTGCAGGACCACCCGCTGGTGGGCGAGGTACGCGGCCTGGGCCTGCTCGGCGCGATCGAGCTGGTCAGGGACAAGGCCTCCCGCAGCCGTTACGAAGGCAAAGGCGTGGGCATGATCTGCCGTAACTTCTGCTTTGAAAACGGCCTGATCATGCGCGCGGTGGGTGACACCATGATCATTGCGCCGCCGCTGGTGATCAGCCGTGCAGAGATCGACGAACTGGTGGAAAAGGCACGCAAGTGCCTCGATCTGACCCTGGAAGCGATTCGCTAGGCGTTTGCTAGGCTAGCGGTGTGACATTAAGTGGTTACAAGGCCCTGCTTTCCTTGATACAGGGCCTTGGAACTTGCCAGACTAGCGGCTGTTTCAGTCGCCGCGCGCTCTGCACCGTAGGTCCTGGCTGCTGAACAGATGGCTAAATAAAAAATTCTGGAGCATTACGCATGAATAAAATGGGCAAGACGTTGCTGGCCGCCGCCCTGATGGGCGCCATGGCTACCGCTGTTCAGGCTGAAGACAAAGTGTTGAACGTCTATAACTGGTCGGACTACATCGCTCCGGACACCATCGCCAAGTTCGAGAAGCAGACCGGTATCAAGGTCAAGTACGACGTCTTCGACAGCAACGAAACCCTCGAAGCCAAGCTGCTGGCCGGCAAATCGGGTTACGACATCGTCGTGCCGTCCAACAACTTCCTGGCCAAGCAGATCAAGGCTGGCGTGTACGAAGAACTGGACCGCTCCAAGCTGCCGAACTGGAAAAACCTCGACCCGGACCTGCTCAAAGCCGTTGGCGATGCCAGCGACAAGGACAACAAGCACGCCTTCCCGTACATGTGGGGCTCGATCGGCATCGGCTACAATCCGGAGAAGGTCAAGGCCGCACTGGGCGTGGACCACATTGACTCGTGGGACGCCGTGTTCAAGCCTGAGAACATCGCCAAGCTCAAGAGCTGCGGCGTGAGCTTCCTGGATGCCCCGACCGAAATGCTGCCGGCTGCGCTGCACTACCTGGGCCTGCCAAGCAACAGCACCAAGAAAGAAGACCTGAAGGCCGCCGAGGACCTGTTCCTCAAGATTCGCCCTTCGATCACCTACTTCCACTCGTCCAAGTACATCGGCGACATGGCCAACGGCAACATCTGCGTGGCCGTCGGTTACTCGGGTGACCTGGAGCAGTCCAAGGCCCGTGCCCACGAAGCCGGCGACAAGGTCAAAGTGGACTATGTCATTCCGAAAGAGGGTGCCGGTACCTTCTACGACATGGTCGCCATCCCTAAGGATGCCGAGCATAAAGACGCTGCCTACCAGTTCATGAACTTCCTCATGCAACCGGAAATCATGGCTGAAATCACCAACGCCGTACGCTTCCCGAACGGTAACGAGGCCGCGACCCCGTTGGTCGACAAAGACATCACCAGCGACCCAAGCATCTACCCGCCTGCCGACGTGAAAAAGCAGCTGTACGCGATCGCTGCGCCTGATGCTTCGGTACAGCGTGTGATCACCCGCAGCTGGACCAAGATCAAGTCGGGCAAATAACCCCGATGCGGCACCTCTGGGCCGGGATTTCCGGCCCAGAGCCAGTGAAAGGCAATTGATGATTGCGGCATCGAAGCTGCGAAGGTAAGTTGCGCGCCGGTTTTGCGTGTGCGGCAGCATTGTCGCGACCCAGGCACTGATTGTGAGGACCACCCACTTGTCTATTTCTGTATTCCGCAAGGCCTTGCTGGCTGGCGCGGGCCTGACGCTGGCATGCAGCGTCCAAGCGGCGCCAACGGTGCACTTCTATAACTGGTCCGATTACATCGGCCCGACCACGCTCGCGGACTTCGAGAAAGCCACCGGCATCAAGCCCGTGCAGGACGTGTTCGACTCCAACGAAACCCTGGAAGGCAAGCTGCTGGCCGGCAACACCGGCTATGACGTGGTGGTGCCGTCCAACCATTTCCTCGGCAAGCAGATCAAGGCGGGCGCGTTCCAGAAGCTCGACAAGAAGCTGCTGCCCAACTATTCCAACCTCGACCCGGCGTTGATGAAGCGCCTGGAAAAAAACGACCCCGGTAACCAGTACGCGGTGCCTTACCTGTGGGGCACCAACGGCATCGGTTACAACGTCGACAAGGTGAAAGCCGCGCTGGGCGTGGACACCATCGACTCCTGGGCCGTGCTGTTCGAACCCGAGAACATGAAGAAGCTCTCCACGTGTGGTGTGGCTTTCCTCGACTCGGCGGACGAAATGCTCCCGGCGGTGCTCAACTACATGGGCCTGAACCCCAACAGCACCGACCCCAAGGATTACGCCAAGGCCGAGCAGAAGCTGCTGGCCGTGCGCCCTTACGTGACCTACTTCCATTCGTCCAAGTACATCACCGACCTGGCCAACGGCGACATCTGCGTCGCGGCAGGTTTCTCGGGTGATGTGTTCCAGGCCAAGGCCCGCGCTGAAGAAGCGAAGAAGGGCGTGAACCTGGCCTACGCCATTCCCAAGGAAGGCGGCAACCTCTGGTTCGACGTGCTGGCGATTCCCAAGGACGCCAAGAACGTCAAAGAGGCGCATGCCTTCATCAACTATTTGCTGAAACCTGAGGTTATCGCCCAGGTCAGTGATTACGTCGGTTACGCCAACCCGAACCCCAAGGCTGGCGACCTGATGGACCAGGCCGTGAGGACTGACGCCGCGGTTTACCCACCGCAGGAAGTGCTGGACAAGATGTTCGTGAACTCAGAGTTGCCACCCAAGGTGCAACGGCTGATGACCCGCAGCTGGACCAAGGTCAAGTCGGGCAAGTAAAAAATCCAGACCCGCTGCGGCACCTGCAGACCAGGCCGCGCGGGCACAAAAATCTTGTTGGGAGTTTCACTCATGGCAGTTGCCTCCGGCGCCTATAAAAAAGCCCTCGAGGGTGGCCAGCAACCCAAGCAGGTGCTGGTCAAGATCGACCGGGTCACGAAAAAATTCGACGAAACCATAGCCGTGGACGATGTGTCCCTGGAAATCCGCAAGGGCGAAATTTTCGCCCTGCTGGGTGGTTCCGGCTCCGGCAAGTCCACCTTGCTGCGCATGCTGGCCGGCTTCGAGCGCCCGACCGAAGGGCGGATCTTCCTCGATGGCGTCGACATCACCGACATGCCGCCCTACGAGCGGCCGATCAACATGATGTTCCAGTCCTACGCGCTGTTCCCGCACATGACCGTGGCGCAGAACATCGCCTTCGGCCTGCAGCAGGACAAGATGCCCAAGGCCGAGATCGACGCCCGCGTGGCCGAAATGCTCAAGCTGGTGCACATGACCCAGTACGCCAAGCGCAAGCCGCACCAGCTGTCCGGTGGCCAGCGTCAGCGTGTGGCCCTGGCCCGCTCGTTGGCCAAGCGCCCCAAGCTGCTGCTGCTCGACGAGCCGATGGGCGCGCTGGACAAGAAACTGCGTTCGCAGATGCAGCTGGAGCTGGTCGAGATCATCGAGCGCGTGGGTGTGACCTGCGTGATGGTGACCCACGACCAGGAAGAGGCCATGACCATGGCCCAGCGCATCGCCATCATGCACCTGGGCTGGATCGCCCAGATCGGCTCGCCGGTGGATATCTACGAGACGCCTACCAGCCGGCTGGTGTGCGAGTTCATCGGTAACGTCAATTTGTTCGACGCCGAGGTCATCGATGACGCCGAGGGCCATGCACTGATCGCCTCGCCTGAACTGGAGCGCAAGATCTACGTCGGCCACGGGGTTTCTACCTCGGTCGAGGACAAGCACATCACCTACGCGCTGCGCCCCGAGAAGATGCTGGTGACCACCCAGCAGCCGGACTTCGAGCACAACTGGTCGCGCGGCAAGGTCCACGACATCGCCTACCTGGGCGGCCACTCGGTGTTCTACGTCGAGCTGCCGAGCGGCAAGATCGTACAGTCGTTCGTGGCCAACGCCGAACGCCAGGGCACCCGTCCGACCTGGGGCGATGAAGTGTACGTGTGGTGGGAAGACGACAGCGGCGTGGTACTGCGGTCATGAAACTGCGCAAGCTCAAGCGAGCCTTCCAGCGCCTGACCCCGCAGGGGCGGCACGTGGTGATCGGCGTGCCGTTCATCTGGCTGTTCCTGTTCTTCATGCTGCCGTTCTTCATCGTGCTGAAGATCAGCTTTGCCGAAGCCGACGTGGCGATCCCGCCGTATACCGAGATCTACAGCTACGTCGAAGACAAGATCCAGCTGGTACTCAACCTGGCCAACTATGGCCTGCTGACCGAGGATGAGTTGTACCTCTCGGCCTACCTGGGTTCGTTGAAGATGGCCTTCTTCAGCACCCTGCTGTGCCTGCTGATCGGCTTCCCGATGGCCTACGCCATCGCCAACGCCAAGAAGGAAACCCAGACGGTCCTGTTGCTGTTGATCATGATGCCGACCTGGACCGCGATCCTGATCCGCGTCTATGCCTGGATGGGCATCCTCAGCAATAACGGCCTGCTTAATGGTTTCCTGATGTGGACCGGGCTGATCGACCAGCCGCTGCAGATCCTCAACACTAACCTGGCGGTGTACATCGGCGTGGTCTATTCGTACCTGCCGTTCATGATCCTGCCGCTGTTCGCCAACCTGGTAAAGCACGACCCGGCGTTGCTGGAGGCTGCTTCTGACCTGGGTTCGAGCACCTTCAACAGCTTCTGGAAAATTACCGTGCCGCTGTCGAAGAACGGCATCATCGCCGGTTGCATGCTGGTGTTCATCCCGGTGGTGGGCGAGTTCGTGATTCCGGAACTGCTCGGCGGCCCGGAAACCCTGATGATCGGTAAAGTGCTGTGGCAAGAGTTCTTCAACAACCGTGACTGGCCGGTGGCATCTGCCTTGGCGGTAGTGATGCTGGCGATCCTGATCGTGCCGATCCTGCTGTTCAACCGCAGCCAGGCCAAAGAGATGGAGGGCCGCGCATGAAACGCTTCAGTTTCTCCAAGCTGATGCTGGTGCTCGGCTTGCTGTTCATCTACCTGCCGATGCTGATCCTGGTGATCTACTCGTTCAACGCCTCGAAGCTGGTGACGGTGTGGGGCGGCTGGTCGATCAAATGGTACGTCGGCCTGCTCGACAACACCCAGCTGATGGGTTCGGTGATGCGCTCGCTGGAAATCGCCTGTTACACGGCGGTGGCAGCGGTGGCGCTGGGTACCCTGGCGGCCTTCGTGCTGACCCGGGTCACCCGCTTCAAGGGCCGCACGCTGTTCGGTGGCCTGGTCACCGCGCCGCTGGTAATGCCCGAGGTGATCACCGGTCTGTCGCTGTTGCTGCTGTTCGTGGCCATGGCGCAGATGATCGGCTGGCCGCAGGAGCGCGGCATCGTCACCATCTGGATCGCCCACACCACCTTCTGCGCTGCGTATGTGGCGGTGGTGGTGTCGGCCCGCCTGCGTGAACTGGACCTGTCGATCGAGGAAGCGGCGATGGACCTGGGTGCCAAGCCGTGGAAGGTGTTCTTCCTGATCACCATCCCGATGATCGCGCCATCGCTGGCGGCGGGCGGCATGATGTCGTTCGCCCTGTCGCTGGATGACCTGGTACTGGCCAGCTTCGTGTCCGGCCCAGGCTCGACCACCTTGCCGATGGAAGTGTTCTCGGCGGTGCGGTTGGGTGTGAAACCAGAGATCAACGCCGTGGCCAGTTTGATCCTGCTGTCGGTGTCGCTGGTGACCTTCTTCGTCTGGTTCTTCAGCCGCCGTGCCGAAGAGCTTCGCCGCAAGGCGATTCAGCAGGCGATCGAAGAGGGGGCTGCGGCGAATGCTTCGCAGCCACAGGTCAAGCGCCCGGCGCAGGTGGCTGCGTCGGCCTGATCTTATTGGCACCTTGCGGGGCCTTTGGTCCTGTGGGGTGCCTGGTCATCAAGGCCCAATGGGCTTGTCTTGCGATTGTGTGTGGGCTGATATGTGCTTGCCACAACATCTTTAGCGCCTGTGAGATCGAGCGCCGCGCGGGCGGCGCTCGATCTCACAGACGCCAAAAATACTTCGACGAACATCTGCAGGCGCTGCAAATGTGCTGCCGAACACTTGGCAGCCATGACGCGATCACGTTTTTTGTAGGAGCGGCCTTGTGTCGCGAAAGGGCCGCGAAGCGGCCCCAGGGTTTCAGCGCAGATGCACAAATTGCCAGGGCTGCTTCGCAGCCCTTTCGCGACACAAGGCCGCTCCTACAGTTGAACGCGTTAACCGACCAGATGGGTTCACCCGCGAAAGGGTCCGCACAGGCGCCGAAAATGCCGAACTGACCCCCGTCAGTGATGTTTATCGAACCCTGATCTACGCTAACAGTCGCATGCCACGAATCATTTGCGCGCAAGCAAGGAGCCTGCATGTCGTTGATGCGTCCGCTGTTGGTCGTTTGCCTGGGGCTGTTGCCTCTTTTGTCAGGCTGTAGCAAGGAAGAAACCACCGAAACCCTGCCCCGCGTAGGCGTGCAGCAGGTGGCATCCACCGATTTCGCAGCCAGGGTTACCCTGACCGGCGACGTGCAGGCGCGGGTGCAGACCGACCTGTCGTTCCGCGTCGGCGGCAAGATCATTTCGCGCACTGTCGATGTCGGCGACCACGTCAAGGCCAACCAGGTGCTGGCGCGCCTGGACCCGAAAGACCTGCAAAACAACGTCGACTCGGCCAAGGCCGAAGTCTTCGCTGCGCAGGCGCGGGTTACCCAGACCAGTGCCGCCTTCGTGCGTCAGCAGAAACTGCTGCCTAAGGGCTACACCAGTCAGAGCGAATACGACGCCGCCGAAGCCGCATTGCGCAGCAACCAGAGCGCACTCAAGGCCGCCCAGGCGCAGCTGGCCAATGCCAACGAACAGCTCAGCTACACGGCATTGGTTTCCGAGGCGGCGGGGGTCATTACCGAGCGCCAGGCCGAAGTCGGCCAGGTGGTGCAGGCGACCATGCCCATCTTCAGCCTGGCCACCGATGGCGACCGTGATGCCGTGTTCAATGTCTACGAATCGCTGTTGGTTGCACCGCCCAGCGATGCTGGCGTCATCGTCAGCCTGCTGGACGATCCCAAGGTCCAGGCCCGTGGCTTCGTGCGTGAAATCACCCCCACCGTGTCGGCGCAAAGCGGCACGGTGCAGGTCAAGGTAGGCCTCAAGGACGTGCCCGCGGGCATGCAGCTGGGCGCACCTGTCACCGCCACCACCAACGCCCAGGGCCGGCCCAGCGTCGAGCTGCCATGGTCGGCGTTGACCAAGGCGCTGCATGAACCCGCTGTATGGGTAGTAGGCGAAGGCGACAAGGTGGAACTGCGCAAGGTCGAGGTCAGCCGTTACCTGACCGGCAAGATCGTGGTTGCCAGCGGCCTGAAGAGTGGTGAGACCGTGGTGGTCAACGGCGGCCAGCTACTGCACCCCGGCATGCAGGTGCAGAAGATCGATGCCAAGGCCAAAGGGGGTGAGCTATGAAACGCCTGCTGCTGATGGTGTCGGCCGGCGTGCTATTGGCCGGCTGCAGTAGTGATGAAGAAGCCCCGCCACCGGTGCGGCCGGTGCTCTCCGTCAAGGTGGAACCGCAGGTACAGTCACAGTTGGGGCGCTTCGCTGGCACTGTCCAGGCGCGCTTCGAAAGCACCCTGGGTTTTCGGGTTTCCGGGCGCATCGCCCGGCGCTGGCTGGACGTTGGTGCTCAGGTCAAGCCGGGTGACACCCTGGCCACGCTGGACCCGACCGACCAGCAGAACCAGCTGCGCGCCGCCGAGGGCGACCTGGCACGGGTGCAGGCGCAGTGGATCAATGCCCAGGCCGACGCCCGCCGTCAGCAACAGCTGTACGACCGCGGCGTAGGTGCCCAAGCCCAGCTGGACATTGCCCAGACCAACCTGAAAACCACCAGCGCCGCCCTGGAGCAGGCGCGCTCGTCAGTCAGCCAGGCGCGTGACCAGCTCGACTACAGCACGCTGCGCAGCGACCACGCGGCGGTAATTACCGCCTGGCAGGCCGAAGCCGGGCAAACCGTCACCGCCGGCCAGGCGGTCGTGACCCTGGCGCGTCCGGATGTGAAGGAGGCGGTCATCGACCTGCCCATCGGCCTGGCCGAGCAGTTGGATAAAGGCCTGACCTTCACCGTCGCGTCGCAACTCGACCCCACTATCAACACCACCGCCAGCCTGCGCGAGTTGGAGCCTCAAGCCGATGCCACCACGCGTACCCGGCGCGCCCGCCTGACCTTGGCCAGCACGCCGGCTGCCTTCCACCTGGGTACCGCGATCAGTGTGACCCTGAGCTCGCAGGTAACGCCACGCAGTGAGCTGCCGCGCAGCGCCTTGCTCGAGCGCGATGGCAAGACCCAGGTCTGGGTGATCGACACCCAGCAGCAAACCGTGGCCACCCGTGACGTGACCTTGATCGAGCGCTCTGCCGACAGCATCGTGCTGACCGCGGGCGTGCAGCCCGGCGAGCGTGTGGTCACCGCCGGCGTCAACAGCCTCAAGCCTGGCCAGAAGGTCATCTTCGACGAGGATGCGCAATGAAAGGAAGCTTCAACCTGTCCGAATGGGCACTCAAGCATCAATCGTTCGTCTGGTACCTGATGTTCGTAGGCTTGCTGATGGGGATTTTCTCGTACTTCAACCTTGGCCGAGAAGAAGACCCGTCGTTCACCATCAAGACCATGGTCATCCAGACCCGCTGGCCCGGCGCGACTCAGGACGAGACCCTGTACCAGGTCACCGACCGCATCGAGAAGAAGCTCGAGGAACTCGACTCCCTCGACTACACCAAGAGCTACACCCGCCCCGGGGAGTCCACGGTATACGTCTATCTGCGCGACACCACCAAGGCCAAGGACATCCCGGATATCTGGTACCAGGTGCGCAAGAAGATCCAGGACATACGCGGTGAATTTCCGTCAGGCATTCAAGGGCCGGGGTTCAACGACGAATTTGGTGACGTATACGGCTCGATCTATGCGTTTACCGCCGATGGCCTGACCATGCGCCAGCTGCGTGACTATGTCGAACAGGCCCGTGCCGAGGTACGGGACGTGCCCAACATCGGCAAGATCGAGATGATTGGCACGCAGGATGAAGTGCTCTATCTGAACTTTTCCACACGCAAGCTCGCCGCCCTGGGCATCGACCAGCGCCAGGTGATGCAGGCGCTGCAAGCGCAGAACGCCGTTACCCCGGCGGGCGTGATAGAGGCCGGGCCAGAACGCATTTCGGTACGTACAACCGGGCAGTTCGCGTCGGAGAAAGACTTGCAGGGCGTCAACCTGCGGATCAACGACCGGTTCTTCCGCCTGGCCGACATCGCCGATATCGAGCGGGGTTATGTCGACCCGCCCGCACCCATGTTTCGCTACAACGGCCAGACCGCTATCGGCCTGGCCATCGGCATGAAGGCCGGCGGCAACATCCAGGTGTTTGGCGCAGCGCTCAAAGAAAAGATGGACCAGGTTACCAACGAGCTGCCGGTCGGGGTGGGTGTGCATACCGTCTCCGACCAGGCAGTGGTGGTGAAGAAGGCGGTGGGCGGCTTCACCAGTGCGCTGTTCGAGGCGGTGATCATCGTACTGGCGGTGAGTTTTGTCAGCCTGGGCGTGCGTGCCGGCCTGGTGGTGGCCTGCTCGATTCCGCTGGTGCTGGCCATGGTCTTCGTGTTCATGGAATACAGCGGCATCACCATGCAGCGGATTTCCCTCGGCGCACTGATCATCGCGCTGGGCCTGCTGGTGGACGATGCCATGATCACCGTCGAGGTCATGGTCACGCGCCTTGAGATGGGCGAAAGCAAAGAACAAGCGGCCACATTTGCCTATACCTCCACGGCGTTTCCGATGTTGACCGGCACCTTGGTCACTGTGGCCGGCTTTGTGCCGATCGGCCTGAACGCCAGTTCGGCAGGCGAATACACCTTCACCCTGTTCGCGGTTATCGCGGTCGCGCTGCTGGTGTCCTGGGTGGTGGCGGTATTCTTCGCCCCGGTGCTGGGCGTGCATATCCTCGACAGCAAGAAGATGAAGGCGCATGAACAGGAGCCAGGCCGGGTAGGCCGGGGCTTTGAAAGCGGGCTGCTGTGGTGCATGCGGCATCGTTGGCTGACCATCGTCGGTACCATCGTGCTGTTCGTGCTCTCGGTGTTCTGCATGCGTTTCGTGCAGAACCAGTTTTTCCCTTCCTCCGACCGGCCAGAAATCCTGGTGGACCTGAACCTGCCGCAGAACGCTTCCATCGAAGAAACGCGAAAGGTGGTGGACCGTTTTGAAGCGACGTTCAAGGACGACCCCGATATCGTTAGCTGGAGCACGTACATCGGGCAGGGTGCAATCCGCTTCTACCTGCCACTCGACCAGCAGCTACAGAACCCTTATTACGCCCAGTTCGTGATCGTGAGCAAGGGGCTGGAAGAGCGTGGTGAATTGATGGCACGCCTGCAGAAGCGCCTTGAAGAAGACTTCGTCGGCATCGGCACCAACGTGCAGTCGCTGGAAATGGGCCCCCCGGTAGGCCGACCGATTCAATACCGGGTCAGCGGCAAGGATATCGACCAGGTGCGCAAGCATGCGATCGAACTGGCCACCTTGCTCGACAAGAACCCGAATATCGGTGAAATGATCTACGACTGGAATGAACCCGGCAAGGTCCTGCGCATCGAGATCGCCCAGGACAAGGCGCGGCAGTTGGGCTTGTCCTCCGAGGACGTGGCGAATGTGATGAACAGTATCGTCAGCGGCGTGCCGATTACCGAGGTGAACGACAATATCTACCTGGTGGATGTGGTCGCCCGCGCCGAGGACAGCGAGCGCGGCTCGCCCGACACTTTGCAGAACCTGCAGATCCTTACCCCTAACGGCACCTCCATCCCGCTGCTCTCGTTCGCCACCGTGCGCTATGAACTGGAGCAGCCGCTGGTGTGGCGCCGCGACCGCAAACCGACCATCACCATCAAGGCCTCGGTCAACGGCGAGATCCAGCCTACCGACCTGGTTGCCCAGCTCAAGCCTGACATCGACCAGTTCGCCAGCAAGTTGCCGGTGGGCTACGAGGTCGCGACCGGTGGTGCGGTGGAAGAAAGCAGCAAAGCCCAAGGCCCGATTGCGGCAGTCATCCCTTTGATGCTGTTCTTGATGGCGACCTTCCTGATGATCCAGCTGCACAGCGTGCAGAAGCTGTTCCTGGTGGTCAGCGTGGCGCCGCTGGGGCTGATCGGCGTGGTGCTGGCGCTGGTACCGACGGGTACGCCGATGGGCTTCGTGGCGATCCTTGGCATCCTCGCGCTGGCTGGCATCATCATTCGTAACTCGGTGATCCTGGTGACCCAGATCGATGAGTTCGAAGCCCAGGGTTTGTCACCTTGGGATGCGGTGGTAGAGGCTACCAACCACCGCCGACGGCCGATCCTGCTGACGGCAGCAGCAGCCAGCCTGGGCATGATCCCGATTGCCCGCGAAGTGTTCTGGGGGCCGATGGCCTACGCCATGATTGGCGGGATCATTGTGGCCACCCTGCTGACGCTGCTGTTCCTGCCAGCGTTGTATGTGGCCTGGTACAAGATTCGCGAGCCTCAGAAACAGGCCTGAAAGCTTGAACTGAACCCTGTGGGAGCGGGTTTACCCGCGAATGCGATAGTGGAGCTACCACCGCATTCGCGGGTAAACCCGCTCCCACAGGGCCGCCTGTCGCCTTCAGAACCGTCATTAATTTTTGGTTATATAAACATTCTTAAACAGTATTTTTAAGAATAACCCCACCTCACTACTATTGCCCTCAAGCCAGGCAACACAACCCCTTCAAATCCCTGCCCGGCATCTCACTCCAAGGAGAACGAGCATGAGTGCATCTCTGCGTAGCATCGACGGTCAGGACGAAGCCACCATTCTGCGGGAAATCCAGAGCGCCCTGCGCGACCTGCGTTTCGGTGCGGTGGAGATCACTGTGCACAACGCTCAGGTCGTCCAGATCGAGCGCAAGGAGAAGTTCCGCCTGCAACAGCCGGGTAACAAGCCTGGCTGATCTGCGCCACAACATCCAAAACTAGAAAAATGCCAATCGGGAGCTTCACCATGTCCATTCGCCGTTATGCGCTTGCCGCCGTGGCCAGTGCTGTTTTTGCCGGTTCCGCCATCGCCAAGGACTACGAACTGCTGAACGTGTCCTACGACCCGACCCGTGAGCTGTATCAGCAGTACAACGCCGAGTTCATCAAGCACTGGCAGCAGGCCCACCCGGGCGACAAGGTGAAGATCCAGCAATCCCACGGCGGCTCGGGCAAGCAAGCCCGGGCGGTAATCGACGGCCTGCGCGCCGACGTGGTGACCCTGGCCCTGGCCGGCGATATCGACGAAGTCGCCAAGCTCGGCAAGACCCTGCCGGACAACTGGCAGACCCGCCTGCCGGACGCCAGCACCCCGTACACCTCGACCATCGTATTCCTGGTACGCAAGGGCAACCCGAAAGGCATCAAGGACTGGGGCGACCTGATCAAGAAGGACGTCTCGGTCATTACCCCTAACCCGAAAACCTCCGGCGGTGCGCGCTGGAACTTCCTTGCGGCCTGGGCCTACGGCCTGAAGACCGGTGGTAGCGAAGACAAGGCCAAGGCCTACGTGCAGGAGCTGTTCAAGCACGTACCGGTGCTGGATACCGGCGCCCGTGGCTCGACCATCACCTTCGTCAACAACGGCCAGGGCGACGTGTTGCTGGCCTGGGAAAACGAAGCCTTCCTGGCGCTGAAGGAAGACGGTGGTGCCGACAAGTTCGACATCGTCGTGCCGTCGCTGTCGATCCTCGCCGAGCCGCCGGTGGCGGTGGTGGACAAGAACGCCGAGAAGAAAGGCAATACCGAGATTGCCACCGAATACCTCAAGCACCTGTACAGCCCGGCCGGGCAGAAGATTGCCGCCGAGAACTTCTACCGCCCGCGTGACGAGAAAGTGGCTGCCGAATTCGGCAAGCAGTTCCCGAAACTTGAGCTGGTGACTATCGACAAAGACTTTGGTGGCTGGAAGACTGCGCAACCGAAATTCTTCAATGATGGCGGTGTGTTCGACCAGATCTATCAGGCACAGTAAGGGCCACGGAAAAGCGGGGCCGCCTTGCGGCCCATTCGCGGCACAAGGCCGCTCCCACAAGGAACCGCGATCCCAGTAGGAACTGCGATCCCCTGTGGGAGCGGCCTTGCGCCGCGAATGGGCTGCGCAGCAGCCCCGGGATTCAAAAGCTTGCACCGGCCCGGCTCGACTGTCGGGCCAAGTGCGTTCAACCAGGGATATTTATGTCACGTCGCATTTCCCCCGTCATACCCGGCTTCGGGCTGACGCTGGGCTACACCTTGGTGTACCTCAGCCTGATCGTGCTGATACCGCTGGCGGCCATGTTCATCCATGCCTCGCAGCTGACCTTCGAGCAGTTCTGGAACATCATCAGCGCGCCGCGGGTGCTCGCCGCGCTCAAGCTGAGTTTCGGCACCGCCCTGTTTGCCGCCATCATCAACGGTGTGATCGGTACCCTGCTGGCCTGGGTGCTGGTGCGCTACACCTTCCCCGGGCGCAAGATCATCGACGCGATGATCGACCTGCCGTTCGCCCTGCCCACCGCCGTTGCCGGTATTGCCCTGACTGCGCTGTACGCGCCCCAGGGCTGGGTCGGCCAGTTCGCCACCGACCTGGGCTTCAAGATCGCCTATACCCCGCTGGGCATCACCCTGGCGCTGACCTTCGTCACCCTGCCGTTCGTGGTACGGACGGTGCAGCCGGTGCTGGCCGATATCCCGCGTGAAGTAGAAGAGGCCGCCGCCTGCCTGGGTGCAAAACCTTTGCAGGTGTTCCGCCACATCCTGGCGCCGGCCCTGCTGCCGGCCTGGCTGACCGGTTTTGCCCTGGCCTTCGCCCGTGGCGTCGGCGAGTATGGTTCAGTCATCTTCATCGCCGGCAACATGCCGATGAAGACCGAGATCCTGCCGCTGCTGATCATGGTCAAGCTCGACCAGTACGACTACACCGGCGCGACCGCCATCGGCGTGCTGATGCTGGTGGTTTCCTTCATCCTGCTGCTGCTGATCAACCTGCTGCAGCGCCGCATCGAAACCCCTTGAAGGAGGCCGGCATGTCCAGTTCATCCCTGAGTGCAAGCGCCGCCGCCAACGCTGCCCGCCGTAGCAGTGCGACTTCGCGGCGCATTCTGATCGGCCTTGGCTGGCTGGTGTTCGCCCTGTTCCTGCTGCTGCCGCTGGTGATCGTGGTGTCGCAGGCGCTGAAGAACGGTTTTGGCACCTTCTTCGAGGCGATCTTCGAGCCCGATGCACTGTCGGCGCTGAAGCTGACTTTGTTCGCCGTGGTCATTTCGGTGCCGCTGAACCTGGTGTTCGGCGTCAGCGCCGCATGGTGCGTGAGCAAGTACACCTTCCGTGGCAAGAGCATCCTGGTCACCCTGATCGACTTGCCGTTCTCGGTGTCGCCGGTGATCGCCGGCCTGGTCTACGTGCTGATGTTTGGCGCGCAAGGCTTGTTCGGGCCGTGGCTGCAGGACCACGACATCCAGATTGTCTTCGCCCTGCCGGGCATTGTCCTGGCAACCATCTTCGTCACCGTGCCGTTCGTGGCCCGTGAGCTGATCCCGCTGATGCAGGAGCAGGGCACGCAAGAGGAGGAGGCCGCACGCCTGCTCGGCGCCAACGGCTGGCAGATGTTCTGGCATGTGACCCTGCCGAACATCAAGTGGGGCCTGATCTACGGCGTGGTGCTGTGTACCGCGCGGGCCATGGGCGAGTTTGGCGCCGTGTCGGTGGTGTCCGGCCACATCCGTGGCGTGACCAACACCTTGCCGCTGCACGTGGAGATCCTCTACAACGAGTACAACCACGTCGCGGCCTTCAGCGTGGCCAGCCTGTTGCTGATCCTGGCGCTCTTCATCCTGCTGCTCAAGCAGTGGAGCGAGAACCGTATTAACCGCCTGCGCCACAGCGCCGCGGAGGAATGATTCATGTCGATCGAAGTTCGTAACGTCAGCAAGCGCTTCAACAGCTTCCAGGCCCTGGACAACATCAACCTGGACATCAACAGCGGCGAGCTGGTGGCCCTGCTCGGCCCGTCCGGCTGTGGCAAGACCACCCTGCTGCGCATCATTGCCGGCCTGGAAACGCCTGACCAGGGCAATATCGTGTTCCATGGCGAGGATGTGTCCGGCCATGACGTGCGCGACCGCAACGTCGGTTTCGTGTTCCAGCACTACGCGCTGTTCCGCCACATGAGCGTGTTCGACAACGTTGCCTTCGGCCTGCGCATGAAGCCCAAGGGCGAGCGCCCGAGCGAGAGCAAGATTGCCGAAAAGGTGCATGAACTACTGAACATGGTGCAACTGGACTGGCTGTCCGACCGCTACCCCGAGCAACTGTCTGGCGGCCAGCGCCAGCGTATCGCCCTGGCCCGCGCATTGGCGGTGGAACCCAAGGTACTGCTGCTGGACGAGCCGTTCGGCGCCCTGGATGCCAAGGTGCGTAAGGAGCTGCGCCGCTGGCTGGCGCGGTTGCATGAGGACATCAACCTGACGTCGGTATTCGTTACCCACGACCAGGAAGAAGCCATGGAAGTGGCCGACCGCATCGTGGTGATGAACAAGGGTGTGATCGAGCAGATCGGCTCGCCGGGCGAGGTGTACGAGCAGCCGGCCAACGATTTCGTCTACCACTTCCTTGGCGACTCCAACCGCCTGGCCTTGAGCGAAGGGCACCATGTGCTGTTCCGTCCGCATGAGGTGTCGCTGTCGCGGCATGAGACCGAAGGTCACCATGCGGCCGAGGTGCGGGATATCCGGCCGTTGGGTGCGACTACGCGGGTGACCTTGAAGGTGGAAGGGCAGAGCGAGCTGATCGAGGCCGAGGTGGTCAAGGACCATGACAGCCTGACCGGGTTGGCGCGGGGGGAAACGTTGTTCTTCCGGCCGAAGGTTTGGCAGAAGGTGGCGGATATCTGATTCGCCTTTGATGAAGAAAAGCCCGGGTTGGTCCTGGGCTTTTTTATGCCTGGAAGATTGCCGGGGCTGCTGTGCAGCCCATCGCGACACGAGGCCGCTCCTACAGGGGATCGCGTATGCCTGGGAGTGCGCGGTCCATGTAGGAGCGGCCTTGCGTCGCGATCGAGGGCGCAGCCCTCGCGGCAATCTCATGCCTTGCACGAATATTTTGCATGCTCGCAATGCATCGCCCTTAACCGGCCCAGCTACAGGCCGCGAAACCCAAGGCTTTGAAAGAATCGCCAAAAACCGATATTCATTTAAGTTATGACCATAATTTCAAACATTACTTTAAGAGATAAGCCTCTGGCCCCGATGATTCGCCACACACCTGAATCGAGACCCCAGGAGTTTGATCAATGGGTAATGTCCAGTCGGCCGTCAGGGCCTACGACCAGCCATGGCGCCCGGCACCGGGTGACCTGGTCGAGCTTGGACGCACGCTTCGCCTGCCGTTGGGCCAGCTGCGCCTGCAACGCACGCCGGTCAGCGGGCTCAAGCGCCGCGACAAGCTGGTGCTGGGCCTGCTGGTGCTGGCCCTGCATGGCGCTGCCGCGTACTGGGTCAGCCACGCACCCACCCCCGCATTGCCGGTGGTACCGCCACAGGTGCCACCCATGACCATCGAGTTTGCTGCGCCGGCACCGCCCGTGGTCGAGCCACCACCGCCAGCCCCCGCGCCACCCGTGGTCGAGCCGCCGCCACCGCCGCCGGTGGTCGATGAGCTGGCCGCCAAGCCCAAACCCAAGCCCAAGCCGGTGCCTAAGCCGGTGGTCAAGCAAGCGCCGAAACCGCAGCCCAAGCCGGTCGAAGCGCCGCCACCAGCGCCGGTGGCCGCCCCGGCACCGCCTGCGCCAGCACCCCCTGCGCCGGCCCCGATTACCCCGGCCTCGGCCAACGCCGCGTACCTGAAGAACCCGGCGCCGGAGTACCCGCAGATGGCCCAGCGCCGCGGTTGGGAAGGCACCGTGCTGCTGCGTGTGGAGGTACTGCCCAGCGGCAAGCCCGGGCAGATCCAGGTCCAGAAGAGCAGTGGCCGTGATGCTCTGGATGCCGCCGCGCTGGCCGCGGTCAAGCGCTGGAGCTTCGTGCCTGCCAAGCAGGGCGACGTGGCCCAGACCGGCTGGGTCAGCGTGCCGATCGATTTCAAGCTTCGCTAACTTTTTCGCAGAACACAGGAAAACATCATCATGAGCCTGCTGGCATCCCCCCTCGAATCCGTTGAAAGCGCAGTCATCTGGCTGCTGGTTGGTTTCTCTGTCGTCACTTGGGGCCTGGCCCTGGTCAAGGTCGCGCAGTTCGTGCGGCTGAAGAACCAGGACAAGCGCTTCCACCAGCAGTTCTGGGCGGCTTCCAGCCTGGACTCGGCTGCCGAGCTCAGCCACGAACTGCCTGGCCCGGCTGCCCGGGTCGCCCAGTCCGGTTACGCCGCCATCGCCGTTGGCGACACCCAAGCCAATGACCTGAGCCACGCCATCAACCATCAGGACCGCCTGGAGCGCGCCCTGCGCCAGCAGATCGTGCGTGAGCGCCGCTCGCTGGAAACCGGCCTGGCGGTGGTCGCCAGTATCGGCAGCACCTCGCCCTTCATCGGCCTGTTCGGCACCGTATGGGGCATCATGGAAGCGCTCAAGGGCATCAGCGCAGCCGGCTCTGCCAGCCTGGAAACCGTGGCCGGGCCGATTGGTGCAGCGCTGGTTGCAACTGGCGTAGGTATCGCCGTCGCGGTGCCGGCGGTGTTGGTCTACAACTACTTCCTGCGCCGCCTCAAGCTGACCGCTGCCGACCTTGATGACTTCGCCCATGACTTCTACAGCCTGGCGCAGAAGAGTGCCTTCCGCGTGCTGGTACACCCGGCCGTGCACAAGGCCCAGGCTGGTTTCACCCAGCCGGTGAAGGAGGCGTCCTGACATGGCCTTTTCGACCCAGGACAGCGACGAAGTCCTCAGTGAAATCAACGTCACGCCGTTGGTGGACGTCATGCTGGTGCTGCTGGTGGTGTTCATCGTCACCGCGCCGCTGCTGACCAACGCCATCCCCATCAACCTGCCGAAGACCGAGGCCGTGGCCCCGGTGGAGCAGAAGGACCCGCTGGTGGTCAGCATCGATGGCGAGGGCAAGCTGTTCATCAACAAGGACCAGATCCAGCCCGACCTGCTGGAAACCAGCCTCAAGGCCGCCAAGGACAAGGATGCGGATGTGCGCGTGCAGCTGCAGGCCGATGACGGCGTGAACTACGGCGAAGTGGCGCGGGCCATGGCCGCCATCGAACGTGCGGGGATCAGCAAACTGGCGGTGATTACGGCGCGCTGATACCTGGCAACCCTCTTCAGGCAAGTGCTTATGGGCCACATCTCTTGGCAGGGGTTGGCCCTTTTTTTTGCCTATTCACGTTCCCCTGTAGGAGCGGCCTTGTGTCGCGATGGGCCGCATAGCGGCCCCTATATCAGCCAGTGCGGTCTGTCAGGAATACCTTGCTTGCAGGTTTTGGGGCCGCTTTGCGGCCCATCGCGACGCAAGGCCGCTCCTACAGGGGACCGTGCAAGGTTTGATGTTTTGGTTATTAATAAATAGCTTCTTATTCCTTTACGAATATAACCCCCGCCCTATACTTGTCTCCAAGCACGCAAACTTACTGGAGGCGTCCCCATGCGCAACGAGTCGATCCGTTACCTGATTGTGCCGGGCTGGCAAGGATCGCCAGACAACCATTGGCAAAGTCACTGGCAGCGCACCCTGCCCAACAGCGCGCGGGTCGAGCAGCACGACTGGCTGACCCCGCAACGCCAGGACTGGGTGCAGGCGCTGGAGCGGGCGATTGCCGCCGAGCGCTCGCCAGTGATCCTGATCGCCCACAGCCTGGGCTGCATCACCGTTGCCCATTGGGCCGCGCAGGCCAGCCCGGCGTTGCTGCGGCGGGTGCGAGGTGCACTGCTGGTGGCACCGGCTGACGTCGAGCGCCCTACTTGCGCCCCAGCCCTGCGCAACTTCGCGCCGATCCCGAGCGCAGCGCTGCCATTCCCTAGCCAGGTGGTCAGCTCGGACAACGACCCGGCCGTGAGCGTGCCGCGGGCGCTGTACCTGGCCCAGGCCTGGGGCGCCGAAGCAGGGCTGCTGAGCAACGCCGGGCACATCAACGTCAAGTCCGGCCACGAGCGCTGGGAACAAGGCTTTGCCTACTTGTACCGCTTGCAAAGCCGGGTCGAGCAGCGCGCACTGCGCCGCGCCTGATCACCCTTACTGTTTACCGTTTGCCTGACGCCCGGCCACTGCAGGCCTGGGGCGGGAGTTTGTCATGACTTTTCAAAACCCGTTTGGCCAGCCACTGCTGACCTTTCCCGAACTGGACAAGAGCCCGCTGAGCATCCGCGCCAAGGCGCTGGTGTTCATCGACCCGCGCTCGCAGCAACTGCGCGAAGCACTTGAACGCCTGGCGCCGCAACCCTTGCCGGTGCTGATCCGTGGCGAGACCGGCACCGGCAAGGAGCTGCTGGCGCGGCAGATTCACCGCGCCAGCGACCGTGCCGGGCTGTTCGTCTCGGTCAACTGCGCGGCTATCAGCCCGACCTACGCAGATGCCGAACTGTTCGGCTACAGCGCCGGCAGCCAGGGCGGCACGGCCAGCAGCCGCGCCGGCTGGTTTGGCTCGGCCAACGGCGGCACGCTGTACCTGGACGAGATTGCCGACTTGCCGCTGGCCATCCAGGGCAAGCTGCTGGCGGCCCTGGAAAACCGCGAAGTCACCCGCGTGGGCGCGCAACAGCCGCAGCCGGTGGATGTGCGCCTGGTCGCCGCCACCAGCATTGACCTGGCGCGGGTGGTGCGTGCCCGGCGCTTCAACGAACGCCTCTACCAATACCTGCGTGAGGGGGCGCTGGAGCTGCCGCCATTGCGTGAGCGGCCAGGCGATATCCTGCCGCTGGCCGAGTACTTCGTAGGCATTTACAGCGTGCGCCTGCAGCGCCCTGTGCCACTGGTGAGCGAGGCAGCACAGCAGGTGCTGGAAGCTCACGCCTGGCCTGGCAACACCCGTGAACTGGAGAACGTCATTCACTTTGCCTTGCTGGTGAATGACGGCGCAGAGATCCAGCCGGAAGACCTCGACCTGCTCAACCCCGCGCGCTAGACATCGCTCATAAGTAAAGTGACTGATGGCAGTTTGTTTTTGGAATAAGCAGCTAAGCAAAAGATATTGTTACGGAATAAAAAATCTAGGTATTGTCCGCTTCACGCCTGCTGATGAACCGGTTGGGCAACTGATTCGCCATCGTCGATGGCCCAGATCCAGAACAAGGACCACCATGAAGAAGACCCTGCTGACCACTGCCCTGGCCGCCGCCCTGTCGTTCTCCGGCCTGGCCGCTGCTGCCGAGAAACTGGTGGTTGCCGCTACCCCGGTACCGCACGCCGAGATCCTCGAGCTGATCAAGCCGACCTTGGCCAAGGAAGGCGTGGACCTGGAGATCAAGGTCTTCACCGACTACGTGCAGCCGAACGTGCAGGTAGACCAGAAGCGCCTCGACGCCAACTACTTCCAGACCCTGCCGTACCTGAAGAGCTTCAACGAAGGCAAGGGCACCCACCTGGAAACCGTGATCGGCGTGCACGTCGAGCCGTTCGGTGGCTACTCGAAGAAGGTCAAGAGCCTGAGCGAGCTGAAGGAGGGTGCCACTGTGGCCATTCCGAACGAGGGTAGCAACAGCGGCCGTGCGTTGATCCTGCTGCAGAAGGCTGGACTGATCACCCTGAAGGACCCGAAGAACGCCCTGGCCACCCCCAAGGACATCGCCGAGAACCCGAAGAAGCTGAAGTTCCGCGAGCTTGAATCGGCCATGCTGCCGCGCGTGCTGGACCAGGTCGACCTGGACATGATCAACACCAACTATGCCCTGGAAGCCGGCCTGAACCCGGCCAAGGATGCACTGGTAATCGAAGGTGCCGACTCGCCGTACGTGAACTTCCTGGTTGCCCGCCCGGACAACAAGGACAGCGAAGCCATCCAGAAACTGGCCAAGGCGCTGACCAGCCCGGAAGTGAAGGCATTCATCGCCAAGAAGTACCAAGGTGCGGTGCTGCCGGCGTTCTGATGCGCTTGCATTACCTGGCATGACCCAACGCCGACACTTTTGTGTCGGCGTTTTTATTTAGGGGCATAGTTACCTGTGGGAGCGGGTTCTGCGTTCGGCATCGACATATCTCTGCAGCGCCGAGCGCTTAGTGATATGCATATGCGAATAAGGTATTTATTAAATTGTTTTTAGATCATTAAAGTCTATCTATCGTGCCGCCGCGCACCCACCAGACCTGCTTTACCCATGACCCTCGACACCGCATTCATCCTCAGCACGCTGCCTGCCTTCCTCAAGGCCGTAGCCGTGACCTTGCAGGTTGGCCTGATCGCCATCGCCACTTCGCTGCTGGTCGCCCTGGTCAACGCCACGCTGCTGGTGCTGCGCACCCCTTACCTGTGGCGCCTGGTTAAAGCCTATGTGGAACTGGCGCGTAACACGCCACTGCTGATCCAACTGTTCTTCGTCTATTTCGCCTTGCCCAGCCTGGGCCTGAAAATTTCCGGTTTTACCGCAGCCATCATCACCATGACCTTCATGGGCGGCGCCTACCTCACCGAAGTGCTACGCGCCGGCGTAGAAGCCGTGCCGCGTGCGCAGCTGGAGTCCGGGCGCTCCATCGGGCTGTCCGAGGGCCAACTGCTGCGCCATGTCGTGCTGCCTCAGGCCAGCATCCTCAGCCTGCCGGCGCTGTTCGCCAACTTCATCTTCCTGCTCAAGGAAACCACCGTGGTCTCGGCGGTGGCGGTGCCGGAAATTCTCTACACCACCAAGAACTACATCGCGCTGTACTACAAAACCTACGAAATGCTCACCGTGCTGACCTTGCTCTGCGTGCTGCTATTCCTGCCGCTGTCGTTGCTGCTGCGCTATGTGGAAAGGAGGCTGCAACATGGCCAGTTCGGGATTTGAGTTGCTGTTGCAGGCGCTGCCGCAGCTTGCCGGTGGTGCCGCGCAGACCTTGGCCATCTCGGCGCTGGGCATCTTCTTCGCAACGCTGGGCGGCGTGCTCTATGGCGTGCTGGCAACCTTGGGCAACCGCGCGCTGAACATCGCCCTGCAGGTGTACCTGGAGCTGTTCCGCGCCATACCGGTGCTGGTGTGGCTGTATCTGGTGTTCTTCGGCCTGCCGATTTTCTTCGGCCTGAGCATCCCCAGCTTCTGGTGCGCGGTGCTGGTGCTGGGCCTTTGGGGCGCCAGCGAGGTCGGCGAGGTGGTGCGTGGTGCACTGGCTTCGCTGCCGCGTGGCCAGCGCGAGGCGGGGCTGTCGATCGGCCTGGCGGGCTGGCAGTTGTATGGCTATGTGCTGCTGCCGCAGGCGCTCAAGCGCATGACCCCGCCCACCATCAACATCTACACCCGGATCATCAAGACCAGCTCGCTGGCGGTGCTGATCGGTGTGGTCGAGGTGATCAAGGCCGGCCAGCAGATCATTGAACGCACCTACGAATCGGTGCTGATCTACGGTGCCTTGTTCCTGTTCTTTTTCATTGTCTGTTATCCGCTGTCCGCCGCTTCACGCGTGCTGGAACGCCGTTGGGTCCACTCATGAGCGCATTGATCGAATTTCACGGTTTCAACAAGTTTTTCGGCCAGCAGCAGGTGCTCAGGGACGTCGACCTGGAGGTCGCGGCCGGCGAGGTGGTGGTGATCCTCGGCCCCAGCGGCTGTGGCAAAAGCACGCTGCTGCGCTGCCTCAATGGCCTGGAGCAGGCCCATAGCGGTCAGCTGCGCCTGGCCGGGCAGGAACTGCTCGACCCGCGTACCGACTGGCGTGCTGTCCGTCAGCGGGTGGGTATGGTGTTCCAGAGCTACCACCTGTTCGGCCACATGAGTGTGATCGACAACCTGCTGCTGGGCCCTTTGAAAGTGCAGAAGCGCGAGCGGGCCGAAGCGCAGGCGCAGGCCGAGGCGTTGCTGGCCCGTGTCGGCCTGCTGGACAAGCGTGACGCCTTTCCCCGGCAGCTGTCCGGGGGCCAGCAACAGCGCATCGCCATTGTTCGTTCGCTGTGCATGAACCCCGAGGTGATGCTGTTCGACGAGGTGACTGCGGCCCTCGACCCGGAAATGGTCAAGGAGGTGCTGCAGGTGATCCAGGGCCTGGCCCGCGACGGCATGACCTTGCTCATCGTTACCCACGAAATGGCCTTCGCTCGCGCGGTGGCCGACCGCATCGTGTTCATGGAGGCCGGCAGGATCCTTGAACAGGGCGACCCCGAGAGCTTCTTCACTCGACCGCGAACCGCGCGCGCGCAGCAGTTCCTGGAGAAATTCTCCTTCGTAGAAAGCCTGCCAACGACACTGCACAAGGAACTGTCATGAAAACTGCCAACCTCACCAAACTGCTGGCGCCGTTGCTCGGCCTGGCGCTGCTGGCCGGCTGCAACAAGGCCGAGGAGCCACCCAAGCCTGCGGCCGCATCACCGGCCAGCAGCTACCTCGAAACCATCAAGGCCCGCGACAAGCTGATTGTCGGCGTGTTCACCGACAAGCCGCCGTTCGGTTTCGTCGATGAAAAAGGCCGCTACGTGGGCTTTGACACCGACATCGGCCGGCGCCTGGCCAAAGACCTGCTGGGCGATGAGAACAAGGTCGAGTTCGTTGCCGTGGAACCGGCCAGCCGCATTCCGTTCCTGCAGAGTGACAAGGTCGACCTGATCCTCGCCAACATGACCGTGACCCCAGAACGCAAAGAAGCGGTGGACTTCACCAACCCCAACCTGCGTGTTGCCGTGCAGGCCATCGTCGCCGATGGCAGCCCGGTGCAGAAGCTGGATGACCTGGCCGACAAGACCATCATCGTCACCACCGGCACCACGGCCGATATCTGGCTGACCAAGAACCACCCTGAATGGAAGCTGCTCAAGTTCGAGAAGAACAGCGAGTCGCTGCAAGCCTTGGCCACCGGCCGTGGTGATGCCTACGCGCAGGACAACCTGATTTTGTTCAGCTGGGCCAAGCAGAACCCGGGCTACCGCGTGCTGCCGGAGCTGCTGGGTGAAGAGGCGCCGATTGCGCCGGCGGTGAAGAAGGGAAACACCGAACTGCGTGACTGGGTGAATGCCGAACTGGCCAAGCTGGGTGAGGAGAAGTTCTTGCTGAAGCTGTATGACCAGTATGTGCGCAAGGAACTGAGCGATGACACCAAGCCGGAAAGCGTCATAGTGGAAGGGGGCAAGTGGCAGGGCTGACCGTGCTACGCCACATCGCTCTTTGATATTGCAGGGCCTCTGTGGGAGCGGGTTTACCCGCGAACACCGGCAAAGCCGGTGCCATACACCGTGTTGCATTCTTCGCGGGTGAACCCGCTCCCACAAGGGGCTGCTGCGCGGCAGCCCCCTCGGTCACCCACCAGGTACCAGCCTCAGGGTACTCTGCGCCGGAATCACCCCCATCTGCGCCTTCTGGTACAACCCCTGCACATACCCCTCGGCCTGGTCCGAGTAATGCCGGTCAAACGGCACGCCACTCTGCCCGACCGGGTTGCTGGTCAGCGCCTGCCCGGCATCGGCAAAGTCGATCAGCCGCCGCGTCGACGGTCCATAGGTTACTGGCCATGGCGCCGGGCCGATCTTCGCCGACAGGTTGTTCGGCACTTCGTGAGTACCGGGTGCGGCGAAAGGCCCGACGTTGAACAGCAGGTTCAGCGGCTTCTTCACCCCCAGCGGATGGTTATGGGTGAGGGTATGGGCCTTGCCCCACTGCCAGCTGGCCGGGTCGCTGCCCAAGGTTTCGCGCAGGTGCTTCAGGCTGTGCTGCCAGGCCGTGCGTACCACCGCAGTGCGGTCGGTACGCTGGTTGCCACCGCGGGTGTTCCACCAGGGCGAATTGGCATCCGCCGCCAGGCGCGGCAGGGCGGCGTCGATGGCGCGGGTGCTGATCAGCACCGGGAACCAGGTGTCGCCCAGTTCGTCATGCAGGGCCGCAAACGCCAGTTCGTAGAGGAACTGGTTGAACAGCGTGGCGCTGGTCGAGTCCAGCGGATAGTCGCCAGCCCAGGCCGCCAGTTGCTCGACCAGCTCCTTCTCTTCGTCACCTTCGGCCACTGCACGCAGCGTCGCCAGCAGCGGCGCCAGGGTGCGCGGGCCATAGTCGCTGCTGGTATCCAGCTGTAGCGCCTGGCTGTTCTGGGTGTCCCATTTCACTTCGGGGTTGGCCAGGTGGCGGTCAAGCTGGCGGCCACGGTCAGGCAGGTTGTAGTAACCCGGCACCGGCACCACCGCTGGCGGCTGGTAGTTGGCCGAGACGATATAGCCGCGCACCGGGTTCTCCTGCTGCGGGTTGACACTGAACGGGTAGAAACCGCGCTTGTCGGCCTGCGCGCTGGCGCCGTCGAGGATGAACGCCGGGTCGACGCCGTCAGGGCGGATTGGCAGTTTCGCCGCCGCCCACCAGCCGATATCACCACGGGCATTGGCCCAGACAAAATTCAGCCCTGGCGCGTGGATCTTGGCCGCAGCCTCGCGCATCTTGCCCAGGCTGTCGGCGCGGTTGATCTGGTAGAAACCTTCGAGGATCGGGTTTTCGGTCTCCAGGAATGCCCACCACATGGCGATAGGTGTGGCCCCGGCGGTGGCGCCCAGCACGTCGTTGACGATCGGGCCGTGTGGCGAGCGGCGCAGGCTAAGGGTGACCGGCGCCTGGCCTTTGACCGTGATCTGCTGCTCGGTTTTTTCCAGCGCCTGCCACTGGCCATCGACCATGACCTGGTTGGTGTCGGCCGGGTTGGTGCGCTCGGCGATCAGGTCGACATCGTCGTTCTGGAACATGGTCAGGCTCCAGCCGAAGTCGCGGTTGTGGCCGAGCAGGGCGAACGGGTTGAGCGCCTGGAAGTAGCCATACAGGTTGAAGCCGGGCGCCGACAGTTCGGCTTCGTACCACACGGCCGGCACCGCGAAGCTGATATGCGGGTCGCCGGCCAGCAGCGGCCTGCCACTGCGGGTACGGCTGCCTGAAATGGCCCAGGCGTTGCTGCCTTCGAACTGCGGGATGCCGGCTTCGATCAGCGCCTCGTGGCTGGCACGGGCCATGGCTTCCATGCTTTGCCAGTCCGCCGCCGCCAGTGGCGTGCCCAGGGCGCCCTGCGGCTGCCAGTCGAGGTCGAAGATCTTCAGGTATTGCGGGCCGAGCTGATCGCGGATGTAGGTCAGCGCCGGTTCGGTGCGGAACGCGGCCGCGAAGCTGTAGGCCAGGTAGCCGGCGATGCTCAGGGTGTCTTCGGCAGTGAATGGGCGCGGGGTGATGCCGAGCAGGTCGAACTCCATGGGTTTGGGGTGGCTGGCTTGCCAGCTGTTCACCCCGTCAAGGTAGGCTTGCAGGGCCTGCCAGGCCGGTGACTGGCGGTCCTGACGCTTGGCCATCCGTGCAGCCTGCTCACGAATGCGCAGGCTACGGAACAGGGTGTCGGTGGGCAGCAGCTTGTCGCCCAGCACCTCGGCCAGTTCGCCGCGGGCCAGACGGCGCATGATTTCCATCTGGAACAGCCGGTCCTGGGCATGCACGTAGCCCAGGGCTCGGTACAGGTCTGGCTCGCTCTGCGCTTGCAAGTGCGGCACGCCGCGGGCGTCGTAGCGCACGCTGACCGGCGCCTGCAGGCCGGCCACGGCCACCTCGCCCTCACGTTGCGGCAGCTTGCCTTGCACGTACCAGTAACCGGCGCCGGCGGCCACGGCAACCACCACGGCCAACAGGGTCAGGCTGCGCTTCATGCAGGCTCCTTGTGCGTTCAAGCGGAAAATGTGGTCCGATCATGAGTGGATTCGCGAACAGAGCATAGCCCCAGGAAGGAGTTTCCATGTCCCTCAGCGAAAAACAGAAAATGCTTACTGGCCAGCTCTACCACGCTGGCTGCCCCGAGCTGCAGGCCGAGCAGATCGCCAACAAGCACTGGATGCACCGTTACAACAACAGTGTCGAACTGCTCAACGACGCCCGGCATGCGCTGCTGGCCGGGCATTTTGGCCAGGTTGACGCAGATACGGTGATACGCCCACCGTTCTACTGCGATTACGGCTACAACATCAGCATCGGCGCCAACACCTTCATCAACTTCAACTGCGTGATTCTCGATGTGTTGCCGGTACGCATTGGCGATAACTGCCAGATCGGGCCCAACGTGCAGATCTATACCGCCGACCATCCACTCGACCCTGAGGTGCGCCGCACCGGACTGGAGAGCGGCCGACCGGTGACGATCGGCAACAACGTGTGGATCGGCGGTGCGGCGATTATCCTGCCGGGGGTGACTATTGGTGACAATGCTGTGGTCGGTGCCGGTAGCGTGGTAACCCGAGATGTGCCCGTGGGCGCAACGGTAGTGGGCAACCCGGCAAGGGTGCGTCAGCCTGCCCAAGGGCAATAGCAGCCCACTGCCAGGGTGTTGGAGGCGTTGACCTGGCGGCCGTCGAGCAAGGCCTTGATGATGGGCTCCACAAAACTGTTGCTGGCGTTGCACACCGCGCCTTCGCTGTAGGGGCCGAAGTAGGCCAGGTGGCCTTGGCGGTCCCAGATGGCCACCGCCGGGGAGGCGGGCAGGTGTTCGCTGCCGGGCAGGCTGGCGAGTGGCTTGAGGGCGGTGAGGTTGGCCGGTAGTTGGCCGTGGCTGCCGGGCTTTTGCAGCACGTGGAAGCTCACGCTCTGGTCGGCGAACTGGCTGACCAGGTCACCCAGGTGCTGCTGGTTACCAACGTTGCACGGGCAAGCCGGGTCCCAGAAGTGCACCACGCGGATCGGGCCGGGGCCGGCCAGCTCGGCCGGTAGTTGCAGTTGGCTGCCGTCGAACAGGGTGGCCTGGTTGTTGAACGGGCGCAGGTAGCGGGCCTGGAAGGTGGTGTAGGCCTGCCAGAGGATGATGGCGCCGACCATGAGGACGAGAGCCATGCACAGTGGTTTGATGATCCGAGTTTTCATGAAGGTTCCGCGGCCCCCTGTAGGAGCGGCCTTGCGTCGCGATGGGGTGCGAAGCGCCCCCAGGATTTGTGCCCCACCCTGAGATTGCCGGGGCCGCTGTGCGGCCCTATCGCGACACAAGGCCGCTCCTACAGGGGATCGGTGGTTGATGTTCGATGGTGAGCAAGCTTGCCATGGCGCGGGCCAGAGCTGAAGATTCCAGATCAATACTTGCGTCAATGTGGATGTACCCGATGCCCGCTGCCTTTCACCCCGACCACCTGCGCGCCAGCGTGGCGCCGTTCACCGCTCGCCAGCCGCTGTCGGCGCAAGCGCAGGACTACCAGCGCTTCTATGGCCTGAACCTGCCAGCCCACAGCTGGCTGGGCGGCTTTCAGGCAGCGGGGTTCGAGCTGGTCGGGCAGGCCTGGCTACCCGAGCGGCCAACGGCGACGCTGTTCCTGCTGCACGGCTATTACGACCACATGGGCCTGTACCGGCACGTGATCGAGTGGGCACTGAAGCAGGGTTTCGCGGTGGTCAGCTGCGACCTGCCCGGCCACGGCCTGTCCAGCGGCGAGCGCGCCAGCATCAGTGATTTCGCGCTGTACCAGCAGGTGCTGGAGGCCTTGTTCGAACAGGCGGGCACGCTGCAACTGCCGCGCCCCTGGCACCTGTGTGGGCAGAGCACCGGAGGTGCGATTGCCGTCGACCACCTGCTGCACCAAGGCACGCGCAGCCCTGTCGATGGCCAGGTCATCCTGCTGGCGCCACTGGTGCGGCCATGTTCCTGGCGTTGGTCGAAGTTCAGTTATCGCGTGCTGCGGCACTTCGTCAACGGCATTGAGCGGCGCTTCAGTGAGAACACCAATGACCCGGCGTTCCTGCCGTTTCTTGAAGCCGACCCGCTGCAACCGCGCAGGCTGCCTACCGCCTGGGTGGGCTCACTGATCGCCTGGGTCAAACGCATCGAGGCCGCGCCGCGCAGCACACGGCAACCGTTGATCGTGCAGGGGGAGGCCGACGGTACGGTGGACTGGCCCTATAACCTCGAAGTGCTCAAGGCCAAGTTCGCCGAACCGCAGATCCTGATGCTGCCCGAAGCTCGCCACCATCTGGCCAACGAGCTGCCGGGCATTCGTCAGCGCTATTTCGACTTCATCGACCAGCGCCTGGGCTGATCACTTCAGCTCGTTACTGCTCTGGCCAACCGCCAGGCCGGCGCGCACAGCGGCCAGGGCGGCCTGGTAGTAGGCTTTGCCGTCGGGCGATTCGGCAAAGGTGGCGAACTCTTCCAGCTCTGCGTCGGACAGGTCGCGGTAGACGTACAGCAGGGTGTTATTGAGGTCTTCGCCGATCTGCCCCATCAGGCGCTGGCGCTGGCCGTCAAGCAAGCCTTGGGCCTGGCCGCCGCCGAACAGGCCGGGGATCATCGAACTGAGGCTATCGGCGGCAACACCGGCAATGGCCAGGCTGACTTCGGCACCGGCTTCACGTGCCGGCAAGGCCTGGGCCAGGTGGCCGATGACCAGCAGGCGGTCGTCGCTGGCCTGGATCTTCGGCAGGCCTTTGGCATTTTTTGCCAGCTCGTCCTTGCGCGTGGCCTTGAGCTCGGCTGCCACCACCTTGCGCCCCAGCGGCGACTGGAAGAACGCAAGGGCCGGCGCCGGGTTGGCCAGGCTGGCGCGCAGTTTTGCCTGGGCGCGGCGGTCCACCGCCTGGGCCTGGAAGCGCTGGTTGCTGTTGTTGACCAGCGCCTGGTACACGGCGGGCGGCAAACTGTTGCGGTAGCGCTCCTGAGCAGCGGTCAGGGCATCGTTGAAATGGGCGCGCTGGTCGGGCCAGCCGGCGGCCTTGTACAGTTGATCCAGGTTGTCTGCCCAGACAGGCGTGGTGCAGATCATCAGCAGAATCAGGGAAAACAGACGGCGCATTCAGGACTCCTGTCGGCAGGTGGCTATTGTCCTTGGCCCGGCGCCGGTTTGTCGAGATATCCGCGTGTTTCTCGGCCAAGTGGCGCTGTGCGCCGACAAAGCGAATGGATATGATGCGCGCCATGCACACTTCCCCTGAACACCCGATGCTTGCGGCCGTCGTCGACGATCTGGCCATCCATGGCTGGTCCCAGCAGGCGCTGTTTCTGCCTGCCGGGCTGGTGCGCGCGCTGGCGGCCGAATGCCGGCGCCGTGATGCCGAAGGCGAACTCAACCCTGCGGGGGTTGGGCGCGGTGATGCCCAGGAAGTCCGCGAGGCCATTCGCGGTGATCAGATCCAGTGGATCGACCCCGGCCAGGCCGAGGCCTGCGACCAGTACCTGGCGGCCATGGACCAGTTGCGTCAGGCCATCAACCAAGGCCTGTACCTGGGCCTGGAAGACTTCGAGTGCCACTTTGCCCTGTACCCGGCGGGGGCGTTCTACCGCCGGCATCTGGACCGCTTCCGCGACGACGACCGGCGCATGGTCTCGGCGGTGCTGTACCTGAACGAAGGTTGGCAGCCGCAGGACGGTGGGCAGTTGCGCATGTTCCTTGCGGGCGGTGTCGAGCACGATGTCGAGCCGGTGGCGGGTTGCCTGGTGGTGTTCCTGTCGGGCGAGGTGCCCCACGAAGTATTGCCGGCCGGGCGCGAGCGGCTGTCGTTGACCGGCTGGTTCAGGCGGCGTGGCAATGACCCGTTCTGATTTGCCCAAGGTACTGGTCAGCGCCTGCCTGCTGGGGCAGCCGGTGCGTTATGACGGCCGGGCCAGCGGCCATCCGGACCTGTTGCAGCAATGGCAGGCCGAAGGGCGCGTGGTGCCGTTGTGCCCGGAAGTGGCCGGTGGTTTGCCGACCCCACGCCCGCCTGCGGAGATACCGGGCGGGCAGGGCGGCGAAGTGCTTGATGGCGGCGCGCAGGTGCTGACCGTGACCGGCGAGGACGTCAGTGCCGAGTTCCTGGCAGGGGCGCAATTGGCGCTCGCGCTGGTGCGCCGGCATGGTATTGGCGTGGCGGTGCTGAAGTCGGGCAGCCCTTCGTGTGGTAACCGGTTGACCTATGACGGCACGTTCAGTGGCGTGAAGGTGGCGGGGGAAGGCGTGACCACGGCGTTGCTGCGGCGGGCGGGGGTACAGGTGTTCAGTGAGCTGGAGCTGGATGAGGCGCAGCGGGCTTTGGTGTAATTCTGTGCCGGCCTCTTCGCGGGACAAGCCCGCTCCCACAAATTCCGTGGGAGCGGGTTTACCCGCGAATAGGCCGGTACAGGCAACACAAACCTACTGCCCAGCCGCAGTCTCCTGCACACCCTTGAACCACTTCTGCTCAAGCTCGGCAGTGCGCCCGCTGTCTTTCAGCCGCTGCAGCGCATTGTTCACCGCACTTTCAAACGCCGGGTTGTCCTTCTGGAACGGAATCACCAGCTTCTTCTCGCCAAACGGCAGGCTCACATCCAGCGGGCCGTCCCCCTTGAGGGCATCGCTCGAGGGAGTCAGTGCGATGTCGTATTTGCCGCTCTCGACACCGGGCAGCACTTCAGCTGACTGGGCTTCGACGAACTCGGCGCGCAAGTCCAGCTCCTTGGCCAGGTCCTGGCCAAACTCGATGTCGAAACCGGTCAGGTGGTCGTCTTGCTTGAAGGCATACGGCTGGTTGTCGGCCTGTACGGCAATGCGCAGTTCGCCCCGGTCGGCGATTTCGTCGATCAGCTCCGCCTGGGCCAATGGACTGATCAGTACTGCCAGCAGTACCCCTATGGTCGAACGCATGAATGCCCCTTTTCTTTTAGCAGATGAATAACTTTCGTCACGGCTTTCTTCCTCGCCGTGATCGAGCGCAGCCTATGACCTTGAAGCCTTGGCATTGTTTAACCCTGACTGAAATTTTTCTGTCAGGCAATGTGAACACCTTGGCGCATATTTCAACTAAGGTGAACTACCGCTGCCGCTGGACGGATGGCGGCGGTCAATAAGTGAATCACAGGAGAAGTGAATGAACAGCCTATTTTCGCGTGCTGCCGTTGCCGGTCTGCTGATGGGAGCGTCGGTGTTCGCCAGTGCCGCAGACGCCCTGAAGAGCCAGGAGCCGCCCAAGGAGGCCAAGGTCTTCATCGTTTCCCCCGCCGATGGAGCAACGGTCGACAAGACGTTCACCGTCAAATTCGGCATCGAGGGCATGGGCCTCAAGCCTGCCGGTGATCAGACCCCGCATACCGGGCACCACCACTTGCTGGTAGATGTGGACAAAGCGTCCGTCGCCGACATGCCGCTGCCGACCAGTCTGATGCCAGAAGCCGGCACCGCACTGCCAGCCGGCCCGCAGGTGCTGCACTTTGGCAAGGCACAGACCGAAACCAGCATTACCCTGACCCCGGGCAAGCACACCCTGCAGCTGGTGCTGGGTGACCAGTATCATGTGCCGTTCAAGCCTAGCGTCGAGTCGCAGAAGATTACTGTCGACGTGAAATGAAAAAGCGGGGGCGCTTTGCGCCCCTTTCGCGACGCAAGGCCCCTCCTACAAGGGACCGCGTTGCCTGTGTAGGAGCGGCCTTGTGTCGCGATGGCCTGCAAAGCAGGCCCAATGATCTGGCAGGAAAACAAAAAAGGGAGGCCACCAGGGCCTCCCTTTTTCGTGCGGCAAGCAAACTTAGAACAGTACGCGGGAACGGATAGTACCCTTGACCTGTTGCAGCTTCTCTTGCGCCAGGTCCGAGTACTCGGCGTCAACGTCGATTACCACGTAGCCGACTTTCTCGTTGGTTTGCAGGAACTGACCGGAGATGTTGATACCGTTTTCGGCGAACACCTTGTTGATCTCGCTGAGCACGCCCGGAATGTTTTCGTGGATGTGCAGCAGGCGGTGCTTGCCTGGGTGCGCCGGCAGGGCCACTTCCGGGAAGTTGACCGAAGACACCGAGGTACCGTTGTCGCTGTACTTGACCAGCTTCTCGGCCACTTCCAGGCCGATGTTGGCCTGGGCTTCGGCGGTGGAACCACCGATGTGCGGGGTCAGGATCACGTTGTCCAGGCCGCGCAGCGGGCTTTCGAACTCTTCGTCGTTGGAGCGCGGCTCGACCGGGAATACGTCGATGGCGGCGCCGATCAGGTGCTTGTCCTTGATCGCGGCGGCCAGGTGGTCCAGCTCGACCACGGTGCCACGGGCGGCGTTGATCAGGATCGCGCCCTTCTTCATGGCGCGGATTTCCTTCTCGCCGATCATCCACTGGGTGGACGGCAGCTCAGGCACGTGCAGCGAAACGATGTCGGCCAGGCCCAGCAGCTCGTTCAGGCTGGTGACCTGCACGGCGTTGCCCAGTGGCAGCTTGGTCAGCGGGTCGTAGAAGTACACCTGCATGCCCAGGTTTTCGGCCAGGACCGACAGTTGGGTACCGATCGAGCCGTAGCCGACGATGCCCAGCTTCTTGCCACGGATCTCGAACGAGTTGGCCGCGCTCTTGATCCAGCCGCCACGGTGGCAGGAAGCGTTTTTCTCAGGGATGCCGCGCAGCAGCAGGATGGCTTCGGCCAGTACCAGCTCGGCGACCGAACGGGTGTTGGAGTAAGGCGCGTTGAACACGGCGATACCGCGCTCGCGGGCTGCTTCCAGGTCAACCTGGTTGGTGCCGATGCAGAAGCAGCCAACAGCGACCAGTTTCTTGGCGCAGTCGAAGATCTCTTCGGTGAGCTGGGTGCGCGAACGGATGCCGATGAAGTGGGCATCGGCGATCTTTTCCTTCAGCTCGGCTTCCGGCAACGAACCAGTGAGGTATTCGATGTTGGTGTAGCCGGCGGCCTTGAGGGTATCGACCGCGTTCTGGTGCACACCTTCAAGAAGAAGGAACCGGATCTTGCTCTTGTCGAGAGAAGTCTTGCTCATCTGCGTAAACCTGTATCCCGGAGAAAAAATGGCGAGGGTGATGCCAGGCGCGAGGGCAGCCTTAGCATGAACAGCGGGAGGGCTATGCTAGCATACGCGACACAATCTGAGCTTATCCCGACAGGTGAAGAGTGCTCAGGGTGACTATGAATAAGTCGAGAGTTCCAGCGATGACCCACCCCGCTGTTATTGAAGAACTGATGACCCTTGTCGACCCTGGCAAGGTCCTGACTGACGCCGCTTCACTCGCAGCCTATGGCAAGGATTGGACCAAGCATTACCCGCCGGCGCCCAGCGCCATTGTGCTGCCCAAGACCGTGGAACAGGTGCAGGCCATCGTGCGCTGGGCCAATGCGCACCAGGTGGCGCTGGTGCCGTCTGGCGGGCGCACCGGGCTGTCCGCCGGCGCGGTGGCGGCCAATGGCGAGGTGGTGGTCGCCTTCGACTACATGAACCAGATTCTCGACTTCAATGCCTTCGACCGCACTGTGGTCTGCCAGCCGGGGGTGATTACCCGCCAGCTGCAGAGCTATGCCGAAGAGCAGGGCCTGTACTACCCGGTCGACTTCGCGTCCAGCGGCTCCAGCCAGATAGGCGGCAACATCGGCACCAATGCCGGCGGGATCAAGGTGATTCGTTATGGCATGACCCGCAACTGGGTGGCCGGGCTCAAAGTGGTCACCGGCAAGGGCGAGTTGCTTGAACTGAACAAAGACCTGATCAAGAACGCCACCGGTTACGACCTGCGCCAGCTATTCATTGGCGCTGAAGGCACCCTGGGTTTCGTGGTCGAGGCCACCATGCGCCTGGATCGCGCCCCGCGCAACCTTACCGCCATGGTGCTGGGCACGCCGGACTTCGACTCGATCATGCCGGTGCTGCACGCTTTCCAGGGCAAGCTGGACCTGACCGCCTTCGAGTTCTTCTCCGACAAGGGCCTGGCCAAGATCCTGGCACGTGGCGATGTACCGGCGCCGTTCGCGACTGACTGCCCGTTCTATGCGCTGCTGGAGTTCGAGGCCAGCACTGAAGAGGTGGCCAACGAAGCCTTGGCTACCTTCGAGCACTGCGTCGAGCAGGGCTGGGTGCTGGACGGGGTGATGAGCCAGAGCGAAACCCAGCTGAAAAACCTGTGGAAGTTGCGCGAGTACCTGTCAGAAACCATCTCGCACTGGACCCCGTACAAGAACGATATTTCCGTCACGGTCTCGAAAGTGCCGGCGTTCCTGCGCGATATCGACGCCATCGTTGGCGAACATTACCCGGATTACGAGGTGGTGTGGTACGGCCATATCGGCGACGGCAACCTGCACCTGAACATCCTTAAGCCCGAGCACATGGGTAAGGACGACTTCTTTGCCTCGTGTGCCAAGGTCAACAAATGGGTGTTCGAGATCGTCGAGCGCTATAACGGCTCGATCTCTGCCGAGCATGGCGTGGGCATGACCAAGCGCGACTACCTGGGCTACAGCCGCTCGCCGGAAGAAATCGCCTGCATGAAGGCAATAAAGGCCGTGTTCGACCCTAACGGCATCATGAATCCGGGTAAGATCTTCGCACCTGAATAAAAAGCAGTATCCAGAGGAGTCGGCCATGAGTTACCAGCACCAGTACGTAGACGGCACGCGCATTCACTTCCCGCTGGGCAAGGTGGTGTGCATCGGCCGTAACTATGCCGAGCATGCCAAGGAACTGGACAACCCGATCCCCACCGAGCCGCTGCTGTTCATCAAACCGGGTAGCTGTGTGGTGCCGGCCGAAGGCGGCTTCAAGATCCCGGCCGAGCGCGGCTCGGTGCACTATGAGGCGGAAATTGCGGTGCTGCTGGGCAAGCCGCTGTCGACCCATCCGACCGAAGAAGAGGTGCTGGACGCCATTTCCGGCTACGCCCCGGCGCTGGACCTGACCCTGCGCGACGTGCAGGCCAAGCTGAAAGAGAAGGGCCTGCCGTGGGAGCTGGCCAAGAGCTTTGACGGCGCCTGCGTCCTGCCGCCGTTCGTCTCGGCCGGCAGCTTCGAGGACGTTACCGACATCCCGGTGCGCCTGACCGTCAACGGCGAAGTGCGCCAAGATGGCAACAGCGCGATGATGCTCAACCCGATTGTGCCGATGATCCAGTACATGGCCGCGCATTTCTCGCTGCAGGCGGGGGATGTGATCCTTACTGGTACCCCGGCGGGCGTGGGGCCGTTCAATGTTGGTGATGAGCTGGTGCTGGAGCTGCCGGGTGTGAGCCGCTTCGAAAGCCGGGTGCTTTAACTCAAACCCAGCGCCGCTCTCCTTTGTAGGAGCGGCCTTGTGTCGCGAAAGGGGTGCGAAGCGCCCCCTCGATTTGTGCTTCATGCTGAAATTGCTGGGGCCGCTCTGCGGCCCGATCGCGACACAAGGCCGCTCCTACAGATGGCGCACACCGGCGTCGTTTAGGTTTTTTTCACACCCAATCCGGATAATGCGCGCACCTACGCCCATTTCCCCAGGACCCCCGCATGCCATCACCCTCCAGCGCCCCGGCAACCCCCAAGCGTCGTTTCTATCTGCGCTGGCCTTTCGGCCTGGCCGTGGCGGCGGTGATTGCCTATGGCGTGTCGGTGGCCATGCACTGGGATGACCGTGGCGAGCTGTGGATAAAGGAAAGCCTGGAAAGCACCGCCCAGCGCAGTGAAAGCGTGTGGCTGCCGGACTACCAGGTCGACATCAATGCCAAGCCGTTGCCGGGCATGGACGATGACGAAGCCTCCGATGTGGCCTTCAACCCGCGCACCCGTACCCTGTTTGCGGTGATGGGCAAAAACCCGTTCCTGGTCGAGCTGAACCTGGATGGCGAGGTGCTGCGCAAGATCCCGCTCAACGGCTGGAACAACCCGGAAGGCATCGCCGTGCTGGAAGACGATTACCTGGCAATCACCGACGAGCGCCTGCACGACCTGACGTTGGTCAAGGTGGACGCACACACGACCGCACTCAACCACGCTGACTTCAAAAGCTACGACCTGGGCCCGTCGGTCAAGAGCAACAAGGGCTTCGAAGGCGTGGCCTGGGACCCGCTGCGCCAGCGCCTGATCATCGGCGAGGAGCGCCCGCCCAAGCTGTATACCTGGAGCACCGACGGCCGCAGCCCGCTCAAGGGTAACAAGCAGCCGCTGCCCAGCGATGAACTCGACCTGCGCAACCTTTCGGCGCTGGGTGTAGACCCGCGCACCGGCCACCTGCTGGTGTTGTCGGCCGACTCCAACATGCTGCTGGAACTGGACGAGCAGGGCCAACAGGTTAGCTTCATGACCTTGCTGGGTGGGTTCAACGGCCTTGAGCACACCATCCCGCGTGCCGAAGGGGTGGCCATGGACGACAAGGGCAACCTGTACATGGTCAGCGAACCGGCGCTGTTCTATCGCTTCAGAAAAAACTGACGCCGTTATCCGGTTTTTCGGATGCTGGCATTAAGCTTTGCTTCAGTTGGTCGTGGTTAGATTCGCCAACCCTGTGTCGAGTCTGCTTCCATGCGCCGTTTTGTTCGCTTTTCCCTCGTTGTGGCCGTTGTCGGCCTGTTCCTGCTTGGCTGGGCCGGGCAGGAGTTTCGGCTGTTCGAGCGTGGCTGGTTCAACCTCAAGACCTGGTGGCAGCCGGTCGAGCAAGGCATTGGCCTGGATCGCTACCGGGTGGTGCTGGAGGCGCAGCCGCTCGAGGGGCTGGATGACGACCTGTCGGCGCTGACCTACGACCCCGACCGCAAGACCCTGTTCAGCGTCACCAATGCCCGCTCGGAGCTGATCGAGCTGTCGCTGGACGGGCGCATCCTGCGCCGCGTGCCGCTCACCGGCTTTGGTGACCCGGAGGCGGTGGAATATGTGGGGCCAAACAGTTACGTGATTACCGACGAGCGCCAGCAGCGGCTGATCCGCGTGCGCCTGGACGACGACACGTTGTTCCTCGATGCCGGTGACGCCGAGCAGCTCAGCCTGGGTATTGGCCTTAACGGCAACAAAGGTTTCGAGGGGCTGGCCTACGATTCGGCGGGCAAGCGCCTGTTCGTGGCCAAGGAACGTGACCCGATGCTGATCTATGAGGTGCATGGTTTTCCGCATGACAACCCGGAAAAGCCTTACGCCGTGCATGTGGTGCAGGACCGCAAGCGTGATTCACGGCTGTTTGTGCGGGACTTGTCGAGTTTGCAGTTCGATGAGCGCAGTGGGCATTTGTTGGCGCTTTCGGATGAGTCGCGGCTGGTGCTGGAGCTGGATGTGGAGGGGCGGCCGTTGAGCACGCTGTCGCTGCGCAAGGGGTATCAGGGGCTCAAACAGACTGTGCCGCAGGCGGAAGGGATCGCAATGGATGAGGAGGGGACCATTTACCTGGTCAGTGAGCCGAACCTGTTTTATGTGTTCAAACAGGCAGCCGATTGATCAATTGGGCTGCTTTGCAGCCCATCCGACCGGTCCGGCGCCCCGGCAAGGCCGCTCCTACAGGAGGTTGCGTACCCCTGTAGGAGCGGCCTTGTGTCGCGAAACGAGGGCAAAGCCCTCGCCGAGGGTTACTCGGCCTTAAGGCTTTTCACACCTTCAGCAGTACCCAGCAGCAGCAGGTCCGCCGGCCGCGCCGCGAACAGGCCGTTGGTCACCACGCCAACAATGGCGTTGATCTGCGCTTCCAGCTCCACCGGGTTGGTGATCTGCAGGTTGTACACATCGAGGATCACGTTGCCGTTGTCGGTAACCACACCTTCGCGGTACACCGGGTCGCCGCCCAGCTTGACCAACTGGCGCGCTACATGGCTGCGAGCCATCGGGATCACTTCGACCGGCAGCGGGAAGGCGCCCAGCACCGGCACCAGCTTGCTGCCGTCGGCGATGCAGATGAAGGTCTTGGCCACGGCCGCGACAATCTTCTCGCGGGTCAGGGCTGCGCCGCCGCCCTTGATCAGGTTCAGGTGCGCGTCGCTCTCATCGGCGCCGTCCACGTAGAACTCCAGCTCGCTGACACCGTTCAGCTCGTACACCGGGATGCCGTGCCCCTTCAGGCGCTGGGCCGTGGCTTCGGAGCTGGCGACGGCGCCGTCGAAGGCGGTCTTGTGCTGAGCCAGGGCGTCGATGAAGAAGTTGGCGGTCGAACCGGTACCGACGCCGACAACGCTCTTTTCATCCAGCTTGGGCAGAATGAAGTCGACAGCGGCCTGGGCGACGGCCTGTTTGAGTTGGTCCTGGGTCATGCGGGCTCCGGAAGGGGCAGGGCGGTTTCAAAGTTGCCTAGTATAACGGCTCGCACGGCTTTGCTGTGGTCGCCCGACGTAGCGCTGGGGTAGACTCCCAGCCCTTGTCCCGCGGCCCAGTGATGCTTTCCCGATGCTCGAACAGTACGTCAAGAAGATCCTCACCTCGCGCGTCTATGACGTTGCCGTCGAAACCCCATTGCAGAGCGCCGGGCAGCTGAGCAAGCGCCTGGGCAACCAGATCCTGCTCAAGCGCGAAGACCTGCAGCCGGTGTTCTCGTTCAAGATCCGCGGGGCGTACAACAAGCTGGCCCAGCTGAGCCCGGAAGAACTGGCACGCGGCGTGGTCACCGCCTCGGCCGGCAACCACGCCCAGGGCCTGGCCCTGGCGGCGCGCGAAATGGGCATCAAGGCCACCATCGTGATGCCCAAGACCACCCCGGAGATCAAGGTCGAAGGCGTGCGCTCGCGCGGTGGCAAGGTGGTGCTGCATGGCGACTCGTTCCCCGAGGCACTGGCCTATTCGCTGAAGCTGGTCGACGAAAAGGGCTTTGTCTACGTCCACCCTTACGACGACCCGCACACCATCGCCGGGCAGGGCACCGTGGCCATGGAAATCCTCCGTCAGCACCCTGGCCAGCTGGACGCGATCTTTGTGCCGGTGGGTGGCGGTGGCCTGATCGCCGGTATTGCCGCCTACGTGAAGTACCTGCGCCCGGAAATCAAGGTGATCGGCGTCGAGCCGGATGACTCCAATTGCCTGCAGGCGGCCATGGCCGCCGGTGAGCGCGTGGTGCTGCCGCAGGTCGGGCTGTTCGCCGATGGCGTGGCAGTGGCGCAGATCGGCCAGCACACCTTCGACATCTGCCGCCACCATGTGGATGAAGTGGTCACCGTCAGCACCGACGAGATCTGCGCGGCAATCAAGGATATCTACGACGATACCCGCTCGATCACCGAACCTGCCGGCGCCTTGGGCGTGGCGGGCATCAAGAAGTACGTCGAGCTGTATGGCGTTACCGGCCAGACCCTGGTAGCCATTGACTCTGGCGCCAACGTCAACTTCGACCGCCTGCGCCATGTGGCCGAGCGTGCCGAGTTGGGTGAAAAGCGCGAGGCGATCATTGCCGTGACCATCCCCGAGCGCCCGGGTAGCTTCAAGGCGTTCTGCGAGGCCATCGGCAAGCGCCAGATCACCGAGTTCAACTACCGCAAGCACACCTCGGACGAGGCGCACATTTTCGTTGGTGTGCAGACCCACCCGGAAAACGACCCGCGCGCAGCACTGGTGCAGAGCCTGAGCGAGCAGGGCTTCCCGGTTACCGACTTGACCGACAACGAGCTGGCCAAGCTGCACATCCGCCACATGGTCGGTGGCCATTCGGCCGGTGCCAGCGATGAAATGGTGCTGCGCTTCGAATTCCCCGAGCGGCCGGGGGCCTTGTTCAACTTCCTCAACAAGCTGGGTGGGCGCTGGAACATCTCGATGTTCCATTACCGTAACCATGGCGCGGCTGACGGGCGCGTGGTGGCGGGGCTGCAGGTGCCAGAGGACGAGCGCCACCTGGTGCCGGCGGCACTGGCCAAGATTGGTTACCCGTACTGGGATGAGACCGAGAACCCGGCTTACAAGCTGTTCCTGGGCTGAGCGGCTAAGCTGGGGCTGAGGGCCCTTTCGCGGGCAAGCCCGCGAAGAAGCCAGCACAAAATGGCCTGCTCAAGGACAAAAGAGACATGGAACACCTGACCATCCTGAAAACCCTGCACATCATTGCCACTGCGCTCCTGCTGCTGGGCGCCCTGGGTCTGGCGATCTGGACGTTGCGCGCTCGCCGCCACGGCGATGCCCAGGCCTACGCCAAGCTGCTGCGCCGACCACTGGTGTTCGTCTGGCTGGTGATGGGCCTGTGCCTGGTGAGTATGCCGTTCACCGGCTGGTGGCTGGTGCACCTGGTCGGTTGGCCGCTGGGGCAGACCTGGGTGCTGGCTTCCAGCGTCATTTATACGGTTGGCGCGTTTGCCGTGTGGTGGCTGCTGGTAAGGTTGAACCGGCTGCGCAAGGCTGAGGTGGTGGGGTTGCGGTTTACCTTGGCATTGGCGGTGTTCAGCGGGGTTTGTTTCCTGTCGATTGCCGGGCTGATGGGGGCCAAGCCAGTCTGATGGAATTTGGGGCTGCTTTGCAGCCCATCGCCGGCAAGCCAGCTCCCACAGGGACCGTGCAAGCCCGCTTTTTGTGGAAGCTGGCTTGCCGGCGATGGGTCGCAAAGCGGCCCCGGCAATCTCAAGCCCTCAGCGAAACCACCGGCCACCCACGCCTCTCGGCCTCCGCCCGCAGATTCGGATCGGGGTCCACCGCCACCGCATGCGTCACCCGCTCCAGCAACGGCAAATCATTCATCGAGTCGCTATAGAAGTAGCTGTCTTCAAGATCAAAACCGTTCTCCAGCATCCAGCGCTCCAGCCGCGTCACCTTGCCTTCGCGGAAACAAGCTATATCGGTACTGCGCCCGGTATAACGCCCATCGCGCATCTCGCATTCGGTCGCCAGCAACACGCGTACACCCAAACGCCTGGCGATCGGCGCAGTGACGAAGCGGTTGGTGGCGGTAATGATCACCAGCTGGTCACCCGCCTCGCGGTGCTGCTGCAGCAACGCCAGGGCCTTGGGCAGGATGATCGGCTCGATGCAGTCACGCATGAAGTCGCGGTGCCATTCGTCGAGCTTCGCCATGGGCGTCGCCGCCAGGATTTCCATGGAAAAGGCCAGGTAGGCCTGCAGGTCAAGGGTGCCGTTGAGGTAGTCCTGGTAAAAGCCATCATTGCGTTGCTTGTAGGCAATCGGGTCAAGAATGCCACGCTCGCAAAGGTAATCACCCCACGCATGGTCGCTGTCACCACCGAGGAGGGTATTGTCCAGGTCGAATAAAGCCAGGCGCATCGCGGTCACTCGCATCAGCCATAGGGTAGGCCCGCAGAATACGGAGTTTTCACGCAGCTGCACATAAGCTTGGCGGGCGCGTTGCTGCGCTCGCAAGCTTTGTGGAACAATGCGGTGACATGCGTTTGCGAGGTTGCTGCCGTGATCGACCCGGATGGTTTTCGCCCCAATGTCGGGATCATTCTCACGAATGATGCCGGGCAGGTGCTATGGGCTCGACGGATCAACCAGGATGCCTGGCAGTTCCCCCAGGGTGGTATCAACCCTGACGAGACGCCGGAAGACGCCCTGTACCGCGAGCTGAACGAAGAAGTTGGCCTTGAACGCGATGATGTGGAAATTCTTGCCTGCACCCGTGGCTGGTTGCGTTATCGTTTACCCCAGCGCCTGGTCCGTACCCACAGCCAGCCGCTGTGCATCGGCCAGAAGCAGAAGTGGTTTTTGCTGCGCCTGGTCAGCAACGAACAACGGGTGCGGATGGACCTGACCGGCAAGCCGGAATTCGACGGCTGGCGCTGGGTGAGCTATTGGTACCCGCTGGGCCAGGTTGTGACATTCAAGCGCGAGGTGTACCGGCGCGCCCTGAAAGAGCTAGCACCGCGTCTGCTGACGCGCGACTGACGACGGAGTTCGACCCCGAGCCATGCTCAATACGCTGCGCAAGATCGTCCAGGAAGTAAACTCCGCCAAAGATCTCAAGTCGGCGTTGGGGATCATTGTCTTGCGCGTCAAGGAGGCCATGGGCAGCCAGGTCTGCTCGGTCTACCTGCTCGACCCGGAAACCAACCGCTTCGTGCTGATGGCCACCGAAGGCCTGAACAAGCGTTCCATCGGCAAGGTCAGCATGGCCCCCAACGAAGGCCTGGTCGGCCTGGTCGGTACCCGGGAAGAGCCGCTGAACCTGGAAAACGCCGCCGACCACCCACGTTACCGCTACTTTGCCGAAACCGGCGAAGAGAAATTTGCCTCTTTCCTCGGTGCGCCGATCATCCACCACCGCCGTGTGGTCGGGGTGTTGGTCATCCAGCAGAAAGAGCGCCGCCAGTTCGATGAGGGCGAAGAAGCCTTCCTGGTCACCATGAGCGCCCAGCTCGCGGGGGTTATCGCCCACGCCGAGGCCACCGGCTCGATCCGTGGCCTGGGTCGCCAGGGCAAGGGTATCCAGGAGGCGCGTTTCGTCGGTGTGCCGGGCTCGCCTGGCGCCGCCGTGGGCCGCGCAGTGGTGATGCTGCCACCGGCCGACCTCGAAGTGGTCCCGGACAAGACCGTCGAAGACATCGACGCCGAACTGAAGCTGTTCGAGAACGCCCTTGAAGGCGTGCGTGCCGACATGCGCAAGCTGTCGGCCAAGCTGGCTACCCAGCTGCGCCCGGAAGAGCGCGCGCTGTTCGATGTGTACCTGATGATGCTTGAAGATGCGGCGCTGGGTGGCGAGGTGACCGAGGTCATCAAGACCGGCCAGTGGGCCCAGGGCGCCCTGCGCCAGGTGGTGGGCGAGCACGTCAACCGCTTCGAGCTCATGGACGATGACTACCTGCGTGAGCGTGCCTCCGACGTGAAGGACCTGGGCCGGCGTTTGCTGGCCTACCTGCAGGAAGCCCGCTCGCAGTCGCTGGTGTATGCCGACAACACCATCCTGGTCAGTGAAGAGCTGACCCCGGCCATGCTCGGCGAAGTGCCGGAAGGCAAGCTGGTCGGCCTGGTCTCGGTGCTGGGTTCGGGCAACTCCCACGTTGCCATCCTCGCCCGCGCCATGGGCATCCCCACGGTGATGGGCCTGGTCGACCTGCCGTATTCCAAGGTCGACGGCATCGAGTTGATCGTCGACGGTTACAAGGGCGAGGTGTTCACCAACCCCAGCGAAGTGCTGCGCAAGCAGTACAGCGAAGTGGTCGAGGAAGAACGCCAGCTGGCTCAAGGCCTGGATGCCCTGCGCGAACTGCCGTGTGTTACCCCGGACGGCCATCGCATGCCGCTGTGGGTCAATACCGGCCTGCTCGCCGATGTGGCCCGCGCCCAGCAGCGCGGTGCCGAGGGTGTAGGCCTGTACCGCACCGAAGTGCCATTCATGATCCAGCAGCGCTTCCCCAGCGAGAAGGAGCAGCTGGCGATCTATCGCGAGCAACTGGCTTCATTCCACCCGCTGCCGGTAACCATGCGCACCCTCGACATCGGTGGCGACAAGGCGCTGTCGTATTTCCCGATCAAGGAAGAAAATCCGTTCCTCGGCTGGCGCGGCATCCGCGTCACCCTCGACCACCCGGAAATCTTCCTGGTGCAGACCCGCGCCATGCTCAAGGCCAGCGAGGGCCTGAACAACCTGCGTATCCTGCTGCCGATGATCTCTGGCATCCACGAGCTGGAAGAAGCGCTGCACCTGATCCACCGCGCCTGGGGCGAAGTGCGTGACGAAGGTACAGACGTGCCGATGCCGCCGGTGGGTGTGATGGTGGAAATCCCGGCGGCGGTGTACCAGACCAAGGAGCTGGCGCGGCAGGTGGACTTCCTCTCGGTTGGTTCCAACGACCTGACCCAGTACCTGCTGGCGGTGGACCGCAACAACCCGCGTGTCGCCGACCTGTACGACTACCTGCACCCGGCGGTGCTGCAGGCCTTGAACACCGTGGTGCGCGATGCCCATGGCGAAGGCAAGCCGGTGAGCATCTGCGGTGAAATGGCCGGTGACCCGGCGGCGGCGATCCTGCTGATGGCAATGGGCTTCGACAGCTTGTCGATGAACGCCACCAACCTGCCGAAAGTGAAGTGGATGCTGCGCCAGGTGAACATGAGCAAGGCCAAGGAATTGCTGGTTGAAGCCTTGAGCCATGACAACCCGCAGGTTATCCACAGCTCGCTGCAGTTGGCCCTGAAGAACCTTGGGCTGGCGCGGATGATTGGGCCTGGGGCCAATAAAACCCTGTGAATTTTTGGGGCCGCTTTGCGGCCCATCGCGACGCAAGGCCGCTCCTACAGGGGACCGCGTATCCCCGTGCAATCGCATTACCTGTAGGAGCGGCCTTGTGTCGCGAAAGGGCTGCAAAGCAGCCCCCTTGGCCCTCAAGCCATGAGTTCGACTTCCCCCAGATGCCCACCAAACGGCCCGAAACTGCGCTCAATCAGCCGCCTTCTGCCCTGATCGTCCACAATCAGCACCGTACTCGCCCGCGTCCCATAATTCTGGCTGGCAATAAACACACTCGACAGCAACTTCTCGGTCGCCGCCCCTACGCCTGTCTCCGGTAAATCCCCGTCAGCCGCCGGCTCGCCATCGGCCAGCAACGCCAGCAACTGCTGCGGCTTGGGCGTCTCCAGCAACCCTTCCAGCCCGCTTCGCGCCTTGACCAGCTTCGGCCACGGCGTATCGAGCCCGGCGTTGGACAGCCCGTATACCCCGGGCTCCAGCAAGCGCGGCGCCACGTCCCGGGCATGCAGGTAACCCAGTTGCCGCCCATCACCCACCAGCAGGTTGAACCCCGAATACTGCCCGCTGCGGCTGGCCACCTGGTCCAGGTAAGCCTCGACCCCCAGCTCACCCTGCAGGTACGCCGCCACCAGCTCGCCCCGCGAGCGCGGCCCCAGCGCCTGCTCCGGGTCACGGATATTGGTCAGCGCCGCAAAACGCCCCTGCGGGCCGACGCCCAGCCAGGTGCCGCCTGCCTCCAGGTCGCGCCCTGCATGCACCCCGGGCGCATCTTCCCAGGCTGCCAAGGCCAGGGTAGGGCGGGCATAGAACTCGTCGCGGTTGGCCGCCACAATCAGCGGCAGGGCATGCCCCGGCCGCCAGGCGAATACGATCAGGCACATCGGTTGGGCCTCTGTGTTTTCTGCCACTGTACCCACAGCCGCGTGGCGGATCCATCCTGACACATACTTCACTAGAGCCGCGAACCCCGCTTCCGTTACCATGCCGGATTGATTTCTCGGGGAAGCCGAATGGAATTCGTGCTCTATCTGCTGTTGGGCGCCTGTGCCGGTGTACTGGCCGGGCTGTTCGGCGTGGGCGGCGGCATCATCATCGTGCCGGTGCTGGTGTTCAGCTTCACCCTGCAGGGCTTCGACGCCTCGGTGTTGACCCACCTGGCGGTCGGCACGTCGCTGGCAACCATCGTCTTTACCTCGATCAACGCCGTGCTCGAGCACCACCGCAAAGGCGCGGTGCAATGGCCGATCTTTGCCTGGATGACCCTCGGCATCCTGCTGGGGGCCGGTGTTGGCGCCAAGACCGCCTCACTGATCCAGGGGCCGCTGCTGCAGAAGATCATCGGCGTGTTCGCCCTGGTCATTGCGGCGCAGATGGCCCTGGACCTCAAACCCAAGGCCAGCCGTGGCATCCCCGGCAAACCTGCGCTGATCGGTGCAGGCGGGGTGATCGGCTGGGCCTCGGCCATTTTCGGCATCGGTGGCGGTTCGCTGACTGTGCCGTTCCTGACCTCGCGCAGCCTGCCCATGCAGCAGGCGGTGGCCACATCGTCGGCCTGCGGCCTGCCGATTGCCATGGCCAGTGCCTTGAGCTTCATGGTGCTCGGTTGGCATGAAGCGCACCTGCCGGCCCACAGCCTGGGTTATGTGTACCTGCCGGCGCTGGTCGGCATAGCCGTGACCAGCATGTTTTTCGCCCGCTTCGGCGCGCGCCTGGCGCACACGCTGTCGCCGCGTCTGTTGAAACGCCTGTTCGCAGCCCTGCTGTTCTGTGTCGGCCTCAGCTTTTTGATTTGAATCGAGAGGAAGTTCCATGCTGCCTTACCCGCAGATAGACCCCGTGGCCTTGGCCATCGGGCCGCTGAAAATCCATTGGTACGGCCTGATGTACCTGATCGGCATCGGTGGCGCCTGGCTGCTGGCCTCGCGCCGGCTGAACCGCTTTGACCCTACCTGGAGCCGCGAAAAACTGTCCGACCTGGTGTTCTGGCTGTCGATGGGGGTGATTGTCGGTGGCCGTTTGGGCTATGTGCTGTTCTACGACTTGCACGCTTACCTGGCCAACCCGACACTGATCTTCGAGGTATGGAAGGGCGGCATGTCGTTCCACGGTGGCTTCATCGGCGTGATGCTGGCGGCCTTGTGGTTTGGCAAGCGCAACAACAAGTCGTTCTTCGAACTGATGGACTTCGTCGCCCCGCTGGTACCGATCGGCCTGGGTGCCGGGCGGATCGGCAACTTCATCAACGCCGAGCTGTGGGGCAAGCCTACCGACGTGCCATGGGCGATGATCTTCCCGCCGTTCAGCGACCCGGCGCAGCTGCCGCGCCACCCGTCGCAGCTGTACCAGTTCGCGTTGGAAGGCGTTGCGCTGTTCGTCATCCTCTGGCTGTTCTCGCGCAAGCCGCGGCCAACCATGGCGGTTTCCGGCATGTTTGCGCTGTTCTACGGCATCTTCCGCTTCATCGTCGAATTCGTCCGGGTGCCTGACGCGCAGCTGGGCTATATCGCCTGGGGCTGGCTGACCATGGGTCAGATTCTCTGCGTGCCGATGATCCTCGCTGGCCTTGGCCTGATCTGGTGGGCTTATAATCGCAAGCCTACGGCGAAACCCGCCTGATTAATCCCACGGCAGGGGCGATCCCCCTGCCGTTTTTGCTACAGGTAAGCCATGAAACAGTATCTGGACCTGGTCCGCGACGTTATCGAAAACGGCACGCTGCAGGGCAACCGCACCGGCATCCGCACCATCAGCCTGCCGGGCGCGATGCTGCGTTTCGACCTGCAGAAGGGCTTTCCGGCCATTACCACGCGCAAGCTGGCGTTCAAGTCGGCAATCGGCGAAATGGTCGGCTTCCTGCGTGGCGTGAACAACGCCGGTGAATTCCGCGAGCTGGGCTGCAAGGTGTGGGACCAGAACGCCAACGAAAACGCCCAGTGGCTGGCCAACCCGTTCCGCCAGGGCCATGACGACCTGGGCGAGATCTATGGCGTGCAGTGGCGCCAGTGGCCAGGCTACAAGCGCATCCCGCTGAGCAACCCGCCGGCCATCGAAATGGCCGAGCAGGCGGGCTTCCGCAAGATTGCCCAGGATGAAGAGGACGGCGTTGCGTTCGTCATCCTGTACAAGGCCATCGACCAGGTGCGCCAGTGCCTGGACACCATCGCCAACGACCCGGGCAGCCGCCGTATCCTGTTCCACGGCTGGAACTGCGCCCAGCTGGACGAAATGGCCCTGCCGCCGTGCCACCTGTTGTACCAGTTCCACCCGAATGTCGAGACCAGGGAAATTTCCCTGACCCTCTACATCCGCTCCAACGACCTGGGCCTGGGCACGCCGTTCAACCTCACCGAAGGCGCGGCGCTGCTGTCGCTGTTCGGCCGCCTGACCGGTTACACTCCGCGCTGGTTCACCTACTTCATCGGCGATGCCCATGTGTATGAAAACCACCTGGACATGCTGAACGAGCAGCTCAAGCGCGAGCCGCTGGAGGCGCCGAAGCTGGTGATCAGTGATCGTGTGCCGGCGTTTGCCCAGACCGGGAAGTACGAGCCGGAGTGGCTGGAAAAGATCGAGCCGGGTGATTTCTGGCTGGAAGGGTATGAGCACCATGCGCCGATGACGGCGCCGATGGCGGTGTGATTCTTTAGATTGCCGGGGCTGCTTTGCAGCCCTTTCGCCGGCAAGCCAGCTCCCACAGGATGGCGCTGCCTGTAGGGGCTGTGCAAAACCTGTGGGAGCTGGCTTGCCGGCGATTAGGCCCTTAGATCTTTCAATGCCCGTGGCTTCGCCCCACATGCGAATGCTCGATATCTGGCACCGATACCGCCCCATTCGTCTCCAGTTGCTGCAAGATCGCGCATTCCGAACCCTGCGCATTGCAGCGCCGCCGCAGTTCTACCAACTGTTCCTGCAACGCCACCAGCCCATCGATCCGCGCCTGTACATGCTCGATATGCTCGTCGATCAGCGCATTGACGCTGCCACACGAATCATCCGGGCTGTCGCGCAGGCGTAGCAGGCTGCGGATTTCGTCCAGGGTCATGTCCAGCGTGCGGCAGTTGCGGATGAAGGTCAGCCGTTCCACATGGGCCTGGGTGTACAGCCGGTAGTTGCCCTCGCTGCGCGCCGGCTCCGGCAGCAGGTTTTCCCGCTCGTAATAACGGATGGTTTCCACCGCGCAGTCGGTGGCATTAGCCAATTCTCCGATCTTCATCATGAAATCTCCCGCTAATGGCTTGACCCTATAGTGGCTACAGGGTGTTCACTTGGCAACAGGCTCAATTTAAGGATGACCCCATGAACCAGCCTGTCAGCCACGAACACAAGCACGATCACCACGCTCATAGCTGCTGTGGCGCTGCCGCTGCACCCGCCAAGGTGCAACTGAGCGAGAACACCAGCAGCCATGCTCAGTTCAGCCGCTTTCGCATCGATGCCATGGACTGCCCCACCGAGCAGACGCTGATCCAGGACAAGCTGGGCAAGCTGGCGGGTATCGAGCAGTTGGAATTCAACCTGATCAACCGCGTGCTTGGCGTGCGCCATACCTTGAACGGTACCGCCGACATCGAGCGGGCCATCGATAGCCTGGGCATGAAGGCCGAGCCCATGGGTGCCGAGGACGACAATAGTGCCAGTGCTCCGCCACCGGCCAAGACCCGCTGGTGGCCGCTGGCGTTTTCAGGTGTTGCCGCGATCGCCGCCGAAGTCGTGCATTTCTCCGCGCTCGCACCTGAGTGGGTGGTGGCAGCCCTGGCGCTGGCGGCCATCCTCGGCTGCGGGTTGGGCACCTACAAGAAGGGCTGGATAGCCCTGAAAAACCGCAACCTCAACATCAACGCGCTGATGAGCATTGCCGTTACCGGCGCGGTACTGATCGGCCAGTGGCCGGAAGCGGCCATGGTGATGGTGCTGTTCACCGTCGCCGAGTTGATTGAGGCCCGTTCGCTGGACCGTGCACGCAACGCCATCAGCGGGCTGATGCAGTTGACCCCGGACATGGCCACGGTGCAGCAGGCCGATGGCCAGTGGCGCGACGTGGAGGTGCGGGAAGTGGCTGTCGGCGCGCGGGTGCGGGTGCGCCCCGGCGAACGCATTGGCCTGGACGGTGAGGTAACCGGTGGGCAATCCAGCGTCGATCAGGCGCCGATCACCGGCGAAAGCCTGCCTGTGGAAAAGGCTGTGGGTGACAAGCTGTTTGCTGGCACCATCAACCAGGCGGGCGCGCTGGAGTTCCGCGTCACCGCCGCTGCCGGGCAATCGACCCTGGCGCGGATCATCAAGGCTGTTGAAGAAGCGCAAGGTGCGCGGGCACCGACCCAGCGCTTCGTTGACCGTTTCTCGCGCATCTACACCCCGGCGGTGTTCGCCATTGCCTTGGTCGTGGCGGTCATTCCGCCACTGTTCATGGCTGGCGCCTGGTTCGACTGGGTCTATCGCGCGCTGGTGCTACTGGTGGTGGCTTGCCCGTGCGCCCTGGTGATCTCGACGCCGGTGACCATCGTCAGTGGCCTGGCTGCCGCGGCGCGCAAAGGCATCCTGATCAAGGGTGGCGTGTACCTGGAAGGCGGCCGGCATCTGGACTTCCTGGCCTTGGACAAGACCGGCACCATCACCCATGGCAAGCCGGTGCAGACCGATGCCAAGGTGCTGGAGCCGTTGTTCGAGGGCCGTGCACAGGCATTGGCCTCCAGCCTGGGCGAACGCTCGGACCACCCGGTATCCCGTGCCATTGCCCAGTTCGGCAAGGAGCAGGGCATGGCCTTGAGCGAGGTTGAAGACTTTGCGGCCCTGGCCGGCCGTGGCGTGCGCGGCAGCATCGGCGGTGAGCTCTACCACCTGGGCAACCACCGCCTGGTCGAGGAGCTGGGGCTGTGCTCGCCGGAGCTTGAGGCCCAACTGGATACGCTGGAACGTCAGGGCAAAACCGTCGTCCTGCTGCTCGACCGCACCGGCCCGCTGGCGCTGTTTGCCGTGGCCGACACGGTCAAGGACAGCAGCCGCCAGGCCATCGCCGAGCTGCATGAGCTGGGTATCAAGACTGTCATGCTGACCGGTGACAATCCGCACACCGCCCAGGCCATTGCGGCAGTGGTGGGTATCGACCGCGCCGAAGGCAACCTGCTGCCGGCCGACAAGCTGAAAACCATTGAAGGCCTGTACGCTCAGGGCCATCGGGTGGGCATGGTCGGCGACGGCATCAACGATGCGCCAGCGCTGGCCCGCGCCGAGATTGGCTTTGCCATGGCGGCGGCCGGTACCGACACCGCCATCGAGACGGCCGACGTGGCGCTGATGGACGACGACTTGCGGAAAATCCCGGCCTTCGTCAGGCTGTCGCGCCAAAGTGCGGCGATCCTGATGCAGAACATCGTTCTGGCATTGGGTATCAAGGCGATATTCCTGGCGATCACCTTTGCCGGCATGGCCACCCTGTGGATGGCAGTGTTCGCCGACATGGGCGTGAGCCTGCTGGTGGTGTTCAACGGCTTGCGCCTGCTGCGCAAATAGCAGCTGCAAGTTTCAAGCTGCAAGTGACAAGCTGATTCAGGTGGAGCTGAGATTCATGAAACGACACGAACCGGCTTTTTCTTGCCGCTTGCCGCTTGAAGCTTGCAAGTGTGGTTTGCCGCAGTGCTGAGTGCTGAGCTGAAAGCCTTCTACATGGTGGCCCGCCTGGGCAGCATCACCCTGGCGGCGAAGAAGCTCGGGCTCAGCCAGCCCACGGTGACCACGCAGATCCGCAACCTGGAAAGCCAGTATGCGGTAGAGCTGTTCTTCCGTGGCGGGCGGCGTCTGGTGTTGAGCGAAGAGGGCGTGCGCCTGTTGCCGATGGTCAAGGCGCTGCTGCAGCAGGAGGCCGACATCGAGTTCGAGCTGCGCAACAGCGGCCAGGCTCAGGGTAGCTTGCGTATTGCAGCTACGGCGCCTTACTACATTCTTGACCTGGTCAAGATCTACCGCGAACGCCTGCCGCAGGTGGAAGTGGCGGTGGAGATCGGCAACTCGCAGCAGGTGCTGGAAATGCTTGAGGACTACCGGGTGGATATCGCCGCTTCGTCACAACTGCTGGAGGACGCGCGACTGGTGCGGCGGGTGCTGGGGACTGACCCGCTGGTTGTAGCGGTGCACCGCAACCACCCGTTGGCCCATCGTCAGGCGGTATCGATCGAGGTGGTGGCCGGGCATTGCCTGCTGATGCGCGAAAAGGGCTCGACCACGCGCAAGTTGACCGAGCAGATGATGCAGGAGGCCGGGGTCAAGGCCGGGGCGCTGCTGGAAATCGGCAGCCGCGAGTCGATCCGCGAGGCGGTGCTGCGCAATATCGGCATCAGCGTGATTGCCCGCCACGAGGTGCCGCATAACCCCGAGCTGCGGGTGCTGGCCCTGGAGAATGCGCCGGTGATGCATGAGTACCTGTATTGCCTGAAGGAGCGGCGCCAGGCCCGGTTGCCGGCGGCGTTTCTGGGGGTGGCGCAGGAAGTGGCTGGTTCGCACCTGTAGGAGCGGCCTTGTGTCGCGAAAGGGCTGCGCAGCAGCCCCCCGAATATAAGCCACTGTGCACAAATTGCCGGGGCTGCTTCGCAGCCCTTTCGCGACACAAGGCCGCTCCTACAAAATCTGGCTATACCACTATTATTTACTTTTGCCTCAACGCCACAGAACCTTCGCACAGCCTTCCTAGCATGGCCCCCATCTCTTCGATGAGGCCTTGCCATGAACCACACCACCCCCGGCGCACAGATGAAAGTGCGCAACATCCACAAGCGCTTCGGTGCCTTCACCGCGCTCAACGATGTCTCGCTGGACATCGTCGCGGGCGAGCTGGTGTGCCTGCTCGGTCCGTCCGGCTGTGGCAAGACCACGCTGCTGCGCTGCATCGCCGGCCTGGAGCGCCAGGACCGCGGCACGCTGTACATCGGCGAGCGCGACATTTCCGAGCTGCCGCCGCAGGCCCGTGACTACGGCATCCTGTTCCAATCCTACGCGCTGTTCCCCAACCTGACCGTCGAAGCCAATATCGCCTACGGCCTGACCGCCAGCGGCCGTGAGCAGGCCCGCCAGCGGGTGGCCGAAATGCTCGAACTGGTAGGCCTTGCCGGTAGCGAGAAGAAGTACCCCGGCCAGCTTTCCGGTGGCCAGCAGCAACGCGTGGCCCTGGCCCGCGCGTTGGCACCGTCGCCGTCCCTGCTGCTGCTCGACGAGCCGATGTCGGCGCTCGATGCCCGGGTGCGCGAGCACCTGTGCACCGAGCTGCGCCAGCTGCAACGCCAACTGGGCATCACCACGCTGATGGTCACCCACAACCAGGACGAGGCCATGCTGATGGCCGACCGTATTGCCGTAATGAACAACGGCCAGGTCGAGCAGTACGCCACCCCGCAGGAAATCTACGACCAGCCAGCCACACCGTTCGTCGCCGAATTCGTCGGCCAAGGCAACTGGCTGCCGTTCCAGCGCAGCGGTGACAGCCATGCCCAGGTCGGTGGCATGAACATGCGTCTGTCGCCGGGCTCGGCCCAGGCCGACAGCGGCCGGCTGTTCTGCCGCCCGGAGGCGATCACGGTCAACCCGGTGGTGCACGAAGAAAATCTGTTCCCGGCCAAGGTCCGCGAGATTACTTTCCTCGGTAACCGCTGCCGCATGAGCTTCGAACTGAAGGCCCTGCCGGGCCATGCTCTGCTGGCCGAGCTGGCTCCCGAAGCCATGCCGCACCTGGGCTCGCAGGACATCTGGGTGGCGCTGCCACCGCAGAGCCTGCAGGTGTTTGCCTGAGATGGCCGCGCCAATGTCCCTGTCGCTGAGCCAGGTCAAAACTGCACCGCGTGCAGGTGTCGCGCTGGGTGACCGGTTGTTTGTCGTCGGCGGCAAGAGCCTGCTGCTGCTCCTGTTGGTGCTGGCGGTGCTGATGCCGCTGCTGGCGATCTTCTGGCGGGGTTTCAGTGGTGAAGCCGGCCAGGGCGGAGGGCTGCTGGCGGCCCGTGAACTGTTTGCCAGCGACAACTTCCACTGGCTGCTCGGCAATAGCCTGTCGGTGGCCTTCACCGTGGCGGCCATCGTGGTGCCGCTGGCCTACCTGTTTGCCTATGCCCTGCAGCGTACATTGATCCCGGCCAAGGGCCTGTGGCGGGGGATTTCGCTGTTGCCGCTGCTGGCGCCGTCGATGCTGCCGGCCATTGCCCTGGTCTACCTGTTCGGCAACCAGGGGCTGCTACGCGGGCTGCTCAACGACAACATCTACGGCTTCTGGGGCATCGTCCTGGGCGAGGTCATCTACACCTTCCCGCATGCGCTGATGATCCTGTTGTCGGCGTTGTCGCTGGCCGATGCCCGACTGTTCGATGCGGCGTCCAGCATGGGCGCCGGCCCAGGCCGGGCGTTCACCAGCATCACTTGGCCAGCCACGCGCCAGGCGGTGTTCGCGGCGTTCTGCCTGGTCTTCACCCTGACCATTACCGACTTCGGCGTGCCGGTCGTGGTCGGTGGCGACTATCAGGTGCTGGCGCTGGAAGCCTACAAGGCGGTGGTCGGCCAGCAACAGTTCGGCCGTGGCGCGCTGATCGGCATGGTGCTGCTACTGCCGGCGCTGTTCAGCTTCAGTGTCGACGCCTGGCTGCGCCGGCGTCAGGGCGAGGCCATGAGCGGCCGTGCCCAGGTGTTCGAGCCCAAGCCGTCGCGGGGCCGCGATGCCTGCTTCCTGGCCATTGTGCTGCTGGTATGCGCGGCGCTGCTGCTGGTGATCGGCATGGCGGTGTACTCGTCGCTGGTCACCTTCTGGCCCTACAACCTGTCGCTGTCGCTGCGTCACTACATGTTCGAAGACACCGCCGGTGGCGGCTGGCTGGCCTACCGCAACAGCGTGACCATGGCCATTGGCACTGCGCTGATCGGCAGCCTCGTGATCTTCACCGGCGCCTACCTGATGGAGAAAACCCAGGGCCAACGCCTGCTCAACCAGCTGCTGCGCCTGCTCAGCTTCATCCCCATGGCCGTGCCGGGGCTGGTGCTGGGCCTGGGTTATGTCTTTTTCTTCAACCTCAACGGCAACCCGCTGCATGTGCTGTATGGCGGCATGGGCCTGCTGGTGGTGTGCACCATCGCTCATTACCTGACTACCGCGCAGATGACCGCGACCACGGCGCTGCGCCAGCTCGACGGCGAGTTCGAAGCCGCCGCGCTGTCGTTGAAGGCGCCGCTGTACAAGCACTTCCTGCGGGTGACCGTGCCGATCTGCCTGCCGGCGCTGCTGGACATCATCCGCTACCTGTTCGTCTCGGCGATGACCACCGTGTCGGCGGCGATCTTCCTGTACAGCCCTGACACCATCCTGGCGGCCGTCGCCGTGCTGAACATGGACGACGCCGGCAACGTCGGCGGCGCTGCTGCCATGTCCACCCTGATTTTGCTGACCAGCGCCGGCGCTTCACTGCTGCTGGCCGCAGCCTCACGCGGCCTGCTGCGCCGCTCCCAAGCCTGGCGCCAACGCGCCGCGACCGTCTGACCTGTAAGGAACCTACCCATGTACAAGCACCTTGCACTTGCCGCTGCCGTTTCTGCCGTGTTCAGCCTGCAGGCTTCGGCCGCCGGTACCCAGCTGACGGTCTACACCGCGCTGGAGGCCGAACAGCTCAAAAGCTACAAGCAGGCTTTCGAAAAGGCCAACCCGGACATCGAGATCAAGTGGGTACGCGATTCCACCGGCATCATCACCGCCAAGCTGCTGGCCGAGAAAGACCGCCCGCAAGCCGACGCGGTATGGGGCCTGGCAGCCTCCAGCCTGGCCATTCTCGACCAGAACGGCATGCTTGAAGCCTATGCGCCCAAGGACCTGGGCAAGATTTCCCCTAACTACCGCGACGCTGCCAACCCGCCTGCCTGGGTGGGCATGGATGTGTGGGCCGCGACCCTCTGCTTCAATACCATCGAGGCCGAGAAGCAGGGCCTGAGCAAGCCGGTGAGCTGGCAGGACCTGACCAAGCCCGAGTACAAGGGCAAGATCGTCATGCCTAACCCGGCCTCGTCGGGCACCGGCTTCCTGGATGTGAGTGCCTGGCTGCAGACCTTTGGCGAGCCGCAGGGCTGGGCCTACATGGATGCGCTGCACCAGAACATCGGCCAGTACGTTCATTCCGGTTCCAAGCCATGCAAGCTGGCGGCGGCGGGCGAGTTCCCGATCGGTATCTCGTTCGAGTACCCCGCCGTGCAGTTGAAGCGCCAGGGTGCGCCGCTGGATATCGTGTTGCCGAAGGAAGGGTTGGGCTGGGAGATCGAGGCGACGGCCGTGATCAAAGGCTCGCCCAAGGCGGATGCGGCCAAGCGCCTGGCTGATTTTTCGGCCAGCCCGGCGGCCATGGAGTTGTACAAAGAGAACTTCGCCGTGCTGGCTGCGCCGGGGATTGCCAAGCCGCAGACCGAGTTGCCGGCGGATTATGAGCAGCGCTTGATCAAGAACGACTTTGCCTGGGCTTCGAAGCACCGTGACGAGATTTTGGCCGAATGGCGCAAGCGCTATGACGGCAAGTCGGAGAAGGTGGCCCAGCAATGATTGGGTGAGGCTGGTAGGTGCATGGCTTGAGGTTTCCGGCGCCTGTGAGATCGAGCGCCGCCCGCGCGGCGCTTCGCGGCACAAGGCCGCTCCCACATCTGTTTCGGGCCAATCCATCCTGTGAGACTGCCGCTATCCGCCTTGTGTGTTCCATTCAAAATTAGAGGGGACGCTTTTGCCCTTCATCCATCTCCAGCCATGCGCCAAGGGCGCGTGTGCCCATGCTACAGAAATAATTGGCCCGAAACAGATGTGGGAGCGGCCTTGTGCCGCGAAGCGCCGCGCGGGCGGCGCGCGATGTCACAGGCGATACACCCCTCAAGGCATGCACCTGGCTGCCCACTCAAAACTGTAAAACCAACGCCTCCAACTGCTCCTGCCGCTCAGTCTGGTTCAGCTTCGCCCCAGAATTGAGCGTCGACCACTGCGGATGCGCCCGCGCCTTCACCAGCGCCTCCGGCAACTTGCCCTCGCGCCAGGCCTTCTCATCCAACTCACCCAGCCTGATGCTGTCCTGCGCCGCATGCCCACGGTTATCCAGTGCCGCCATCAACTGCTGCTGACGCAAGGCCAGCAAACGCAGCACCGTGTCGTCCACGGTCAGTTCACGCTTGCCCTTGAGCTTGCCCATCAACCGCGCCCCATAGTTTCGCGCGGTCTGCAGCGCACCACCGGCAATCGCCCCGGCCAGCGCCGCAGCACCCAGGGTAAGCCCCCCGACCAGCAGATCGACCCCGGCACCTGCCGCAGCCCCGGCCGCCACGCCGCTGCCCAGGCGCACGCCCAGCAGCTTCAACGTCTCAGGGTTGAACAGGTCGTCGCCCCAACGCCCATCCAGCAACGGCAGGTCGCTGGCATGGGCATCCTCGCGGCGGAAGGCATACAGCTTGAGCAACGCCTCGACGCAACGCTGCTCCCGTTGGCGGATATCCTGGCGCAGCGCCTCGATAGCGCGGGCCTCGGCCGCTGGCTCGGCCTCGACGCTACGCCGACAGGCGGCGCAGTCCAGCAGCAGCTCGGCAATCAGCCGCTTGCCGCTGTGTTGGCGGGCCAGGCGCTGCGCCTGCTGGTCGTCGATCAAGCGTTGCAGGGCAGGGCGGGCGTCCTCCAGCAGCAGGGCCAGGCTCTCGTACAAACGGCGCTCGCCATCCTCCGGTGGGGCCACGCTGTCGAACCGCACCAACGCGTGAAGGCCAAGCCGGGCAAGGGCTTCACGCCATTGCGGCTCGCGGTGCTGGTGGCTGGCGACAAAGTTGAGCACCGGCAGCAACGGCTTGCCGCAGCTGGCCAGCACCTCCAGTTCGTCACGGTACTTGGCCAGCACTGGCTCGCGGGCATCGATCACGTACAGGCCGGCATTGCTGGCCAGCAACTGGCGCAGCACCTTGGCCTCCTGCTCGAAACGCTGGCGCGCTTCGCTGCCCTGCAGGAACCGCTCGAGGCGGGCCGGGCCATCCAGGCGCTCGCCCGGGCGCTCCAGGCGTTCGAGGTAGTCGAGCAGGGCGATGGCGTCTTCCAGGCCGGGGGTGTCGTACAGCTCCAGCAAGGGTTCGCCATCCACCGAAAGCCGCGCACCTTCGACATGGCGGGTGGTACTGGGCCGATGCGACACCTCGCCGAAGTCTACGTCGCGGGTGAGGGTGCGCAGCAGTGAAGTCTTGCCAACGTTGGTGTGGCCGACCACGGCCAGTTTCAGTGGCTCAGTCATGGCCATGCTCCAGCCAGGTCAGCGGTGAGGTGTCGGCATGCTGCAGCCCAAGCCGGTCGAGGGCTTCGTGCCAGTCGCCCAGGCGCTGGGCGTCGAGGGCCTGGCCGGGGGCGGCCTGCAGCAGCCAGATACGGGTTGCCCCGGCATTGCGCGCCAGCTCGGCAAGCAGCGCCAAGCTGCCGCGGTCGGGTGAGCGGCGCGGGTCGCAGGCGATGGCCAGGCGTGCCGGCGGGAAGCGGCTGAGCTGTTCCAGCAGGCGGTTGCGCGATTCGCGGCTGTCGAGCACGCCGGCATCGACCACGCTTTTTGGCAGGGCGGGTGGCCAAGGGCGCTGGTCGTCCAGCTCCAGGCCGACCAGCAGGGCACCGCTGCTGCCGCTTTCCAGCTGGCCGGCGGCAAACGTTGGCAAGGCTTCGGGCGCGGCGTCCTGCACGCCAATGCGCTCGCTGCGCGGCATCAACGCTTCGCGCAGTTGCGCATAGCCGGGCAGGCTCAGGTCAAGCGCCAAGCGTTCGCGGCCCTGGCGCCAGCGCCACAGGCACAGCCCGGCCAGCAGCAGGCGCGGCAGCAGGCCGTACACCAGCACCACGCCGAGCAGCCAACTGGCCCAGGCCTGGCGCGCCAGGTCGAGGGCCGGCAGGCTGTCGCCGCTGGCGCGGATCATGGCCTCGTCAGGCACGGCAAAGCCCAGCAGTGACGGCAGGGCGCCCAGCGCCTGGGTCAGGTGGATGAACGGGTCGGCGGCCAGCAGGGTGGTTTCCCAGACAAAGCCATAGCGCCGGGTGGCCAGCAACGCCAGTAGCATGCCCAGCGCGGTAAGCATCGCCAGCAGCCACAAACTGTGCACCAGCAGGCCGAGCAGCCAGCGGTTGAGGCGCTGGCGTTGCAGCAGTACCAACAGGGCCGGCGCCAGGTGCGCGGCCTTGGCATCGCGGGCAAAGCGCTCGCTCAGCCACAGCCACAGGCGGCCCAGCCCCGCGCCATGCTCGCCACTCAAGGCAAAGCCGATGGCCCAGCCCAGCAGCGTCAGCAGGTTCAGCCCGAGCAGGCTGCCCAGCGCCCAGAATACGTTGACCGGGCGCTGGCCGTCGCCGAGGGCAGCCAGGGCCAGGCCGGCGCCGCTGAGCACGGCCAGCAGCAACAGGGCCAACAAGGCCAGGCGCGCGCCCTGCTTCCAGTGGTGCAGTGCGCTGCTGATACCATCGCGTTCAGCCAGGAACAGCGCCCGGTTTTCGATGCGCGTCGCGAGGTCGCCGCCAAGCTGGCGGGCATGGCGGTTGGCTTCCTGGTCTTCCAGCAGGCCGGCGTGTTCTTCGCGCAGGCGTACCGCTTCGGTGAGCCAGCGCTTGTCCAGTGAAGTCGGTGCAGTCACAAGGTCTTCCATTGCACAGGTCAGGGCAGAAGCATAACCCACACGCCCGGTGCTATCCTCGCTGGCATGAATACATCACTCCCCCTCAGCCTGATCGCGGCTCACGCCGAGAACCGCGTGATCGGCATCGACAACTCCATGCCCTGGCACCTGCCGGGGGACTTCAAGTACTTCAAGGCCACCACCTTGGGCAAGCCGATCATCATGGGGCGCAAGACCTGGGATTCGTTGGGCAGGCCGCTGCCTGGGCGGTTGAACATTGTGGTCAGCCGCCAGGCCGGGCTGGAACTGGTGGGGGCTGAAGTATTCGGCTCGCTGGAAGAGGCGCTGGTGCGGGCCGAGCAGTGGGCGCGCGAGAAAGGCGTTGATGAGCTGATGCTGATTGGCGGGGCGCAGCTGTATGGGCAGGCGCTGGAGAAGGGGCTGGTCAGCCGCATGTACCTGACGCGCGTGGAATTGGCGCCGGAAGGGGATGCGTGGTTCCCTGAGTTTGATGCGGGGCAGTGGCAGCGGGTTTCGAGTGAGGCGCAGGTTGAGGAAGGCAAGCCTGCGTACCACTTTGAGGTTTGGGACAGGGTTTGACATTGCCGGGGCTGCTTTGCAGCCCTTCGCGGGTAAACCCGCTCCTACACGTACCGCGTGAGGTCAAGGCCTGCGCGGTACCTGTGGGAGCGGGCGCGCCCGCGAAGAATCCAACGCGGTGCATGGCACCGGCTGCGCCGGTGTTCGCGGGCACGCCCGTTCCCACAGTCAGGTGAGCAGTTTGATGATCACGGCGGTGACAGTAGCCACCGTCGTGACAAAACCGACGGCGATGGCTACCGGGTACCAGAAGGTTTCACGGGTCATCTTGACGGCCTCGGCATTCAGCTTGCGCGTTTCGGCCATCAGCTTGTCCACCTCGACGCGGAGCTTGGCGACCTCGACCCGAATCTTTTCGGCTTCGGCCTGGGTCATGTCGTACGGCTGCATGGTGGTTCCTTTCCCTCGGAATAGTCGCTAAGCCCGGCTAGCAGTATAGCGACGCCAGTACCCCGCAGTTGCTCGCTTCCTATGCCATTGCGTTACTGGATATTGGGGCTGCTTTGCAGCCCATCGCCAGCAAGCCAGCTTCCACAGGTTGCACAAGGCTTAAGGCGAGTGGAGAACCTGTGGGGGCTGGCTTGCCGGCGATAGAGCCCTGTCAGGAGTGGCTCAACTCGGCATGCTCATCGCCTGCCAGCACATCCTTGTCGGTCTCTTTCAACAACTGGCTGGTCACCACGCCAGCAGTCATCGAACCATTCACGTTCAATGCCGTGCGACCCATGTCGATCAGCGGTTCTACCGAAATCAGCAGCGCCACCAGCTCCACCGGCAAGCCCATGGCCGGCAGCACGATCAGCGCGGCGAAAGTGGCGCCGCCACCAACCCCGGCAACCCCTGCCGAACTCAGCGTGACGATGGCCACCAGGGTGGCGATCCACAGCGGGTCGAAGGTATCAATGCCCACTGCCGGCGCGACCATCACCGCCAACATGGCGGGATAGAGCCCGGCGCAGCCGTTCTGGCCAATGGTGGTGCCGAACGAGGCGCTGAAGCTGGCAATCGACTGCGGCACGCCCAGGCGGCGGGTTTGCGCTTCGATGTTCAGCGGGATGCTGGCGGCGCTGGAGCGGCTGGTGAAGGCAAAGGTCAGTACCGGCCACACCTTGCGGAAGAAGCGCAGCGGGCTCACGCCGGTGGCGGCCAGGATGACGGCATGCACCACGAACATCAGCGCCAGGCCCAGGTACGACACCACCACGAAGCTGCCCAGTTTGAGGATGTCTTCCATGTTCGAGCTGGCGACCACCTTGGTCATCAGCGCGAGTACGCCATAGGGGGTCAGCTTCATCACGACCCGCACCAGGCGCATCACCCAAGCCTGCAGGGTGTCGATGGCCGACAAAGCACGCTCGCCTTTTTTGGCATCGTCCTTGATCAGCTGCAACGCAGCCAGGCCTACGAAAACGGCGAAGATCACCACGCTGATGATCGAGGTCGGCTTGGCCCGCGCCAGGTCACCCACCGGGTTGCTGGGGATAAACGACAGCAGTAGCTGCGGAATGTTGAGGTCGGCGACCTTGCCCGCGTAGTCGCTGTGGATAACCTGCATGCGCGCGCTTTCCTGCACGCCGGCCACCAGGCCTTCGGCGCTGAGGCCGAACAGGTTGGTCAGGACAATGCCGATCAGCGCAGCAATGGCCGTGGTCAGCAGCAGGGTGCCAATACTCAGCACGCTGATGCGGCCCAGCGACGAAGCATTGTGCAGGCGCGCCACGGCACTGAGGATCGAGGCGAAGATCAGTGGCATGACGATCATCTGCAACAGGCCGACATAGCCGTTGCCGACCAGGTCGAGCCAGCTGATGGTGGCCTTGAGCACGGGGTGGCCAGCGCCATAGACCGTGTGCAGGGCCAGGCCGAAGATCACGCCCAGCACCAGGCCTAGCAGTACCTTCTTGGCCAGGCTCCAGTCAGTGCGGCGGGTTTGTCCCAGGCCCAGCAACAGGGCCAGGAACGCCAGCAGGTTAAGTGACAGCGGCAGGTTCATTGAAGCTCCAGCAGAAAAAAAGCAGAAGAGGCATCGCCTCTGTGAGCGATTGCGAACGGAAATGCTAACAGCCTGAAAACAAACGAATTTATACCCAAATGGAATGTGCATAGTCGTTTATGGAATAACGGCGTGTCGCAGATTGCAATGAACACGGCGTTTGCTGCTGCCTGGTCGTTATGTGTTCGCCGTGCCTTTAGCATCGCCTATGCGATCGAGCGCCGCCCGCGCGGCGCTTCGCGGCACAAGGCCGCACACACATCTATTTCGGGCCAGTTTCTTCTGTGAGATCACCTGGGCCCGCCTTGTTTGTTCCATTTGATATCGGATGCGCCACTGCTCTTCATCAATCTCAAGCCACGCACCCAGGGGGCGCGCGCCAAAGGCACAGGAATAATTGGCCCGAAATAGATGTGCGGCCTTGTGCCGCGAAGCGCCGCGCGGGCGGCGCTCGATCTCACAGGCACCCAATATCTCAAGGCATGCCCTGTCAGCCCTTACTGCTTGACTGACGCCGGGCACTACGACGCCAAGGCCAACGAAGGCTTGGAGCTGACCCCGTACCTGTGGACCCCGGCCACCTGGATGGCGGGCAAGCAGGCGGCGATCCTGACCTACATCGATGAATGGAAGAAGCCGGTGCTGGTGGGCGGCGATACGCCGACCAGTGATGGTTACATGCAGTTTCATGGGGTGGATGTGGGCAAGGGCGGCATCCACCTGTGGATAAATCGCAAGGCCAAGTACATGGACCAGTTGAACGGGATGATTGCCAGGCATGCGGCGGCGCAGGCCAAAGAAGGTTTGCCGATGACGGCGGACAAGAACTGGGTGATCGTGACGCCGGAGCAGATCCAGTAATTGTTGTGTTGCTTGTGTGGGCCCTATCGCCGGCAAGCCAGCTCCCACAGGGCCCCCACAGTTTTGAAAATCGTGTGATTCCTGTGGGAGCTGGCTTGCCGGCGATAGGGCCAGTACAGGCAACATAAAATTCGCAGGCAAAAAAACCGGCGCTCAAGACGCCGGTTTTTTTCACACTGTCAGAGCCTCACAGCCCGTCGAGCATCGCCTTGTTCCGCACAGCACCCTTGTCGGCACTGGTTGCCAGCAGGGCATACGCCTTCAGCGCAGTGGTTACCTTGCGCGGGCGGACTTCAGCCGGTTTCCAGCCCTTGTTGTCCTGCTCGACGCGGCGCTCGGCCAGCTCTTCGTCGCTGACCAACAGGTTGATCGAACGGTTAGGGATGTCGATCAGCACCTTGTCGCCGTCGCGCACCAGGCCGATGGCACCGCCTGCAGCGGCTTCCGGCGAGGCGTGGCCGATCGACAGGCCCGAGGTACCGCCCGAGAAGCGGCCGTCGGTGAGCAGGGCGCAGGCCTTGCCCAGGCCTTTGGACTTCAGGTACGAGGTCGGGTACAGCATCTCTTGCATGCCCGGGCCGCCTTTAGGGCCTTCGTAGCGAATGATCACGATGTCGCCGGCCTTCACTTCGTCGGCGAGGATGCCGCGCACGGCGCTGTCCTGGCTCTCGAAGATCTTCGCGTTGCCTTCGAATACGTGGATCGATTCGTCGACACCGGCGGTTTTCACCACACAACCGTCCACTGCAATGTTGCCGTAGAGCACGGCCAGGCCGCCTTCTTGCGAGTAGGCGTGTTCGAAGCTGCGGATGCAGCCGTTTTCACGGTCGTCATCCAGGGTTTCCCAACGGGTCGACTGGCTGAACGCGGTCTGGGTCGGGATACCGGCAGGGCCGGCCTTGAAGAAGGTGTGCACGGCTTCGTCATCGGTCTGGGTGATGTCCCATTTGGCGATGGCTTCTTCCATGCTGCGGCTGTGCACGGTCGGCAGGTCGGTGTGCAGCAGGCCGCCACGGGCCAGCGAACCGAGGATGCTGAAGATGCCGCCGGCGCGGTGTACGTCTTCCATGTGGTACTTCTGGATGTTCGGCGCAACCTTGCACAGCTGTGGCACCTTGCGCGACAGGCGGTCGATGTCACGCAGGTCAAACGCCACCTCGCCTTCCTGGGCAGCGGCCAGCAGGTGCAGGATGGTGTTGGTCGAACCGCCCATGGCGATGTCGAGCATCATGGCGTTTTCGAACGCCTTGAAGTTGGCGATGCTGCGTGGCAGGACCGACTCGTCGTTCTCGCCGTAGTAGCGTTTGCACAGCTCGACAATGGTGCGGCCGGCAGTCAGGAACAGCTGCTCGCGATCAGAGTGGGTGGCCAGGGTCGAACCGTTGCCCGGCAGGGCCAGGCCCAGGGCCTCGGTCAGGCAGTTCATCGAGTTGGCGGTGAACATGCCGGAGCACGAACCGCAGGTCGGGCAGGCGCTGCGCTCGTATTCGGCGACTTTCTCGTCGGACGCGGTGGAATCGGCGGCGATGACCATGGCGTCGACCAGGTCCAGGCCGTGGCTGGCCAGCTTGGTCTTGCCGGCTTCCATCGGGCCGCCGGACACGAAGATCACCGGGATGTTCAGGCGCAGGGCGGCCATCAGCATGCCGGGGGTGATCTTGTCGCAGTTGGAGATGCATACGATGGCGTCGGCGCAGTGCGCGTTGACCATGTATTCCACGGCGTCGGCAATGATCTCGCGGCTTGGCAGCGAGTACAGCATGCCGTCGTGGCCCATGGCGATGCCGTCATCAACCGCGATGGTGTTGAATTCCTTGGCCACGCCACCGGCGCGTTCGATTTCGCGGGCGACCAGCTGGCCCAGGTCCTTCAGGTGCACGTGGCCCGGGACGAACTGGGTGAACGAGTTGGCGATGGCGATGATCGGTTTCTTGAAGTCTTCGTCCTTCATACCGGTGGCGCGCCACAGGGCCCGGGCGCCGGCCATGTTGCGGCCCTGGGTGGAAGTCTTGGAACGATAATCAGGCATGAAACACTCCTGGCGGCTTAATCAGGTCACAGAAAGGGGAGTGAGCTTCTCTTGTCCTTTGTACCGCAGGCCGGTTGCCACAGGCACGGATGGGGCCGAAGACCGCGCGGGATCGCCGCGTGCTTGGCCAGAGCTCATAAACCCGCCGGGGATGACTGGCGATGAATAGGCCGATTCTACACCGCTGGCGCGGCGAGGGAATGCAGATGTGGAGGGTTGGCGGGGTGTTTGCAGCAGGAAAGGGCCGCAAGGCGGCCCTTTTTGGCACAGATCAGCTGTTTGGCAGCAAGCGGCAGGTGATGCTCTTGATGTAGCGGGTTTCAGCGATGGCCGGGTGCACCGGGTGGTCCGGGCCTTGGCCGCCGCGCTCCAGCAATTGCATGTTGCGGTCCAGGTGGCGAGCGCTGGTCAGCAGGATGTTGTGCAGGTCGTCCTCGGGCAGGTGCATGGAGCACGAGGCGCTGACCAGGATGCCGTCCTTGTTCAGCATGCGCATGGCCTGTTCGTTCAGGCGACGGTAGGCCGCTTCGCCGTTTTTCAGGTCCTTCTTGCGCTTGATGAACGCGGGCGGGTCGGCAATGATCACGTCGAAGCGCTCTTCGGCGGCCTTGAGCTCGCGCAGGGCTTCGAACACGTCGCCTTCGATGCAGGTCAGCTTCTCGCTGATGCCGTTCAGCGCGGCGTTACGCTCCACACCGTCCAGGGCAAAGCCCGAGGCATCGACGCAGAACACTTCGCTGGCGCCGAACGCGCCGGCCTGTACGCCCCAGCCACCGATATAGCTGAACAGGTCGAGGACACGCTTGCCCTTCACGTAGGGGGCCAGGCGCGCGCGGTTCATGCGGTGGTCGTAGAACCAGCCGGTTTTCTGGCCTTCGCGAACCGGCGCTTCAAACTTGACGCCGTTCTCTTCCAGCGGCACCCAGTCCGGTACTTCGCCGTAGACGGTCTCGACATAGCGCTGCAGGCCTTCGGCATCGCGGGCGGCGGAGTCGTTCTTGAACAGGATGCCGCTGGGCTTGAGCACCTGGATCAGGGCGGCGATCACATCGTCCTTGTGCGCTTCCATGGTGGCCGAGGCCAGTTGTACCACGAGGATGTCGAAGAAACGGTCGACCACCAGGCCGGGCAGCAGGTCGGAATCGCCGTAGACCAGGCGGTAGCATGGCTGATCGAACAGGCGCTCGCGCAGCGACAGGGCCACGTTCAGGCGGTGTACCAGCAGCGACTTGTCCAGTGGCAGCTTGATGTCGCGCGACAGCAGGCGGGCGCAGATCAGGTTGTTCGGGCTCAGTGCGACGATACCCAGCGGCTTGCCGTTGGCAGCCTCGAGAATGGCCTGCTGGCCGGCCTGGAAGCCTTGCAGTGGGGTCGCGCTGACATTGACTTCATTGCTGTAGACCCACAGGTGGCCGGCGCGCAGGCGGCGGTCGGCATTGGCTTTGAGGCGAAGGCTGGGCAGGGACATGACGTCGCTCCGGGAAAAAGAGCGGGATTATAGCGTGTCTGCCTTGTTTTCGCCTTTAGAGGTGTGGTGCCTGGGAGATCGAGCGCCGCCCGCGCGGCGCTTCGCGGGGCAAGCCCGCTCCCACATCTTGGACTGCCCCCAAGAAGTTGGACAAAAAATCCAACCCTTGGGGGACCTATGGGCAAATACACAGAGCAGTTCAAGCTCACAGCCATCTCAGCCTACCTGGATGGCAATAATGGCTTCCGCAAGGTAGCCCAGCTTTTCAGTGTCGACTACAGCTTGCTACGCCGGTGGGTTTCAAGCCATCAGAGCAAGTCCAGCCTTTCTCCGCGCTCAAACGGGCAGCGCTATGACGATGAGTTCAAGCGGCAGGTGCTGAGCTT
>NZ_JBJDNB010000035.1:0-73095 GCF_044900445.1 Pseudomonas sp. NPDC089407
CCGGGTTGCCTTCTTCGCGGGACAAGCCCGCTCCCACAATGGCCATTGTTCTCTGCGAGACAGCGCAGCCCGGAAGGGCTGGGTGATCTCCCACAAGCGCAGTCCGGAGGACGGCAGGTCTTTTGCTCAGGCATAAAAAAACCCCGCAGAGCGGGGTTTTTTCTGCAACCGGTATCAGCCTTTGTAGGCAGCAACCGATTTGGTGATCGCGGCACGGGCGGCGTCAGCGCCATCCCAGCCTTCGATCTTGACCCACTTGCCCTTCTCGAGATCTTTGTAGTTGGCAAAGAAGTGCTCGATCTGCTGGATCAGCAGGGCTGGCAGGTCGGTGTATTCCTTCACATCGACGTACAGCTGCGACAGCTTGTCGTGAGGAACAGCGATGACCTTGGCGTCGCCGCCGCCGTCGTCGGTCATGTTCAGTACGCCAACCGGACGGGCGCGGATAACCGAGCCTGGGGCTACCGGGTATGGGGTAACGACCAGCACGTCCAGCGGATCACCGTCGTCAGCCAGGGTGTTCGGGATGAAGCCGTAGTTGGCTGGGTAGAACATTGGGGTAGCCATGAAACGGTCGACGAACAGGGTGTCGCTGTCCTTGTCGATCTCGTATTTGATCGGCGCGTGGTTGGCCGGGATCTCGATGGCGACGTAGATGTCGTTCGGCAGGTCTTTGCCCGCCGGAATCTTGCTGTAGCTCATTGGGCAGTGCCCCCGTGTTTGACCAAAAAAGTGGCGGCGATTATAGGCACATTCTGCCGGGGCATGCCACGCCTGGCCTGATGTGCGGCCCCGTCAGGCGTGGCTTTCGCGGTACTCGGGCTGTTCGGCCTGTAGCCGGCACAGGCGCGCCAGCGGGTCTTGCCGGTAGAACAGCGACAACTGGCGGTAGACTAACGGATAAGCCTGTTGCAGCAGGTCGGGGGCACTAAAGAAGTATTCGCTGGTAACCGCAAAGAACTCTGCCGGGTTTTCTGCAGCATACGGGTCGATGGCGGTTTCGGCGTCGGGGTTGGCGTCCAGCTGGCGGTTGAGGTCGTCGTAGGCCTGCTGCATGGCGGTTGCCCATTCGTCCACCGGCATGCCGCTGTGCAGCGGTGGCAGGCCGTTGGCATCGCCATTGAGCATGTCGAGCTTGTGCGCCAGCTCATGGATGACCAGGTTGTAGGCTTCCCAGCCGCCACTGGCCAGCACGCCATTCCAGGCCAGGATGATCGGCCCTTGCTGCCAGGCTTCACCACTGTGTTCACCGTCCCACACGTGCTCCACGCCACTGGCATCGCGGTGGCGCTGCGGGCTCTTGAAGTCGTCGGGGTACAAGATGATTTCGTGGAAACCCTGGTACCAGTTCAGCGCACCCAAATGCAGCAGGGGTAGCTGCGCCTGGGCAGCGAGCAACAGCCGCTGCTCGTCGTCCGGTTCGACGCCGGGCAGGCAGGTGAGGTGCTTGTCGAGCAAAAAAAGGATGCAGGCTTCGCGCAGCCAGTGGTCTTCTTCGTCACTGATGCCGTCCAGCATTGGCAGGCGCTCGCGTACGGCCTGCCATTGCTGTGGCGTGATCGGATAACGCGCCAGGGTGCGCTTGCGCCGCCAGGCGCTGAATGACCACATGGAGGCGGTCAGTGAGCCTTGGCCGCACGGCCCAGGCGGCCACGCAGCAGGCCGAGGATCATCGGTACCAGCGACAGCACGATGATACCCACCACCATCAGCGACAGGTGCTGCTTGATGAAGGGCACGTTGCCGAAGAAGTAACCAAGGGTGACCAGGCCACCGACCCACAGCAGGGAACCGGCGACGCTGAAGCCGAGAAAGCGCGGGTAATGCATATGCGCGATACCGGCGACGAACGGCGCGAAGGTACGCAGGATGGGCAGGAATCGCGCCAGGGTCACGGTCTTGCCGCCGTGGCGTTCATAGAATTCGTGGGTGCGTTGCAGGTAGTCGCGGCGGAAGATTTTCGAATTGGGGTTGTTGAACAGGCGCTCGCCGGCCGTTCGCCCGATCACGTAATTGGTGCTGTCGCCCAGGATAGCGGCCGCCATCAGCAGGCCAGCCAGCAAGACCGGGTCCATGCCACCGCCAGCAGCCACGGCACCGGCGATGAACAGCAGCGAATCGCCCGGCAGGAACGGCATCACCACCAGCCCGGTTTCACAGAAGATCACGGTGAACAGGATGGCGTAGATCCAGGGACCGTAATTGGTGACCAGCAGATCGAGGTAGGCATCGAGATGCAGGATAAGGTCCAGCGGGTTGAAATCCATGTACAGCACCTGTGTTCTGGGGCGTAGGCTCGGTTACCGGGGGATGGGTAAATTTTCACACATGACAGGAGGGGCATTATACGGCTAAGTGAAGAACATGCCCGGGGAGTTTGTAGCGGGGGGTTACGATGCAGGTGTATGCCTGTGCCGGCCTCTTCGCGGGCACGCCCGCTCCCAGAGATCTCTCTAGCCCTGTGGGAGCGGGTGTGCCCGCGAAGAGGCCGGTACAGGTCAGTCCTGGCTGATTGGCAGGATGTAGCTCTTGAACTCGGTATCTTCACGAAACCCAATGGATTCGTAGGTCATGTGCGCAACCTCATTGTCCGCACTGGTCGAAACCCGCATGCGCACGGCGTTGGTTTCCTTGGCCATTTTCTTCGCTTCGCGCATCAGGTGGTCGGCTACCAGCATGCGCCGCGAGTCTTCGGCCACATAGATATCGTTGAGGATCCATACCCGCTTCAGCGACAGCGACGAATAGCTCGGGTACAGCTGGCAGAAGCCCATCAACTTGGAATCGTCATCATCCGGCAGTGCCAGGTAGATCACCGATTCATCCCGTTTCAGGCGCTTTTCCAGAAAGCTGCGTGAACTGTCGGGGTAGGGCAGCTGCCCATAGAACTCACGGTATTTGACGAACAACGGCGTGAGCAGGTCGAGGTGTTCCAGGGTTGCCTTGATGATGCGCATGTGCGGCCCTCAGAGTCCATTTGGGGAAACAGCGGAATGCCAGCAGCTTTCAAGGGCATGCTGCCCCAATGCACGGAGCAAGTGCAATCCGCCTTCCGTGACATGTTCTTTAACCTTTGCCGAGCAGAAAGTTACCTTTCTGGCTGGCGCTGCCTTCATTCTCCAAGCTATGGACCTCGGCTTCGTCCTTCAGATTCACCCCGGACAGCTGGCGCCTGCAGGCTTCGCGCATCAAGTACAGCAGCCGGTGCGCCGCCATGCCGTAGCTCAAGCCCTCCAGGCGGATGTTGGAAATACAGTTGCGATAGGCATCGGTCAGGCCGACCTTGGGTGCGTAGGTGAAATACAGGCCCAGGCTGTCTGGCGAGCTGAGGCCGGGGCGTTCGCCGATCAGCATCACGGTCATGCGGGCGCCCAGCAGTTCGCCAACTTCGTCGGCCACTGCCACGCGGCCTTGCTGCACCAGCACGACCGGGGCGCTGGTCCAGCCGTCGGCGGCAGCCTGTTCTTCGAAACGGTTCAGGAATGGCAGGGTGTGGCGGTGCACGGCCAGTGCCGACAGGCCGTCGGCAACGACGATGGCCAAATCGACGCCGCCGGGGTTGGCCTGGGCGTGCTCGCGCAAGGTGGCGATCGAGTCTTCGTTCAGGCGCCGCCCCAGGTCTGGCCGTTGCAGGTACTGGTGGCGGTCGCTGGCGGCGCTGTGCAGCACCAGGCTTTCGCGCCCGCGGTCACTCAGTTGGGTAGCCAGGCCAGCGTGGTCGAAGGCCAGGTGCACGGCGTCACGGGCCTGGGCATGGGCGAACTGAAAGTCCAGTTGCGCTCCGGTCGGCAGGCTGGTGCCGGTGCGGCCCAGGGCGATGCGCGCCGGGGTCAGGTTGCGCAGGGCCAGCCAAGGGTTGTCGGGGGTAGGCGTGCGATGGTCCATGGTCATCCTATGCAAGCTGTGCCAAGGCCTGGCGGAAGGCCGGCGGCAGGTTGTCACCGAAGCGCACCCGGCCATCGGCCTGGGTGAAGATGCCGGTGTGGGCCAGCCATGCCTCGAACTCCGGCCCGGGCTTCAGGCCCAGGGTCTGGCGCGCGTACAGCGCGTCATGGAACGAGGTGGTCTGGTAGTTGAGCATGATGTCGTCGGAGCCGGGGATGCCCATGATGAAGTTGATCCCGGCCACCCCCAGCAGGGTCAGCAGGGTGTCCATGTCGTCCTGGTCGGCTTCGGCGTGGTTGGTGTAGCAGATGTCGCAGCCCATCGGCACGCCCAGCAGTTTGCCGCAGAAGTGGTCTTCGAGGCCGGCGCGGATGATCTGCTTGCCGTTGTACAGGTATTCCGGGCCAATGAAACCGACCACGGTGTTGACCAGGAATGGCTTGAAATGGCGGGCCACGGCATAGGCGCGGGTTTCGCAGGTCTGCTGGTCGACACCATGGTGGGCGTTGGCCGACAGCGCGCTGCCCTGGCCGGTTTCGAAGTACATCAGGTTTTGCCCAAGGGTGCCGCGCTTGAGCGACAGGCCGGCTTCGTAGCCTTCCTGCAGTACGTTCAGGTTGATGCCGAAGCCGGCGTTGGCCGCCTCGGTGCCGGCGATGGACTGGAACACCAGGTCCAGCGGCACGCCACGGTTGATCGCCTCGATCGAGGTGGTGACGTGGGTCAGCACGCAGGACTGGGTGGGGATGTCGTAGCGCTGGATGATCGCGTCGAGCATTTCCAGCAGGGCGCAGATCGAGGCGATGCTGTCGGTGGCCGGGTTGATGCCGATCATGGCGTCGCCGTTGCCATACAACAGGCCGTCGAGAATGCTGGCGGCAATGCCGGCCGGCTCATCGGTCGGGTGGTTGGGCTGCAACCGGGTCGACAGGCGCCCGCGCAGGCCCATGGTGCCGCGAAAGCGCGTGACCACGCGGATTTTCTGCGCCACCAGCACCAGGTCCTGCACGCGCATGATCTTCGATACCGCCGCTGCCATTTCCGGCGTCAGCCCGGGCGCCAGGGCGCGCAGGCTGTCTTCATCGGCTTGCTCGCTGAGCAGCCAGTCGCGCAGGCCGCCGACGGTCAGGTGGCTGACCGGGGCGAAGGCCTGAGCATCATGGGTGTCGATGATCAGCCGGGTCACTTCATCGGTTTCGTAGGGGATCAGGGCTTCGCTGAGAAAATGCGTCAGCGGGATATTGGCCAACGCCATTTGCGCGGCGACCCGTTCGCCGTCGTTGCTGGCCGCAACGCCTGCCAGGTAGTCACCCGAACGCGCCGGGCTGGCCTTGGCCATCACGTCCTTGAGGCTGTCGAAGCGGTAGACCAGGTGGCCGACCGTGTGTACGAAACTTGCCATACAGAATCTCCAGAGCCGCGGGTTACCCCGCGGCGGGTGTCGGCGATCAGTGCAGGGCCTCTTCGGCCTTCTGGATCGCGGCGAATTCCTCTTCCGGTGTGCCCGCGACCAGGTGGTGGCGGCTGTAGAAAGCAAAGTAGGCAATTAATACCGCATAGATCACTGCGGCGCCAATCACCACGCGCGGGTCGACCAGGAAACCGGCGACCACGGCGATGCAAGCCAGCACCAGGGCCAGGCCGGAAGTGAAGATGCCGCCAGGGGTGCGATACGGGCGCTCCATCTTCGGCCGGCGGATGCGCAGGGTGATGTGCGCGGCCATCATCAGCACGTACGACAGGGTGGCGCCGAACACCGCTACCAGAATCAGCAGGTCGCCCTGGCCGGTCAGCGACAGGGCAAAGCCGATGATGCCGGGGATGACCAGGGCCAGCACCGGGGCCTTGCTCTTGTTGGTTTCCGACAGCTTGCGTGGCAAGTAGCCGGCACGGGACAGGGCGAAGATCTGCCGGGAATAGGCGTAGATGATCGAGAAGAAGCTGGCGATCAGCCCGGCCAGACCGACCAGGTTGACGAAGCCGCCCATCCAGGTAGAGCCGCCGTAGGCCTTGGCCAGTGCTTCGACCAGCGGGTTGCCGGAGGCTTTCAGCGCTTCCGAGCCGGCGCCGCCGGGGCCGACCACCAAAATCAGCAGGGCGAATGCCACCAGCACCAGCATGGCGCCGATCAGGCCGCGTGGCAGGTCACGCTTGGGGTTCTTGGTTTCTTCGGCGGCCAGCGGCACGCCTTCGACCGCCAGGAAGAACCAGATGGCATAGGGGATGGCCGCCCATACGCCGACATAGCCGAATGGCAGGAAGCTGCTGGCGCCGGCGGCGTCCGTTTTGGCGATGTCGAACAGGTTGGCTGCATCAAAATGGGGCACCATTGCCACCAGGAACACGCCCAGGGCAATGGCGGCGATGGCGGTGATGATGAACATCAGCTTCAGTGCTTCACCCACGCCGAAAATGTGGATGCCGATGAACACCACGTAGAACGCCAGGTAGATCATCCAGCCACCGATGCCGAACAACGACTGGCAGTAGGCGCCGATGAAGGTGGCGATGGCCGCGGGGGCGATGGCATATTCGATGAGGATTGCCGTGCCTGTCAGGAAGCCGCCCCACGGGCCGAAGGCGCTGCGGGCAAAGCCGTAGCCGCCGCCCGCGGTAGGGATCATCGACGACAGTTCGGCCAGCGAGAAGCACATGCACAGGTACATGGTGGCCATCAGCAAGGTGGCAAGGAACATGCCGCCCCAGCCACCCTGGGCCAGGCCGAAGTTCCAGCCGGCGTAATCGCCGGAGATGACATAGGCCACCCCCAGGCCGACCAGCAGCACCCAGCCGGCGGCGCCTTTTTTCAGTTCACGTTGCTGGAAATAGTCCGAGCCGACCTTTTCGAAGTCGACGGAAGAGCCTGCCGGCGAGCCGGCGGAATGATCGCTTGGCATAGTTTCACCTGTTGTTTTTCTTGGTGGCCGGAGGGTTCCGGGCCGATGGTGATGGGTACTGCAGGAAGCGAGCCAGAGCGGCTGCAAGCTGCAAGCTTCAAGCTTCAAGCTTCAAGCTTCAAGCTTCAAGAGAAAAGCCAGTCGGTGCATGCCCCGCTTTTTCTTGCAGCTTGCAGCTTGCAGCTTGCAGCTACTTGCTTAGAAGAAGCCCAACGGATTGATGTCGTAGCTCACCAGCAGGTTCTTGGTCTGCTGATAATGGTCGAGCATCATCTTGTGCGTCTCACGCCCAACCCCGGACTTCTTGTAGCCACCGAATGCGGCATGTGCCGGGTACAGGTGGTAGCAGTTGGTCCACACGCGGCCAGCCTTGATCCCGCGGCCCATGCGGTAGGCCCGGTTGATGTCGCGGGTCCACACGCCGGCACCCAGGCCGAACTCGGTGTCGTTGGCAATCGCCAGCGCTTCGGCTTCATCTTTGAAGGTGGTTACGCTTACCACCGGGCCAAAGATTTCTTCCTGGAACACGCGCATGCGGTTGTTGCCTTTGAGCAGGGTTGGCTGGATGTAGTAACCGGTGGCCAGCGAACCTTCCAGTTTCTCCACCTTGCCGCCGGTCAGCAGCTCGGCGCCTTCCTCCTGGGCGATGTCGAGGTACGACAGGATCTTCTCGAACTGCTGCTGCGAGGCCTGGGCGCCGACCATGGTGTCGGTGTCCAGCGGGTCGCCGCGCTTGATCTGCAGCACCTTCTTCATCACCACTTCCATGAACTGCGGGTAGATCGACTCCTGTACCAGCGCCCGTGACGGGCAGGTGCACACTTCGCCCTGGTTGAAGAACGCCAGCACCATGCCTTCGGCGGCCTTCTCGATGAAGCTCGGCTCGGCCTGCATGATGTCTTCGAAGTACACGTTCGGCGACTTGCCGCCCAGTTCGACGGTGGACGGGATGATGTTTTCGGCCGCGCATTTCATGATGTGCGAGCCCACCGGGGTGGAGCCGGTGAAGGCGATTTTGGCGATGCGCTTGCTGGTAGCCAGCGCTTCACCGGCCTCGCGGCCATAGCCTTGCACCACGTTGAGCACGCCTTTTGGCAGCAGGTCGCCGATCACTTCCAGCAGCACGGTGATGCCCAGCGGGGTCTGCTCGGCCGGCTTGAGCACCACGCAGTTGCCGGCAGCCAGGGCCGGGGCGAGCTTCCAGGCGGCCATCAGGATCGGGAAGTTCCACGGGATGATCTGCCCGACCACGCCCAACGGCTCGTGGATGTGGTAGGCCACGGTGCCTTCGTTGATCTCCGCAGCGCCGCCCTCTTGGGCGCGAATGCAGCCAGCAAAGTAGCGGAAGTGGTCGACCGCCAGCGGAATGTCGGCATTCAGGGTTTCGCGGATCGGCTTGCCATTGTCCCAGGTTTCGGTAATGGCCAGCAGTTCGAGGTTCTGCTCGATACGGTCGGCAATCTTCAGCAGCACATTGGAGCGGTCCTGTACCGAGGTGCGGCCCCAGGCGTCGGCAGCGGCGTGGGCGGCGTCGAGCGCGTTATCGATGTCTTCGGCAGTGGAGCGGGGGAATTCAGCGATCAGCTTGCCATTCACCGGGGAGGTATTTTCGAAATACTGGCCTTTTACCGGAGGAACGAACTCACCACCGATGTAGTTGCCGTAGCGGCTCTTGAAGGAAACCTTCGCGCCTTCGGTACCCGGATGTGCGTAACGCATGGTGTGTCTCCTGGCTATTGTGTTTGTTAGGGAGTTGAAAAGCGTAGAGCAAAGGTTGGGCCAGCGTTGGCAGTACCAGGCAAATCAATGACTTGGGTCATTACGGCAGGCTTGGCCAAGCGCCGCTGTGCCAGCGCCGGTACGCATGGGGGTGACACTTTGTGCCATTTGCGACACGTCACCGGTGCGTGCATTGCAAAGCCTTCGCGGGTGGAGGATGCTGGCAGGACTCTCTATCTGCGGAGAACTACAACAATGCAGAGCAATCATCTCAGTCGCCACGCGCGGCAGGTGCACGACGTTGCCCACGGCGGCCCCGGGGAGGGCGGCAGTGACCCGTCCATTGCCCGCTCCTGGCTGCGCTGCCTGGAGGATTACCACCTCGACCCTGCAGTGATCGAGGCCCCGGTGGTGCTTGAACACGGGCGCCTGCTGGAAAGCCGCGAGCGCCTGCGCCAGGTGCTGCAGATTGCCGACCCTGAAATGAACAGCCTGCACCAGCAGCTTTCCGGGGCGGGCCACGCGGTACTGCTGACGGACGCCCGCGGGGTGATCCTCAACTGCGTCAGCGCCCCCGGCGAGCGGCGCAGCTTCGAGCATGCCGGGCTGTGGCTGGGCGCCGACTGGAGCGAGGCGCGCGAGGGCACCAACGGCATCGGCACCTGCCTGGTCGAGCGCCAAGCGCTGACCATTCACCAGAACGAGCACTTCCGTGGTCGCCACACCGGCCTGACCTGCTCGGCCAGCCCGGTATTCGACCCGCATGGCGAGTTGCTGGCCGTGCTGGATGTGTCTTCGGCCCGGCCCGACGTATCGCGGCAAAGCCAGTTCCACACCATGGCGCTGGTCAACCTGTCGGCAAAAATGATCGAAAGCTGCTACTTCCTGCGCCATTTCGAGCAGCAATGGCTGCTGCGTTTTCACCTGCAGGCCGAGTCGGTCGGCCTGTTCAGCGAAGGTCTGCTGGCCTTCGACGGCGACGGGCGTATCTGTGCGGCCAACCAGAGCGCGCTCAATTTGCTCGGCACCGTGCGCGGCGGCGTGTTGGGCAAACCGCTGGAACGCTTCTTTGCTTGTAGCCATGACGAACTGTTCCGTCGCGCCACGCCAGGCGGCAGCACGGCATGGCCGCTGCGTACCCTGGACGGTCGCCAGGTGTTCGCCAGCCTGCGCGGCCAGGCGCGGGTGCCGGTGTGGTCGGTACCCATCGCCCAGCCGCAGCCGCAGCCGATGCGTGAAGTGGAGCCACTGGTGTGCCTGCTTGACCCGGCCCTGCAAAACGATTTCCGCCGCAGTGTGCGGGTGTTCGAGCGTGATGTGCCCCTGCTGCTGCGCGGCGAGACCGGTAGCGGCAAGGAGGCCTTCGCGCAGGCTGTGCATCAGGCCAGTGAACGTCGCGCCAAACCGTTCGTCGCTATCAACTGTGCCTCGATCCCGGAAAGCCTGATCGAGAGCGAGCTGTTCGGTTACCGCGGCGGCAGCTTTACCGGTGCACGCAAGGAAGGCATGCGCGGCAAGTTGTTGCAGGCCGACGGCGGCACCTTGCTGCTGGACGAGATCGGCGACATGCCATTGGCCCTGCAAACCCGCCTGCTGCGGGTGCTGGAAGAGCGCCAGGTGGTGCCGATCGGCGGCGAGCCGCAAGCAGTGGATGTGCGCATTGTCAGCGCCACCCACCGCGACCTGCTGGAGCGGGTGGAGCAGGGCAGTTTCCGCGAAGACCTGTATTACCGCCTCAATGGCCTGGAAGTGGCGTTGCCGGCGGTACGCGAGCGCAGTGACAAGGCGCAGTTGCTGGACTTTTTGCTGCGCCAGGAGGCGCAGGGGCACCTGATCGACATCGAACCCCAGGCGCGCCAGGCACTGCTCGACTTTACCTGGCCGGGCAACGTGCGGCAGATGCGCAATGTGCTGCGTACGCTGGTGGCGCTTTGCGAAGATGCCCGCATCACCTTCCCGGATCTCCCCGCTATCATCCGCAACAACCCCGTCCCTGTAGGAGCGGCCTTGTGTCGCGAAAGGGCCGCAGAGCGGCCCCAGTGCCTCAGCCGCGCAGCCCAGATTGCCGGGGCTGCTGCGCAGCCCGATCGCGACGCAAGGCCGCTCCTGCAGGATGCCGAGCGTGATGCCTTGCTGGCCATTTTGCAGGCAAAACACTGGCACCTCACCCGCGTCGCCGAGCACTTAGGCATCAGCCGCAATACCTTGTATCGAAAACTGCGCAAACACGGCATCACCAGGGGCGACTAAGCGAAACAGCGGGTGCGATTTATTGCGCCCTGGGCTACCCTGCCTCGATGTTTTGCGAGGTCGACCATGCATATTCACATTCTCGGTATTTGCGGCACTTTCATGGGCTCGCTGGCGGTGCTGGCCAAGGAACTTGGCCATCGCGTCACCGGCTCGGACGCCAACGTCTACCCACCGATGAGCACCCAGCTCGAGGCCCAGGGTATCGAACTGACCCAAGGCTATGACCCGGCCCAGTTGGAGCCGGCACCCGACCTGGTGGTGATCGGCAACGCCATGTCGCGCGGCAACCCCGCGGTTGAATACGTGCTGAACAAAGGCCTGCCCTATGTCTCCGGCCCGCAGTGGCTGGCCGACCATGTGCTGCAAGGCCGCTGGGTGCTGGCCGTTGCCGGTACCCACGGCAAAACCACTACCAGCAGCATGCTGGCCTGGGTGCTGGAGCACGCGGGCATGAGCCCGGGCTTCCTGATTGGCGGCGTACCGCAGAACTTCTCGGTGTCGGCGCGTCTGGGCGACACACCGTTCTTTGTGGTCGAAGCCGACGAATACGACAGTGCCTTCTTCGACAAGCGCTCGAAGTTCGTCCACTACCACCCGCGCACCGCGATCCTCAACAACCTTGAGTTCGATCACGCAGACATTTTCCCGGACCTGGCCTCGATCGAGCGGCAGTTTCACCACTTGGTGCGCACCATTCCCAGCGAAGGCCTGGTCATCCACCCTACCACCGAACAAGCGCTGGAGCGGGTCATCGGCATGGGCTGCTGGACCCCGGTGCAAACCACCGGTGAAGGCGGCCAGTGGCAGGCCCGCTTGCTCAGCCCCGACGGCTCCCGTTTCGAAGTGCTGTTCGACGGCGAAGCGCAAGGCGTGGTCGACTGGGCCCTGACCGGCCAGCACAACGTCGCCAACGCCCTGGCTACCCTGGCAGCAGCGCGTCACGTGGGTGTAGTGCCGGCCATGGGCATCGCTGGCCTCAGCGCTTTCAAAAGCGTCAAGCGGCGCATGGAGAAGGTTGCCGAAGTACAGGGCGTGACCATCTATGACGACTTCGCTCACCACCCGACCGCCATCGCCACCACCCTCGACGGCCTGCGCAAGCGCGTTGGCGAGGCGCCGGTGATTGCGGTGATCGAGCCCCGTTCCAACTCGATGAAGCTCGGTGCGCACCGTGACGGCCTGCCAGAAAGCGTCAACGACGCCGACCAGGTGATCTGGTATGCGCCAGCCAACCTCGGCTGGGACCTGGCCGCCACGGCTGCGCAATGCAAGGTGCCGAGTGTGGTGGCCGACAGCCTTGAGGCGATCATCGAGCGGATCAAGGGCCAGGCCCGCCCAGGCACCCACGTGGTGATCATGAGCAACGGCGGCTTCGGTGGCCTGCACGGCAAACTGGCCGAGGCGCTGAAGTGAGCGGGCCGGAACGCATCACCCTGGCCATGACGGGCGCCTCGGGCGCCCAGTATGGCCTGCGCCTGCTCGATTGCCTGGTGCGCGAGGACCGCGAGGTGCACTTCCTGATCTCCAAGGCCGCGCAACTGGTGATGGCCACCGAGACCGACGTGGTGCTGCCGGCCAAGCCACAGGCAATGCAGGCTTTTCTTACTGAATACACCGGCGCTGCCGATGGGCAGATCCGCGTGTATGGCAAGGAAGACTGGATGTCGCCGGTCGCCTCTGGCTCCGGTGCCCCGGCGGCGATGGTGGTGGTGCCTTGTTCTACCGGCACCTTGTCGGCGATTGCCACCGGTGCCTGCAACAACCTCATCGAGCGCGCTGCCGACGTCACCCTCAAGGAGCGTCGCCAATTGATTCTGGTGCCACGCGAAGCACCGTTCTCCACCATTCACCTGGAGAACATGCTCAAGTTATCGCAGATGGGCGCAGTGATCCTGCCGGCGGCACCGGGCTTTTATCACCAGCCACAGACAATCGACGACCTGGTCGACTTTGTCGTGGCGCGCATTCTCAACCTGCTGAACATTCCTCAGGACATGCTGCCGCGTTGGGGCGAGCACCACTTCGGGGTGGATGATTGAAGCGAACGTTGGCCGGCTTGCTGGCGCTGGGCTTGCTGAGTGGCTGCGCCACGGTGCGCACGCTGGATGCCAACAAACCGGGGGCGCCGGTGGTGTATGCCGGCACCCGCCTGGATTTGTATGTGATCAATGGGGGTTGCTGCCCGCGGGATCGGTATGGGGCTGAAGCGCCGGCCTATCCGGGGCTGGACCTGCCAGGGAGCATGTTGCTCGACACCTTGTTGTTGCCGTTGTCGTTGCTGACTGCCGCTGGTGTTGGTTTCCAGGCCACAGGGGGCCTCTAGAGAGCGCCGCAGTTCCCTGTAGGAGCGGCCGTGTGTCGCGAAAGGGCCGCAAAGCGGCCCCAGCAAGGGTTGTGCTAAAGCTGAAATCCGGGGGCCGCTGCGCGTCCCTTTCGCGACGCAACGCCGCTCCTACAACAGCAACATGCAGCGTTTAGGGAGTCTTGCCCAACCTGCGCAACTCATCCGACTCCACAACCCGCACCCCGTCCTCTTCCTCCAGCGCCAATCGCCACAGCGCCCGCGCTAGCGTACACGCCTCGATCCCGCGGTACTTACCCGGTATCAATTTGGAAAACGGCGAAATCAACTGTTCACCCAGCCGTGGCTCAATCCGCTCACCCAGCAGCAACGACGGCCGCACGATGGTTAGTTGCGGCCAGTCCTGCGCCTTGAGCGCCTCTTCCATCTCGCCCTTGACCCGGTTGTAGAAAATCGACGACTTCGGGTCGGCGCCCAACGCGCTGACCACCAGCAAATGCCGCGCGCCCATTTCACGGGCACGCTTGCTGAAGGCGACCACCATGTCCAGATCCACCGCGCGGAAGGCTGACTCCGAACCGGCCTGCTTCAACGTGGTGCCCAAACAGCAGTAGGCGATATCCACCCGTCCGGCCAGCTGCGGCAGGAACACGGCCGGGTCACCGACCGGGTTTTCCAGGTGCGGGTGCTCGGCCAGCGGCCGGCGGGTAGGGGCCAGCACGCGGGTAATGGTGGGCTCGTTGAGCAAGCGATCGAGCAGGTGTTCACCGGTGAGGCCGGTAGCACCGGCAAGCAGGACATGCTGAGGCGTCAAATACATGATGTCTCTCCCTTGTTACACACAAGTCTAGTGGTTGGCAGGCGTTTCTGCCTGTGCCCCCACCTTGGCCTGCGTGGCGTTTCGCAATGCTTCTTCGGCCTGTTGCCGGCGCAGGTGCTGCCAGTGTTCAAGCACCGCGGGTGGCGCCCACAACTGCGGCTCGGAGGCCTCGAAACCTTCCCTTTGTTCTCTTTCGGCAACGCTGGTGCGTGCCAGTTCAAACGCCTGTTTCAGGTCGTCGGTCTGGTTCAGGGCTTCGGCGAACAGGGCGTCGCCAAAGTAGGTGAAGTCGGCTTCTTCCGAGCAGCCGAAGGACACACGGTCGGCCCGGGCGGCGGTCATGATCAGCGTGCGCTCATCCTTGAGCGGGGCGATGTAGCCCCCTGAATAGCAGGCGGAGATGACGATTACCTTGTCGCGGTCTTTCAATGGCGCAAGTGCGGTGGCCAGTTCGTCGGCGGACAAGTCGGCCAGTTGCAGGCGCGGCTGGTCGAGCACCAGTTGGTGGTCAGCGCTGCCATGGCTGGTGAAGTAGATGAACACCAGGTCTTCGGGGCCGCTGCGCTCGGCCAGGGTGCGGGCGGCGCGGGTCAGGTTCTCGCGAGTCGCCATGGGGCGGCTGGCCATGTGGTCGCGGTGGTTGACCAGGGTCACCTGGCCATGGGCGCCAAAGCGCACCTTGAGCATGTTGCTGACGTAGTCGGCTTCACGCAGGAATACGCTTTGCTGGCCATCGCCGGCCACCACCAGGCTGTACAGCTGGATCGGTGGCGCCGAGCGCGGCACCCGGGCCAGCGCCTCTTCCAGCAACCGGCCCTGGTTTAGCAGGGCCAGGTCCAGCGGGTCGGGCAGCAGCTTGCCTTTCTGGTCGCGCACGCGCACACCGTTGGCCCACATGCCGCTTTCGACCTTGCCGCTGGGCAGGATCAAGCGGCCCTTGCCGTGGTAGGCATCGTTGAGGAAACCGCCGATGTATTTGCTGCCGTCGGCCAGCTGCAAGCTGCCCTCGCCCGACAGGCGCCAGTCGGCGAAGGTGCCCTTGTAGTGGCTGCCATCGCTGCCCAGCAGCTCGCCTTCGCCGATCAGTGAGCCATCCTTGAATTCGCCGATCCACACATCGCCATCGGCATTTTCGTAGCGGCCACGGCCCTCCAGGCGGTTGTCCTTGAATTCGCCGATGTACTGCTCGCCGTCGACGCTGTCGTAGGTGCCGCTGCCCTGCAACTGGCCGTTGAGGAAGTGGCCACTGAACTGGTTGCCGCTGGCATCGCTGCGCACCCCGGCGCCGTTGGGCTTGCCCTTGGCAAACAGGCCCTGGTAGCGGCTGCCGTCGGCCAGTTCCAGCTCGCCGGCGCCATCGTACTGGTCGTCCTTGAACTGGCCGCGGTAGGTCTGGTCGGCCTGCCTGAGGGTGCCTTCGCCGTCGCGGCGACCATGCTTGAAGGTGCCGCCATAATGGCTGCCCGGGGTAGTCAGGTCACCCAGCCCCTGGAACAGCCCCTCGGCGAACTGGCCCCGATACACCTCACCGTTCTGGCCATGCCATTCGCCCTGGCCGTGCCACTGGCCGTCCTTGAAGCTGCCCGCGTACCAGCTGCCGTTGGGGTAGTCGATGCGGCCATCGCCTTGCAGCAGGCCATCGACCACCTCACCCCGGTAGCGCCCTCCGTCAGGCAGGCGCGCATCCGGCGGCAGTAGCGATTCGCCATCGCCACAGGCGGCGAGCAGCAGGACCAGGGTAATGGGGAGCAATGGATGCATGGCGAGGACCGGGCAATAGGTCTGCCGAGTATGACGCAGAATGGGATCCCGAAACAGCAAGCGCATATGCGGACGCATACCCCTGTAGGAGCGGCCTTGTGTCGCGATGGGGCGCGCAGCGGCCCTACGATTTCGGCTTCGCTGCAGATATCGCCGGGGCCGCTTCGCGCCCCATCGCGACACAAGGCCGCTCCTACAGGATTTGTGCAGCCCTTGGGCCTAGTGCGATACCTGTGAGAGCTGCTGGCACCGATCGCGTGATGGCGGTGAGGGGCATGTCGGGGGATTGGGTGGGGGCTGACAGGTGCATGCCTTGAGTTGGTCTGTGCCAGCAGGTGCATGCCTTGAATTGGTCTGCGCCTGTGAGATCGAGCGCCGCCCGCGCGGCGCTTCGCGGGGCAAGCCCGCTCCCACATCTGTTTCGGGCCAATCAGTCCTGTAAGGTCACCTCTGTCCGCCTTGTTTGTTCCATTCGATATCGGGGGTGGGCAACTGCTTTTCATCCATCTCCAGCCATGCGCCAAGGCTGCAACCCACCTGGCACAGAAATAATTGGCCCGAAACAGATGTGGGAGCGGGCTTGCCCCGCGAAGCGCCGCGCGGGCGGCGCTCGATCTCACAGGCGCTGAATAACTCAAGGCATGCACTTCTATGCCCCAATGCGCCTCCAAGACATACACCTCAACCCTCAACACCCTCGCAAAAACTCCACCATCCTCCGATTCACCTCTTCAGCCGCCTCCATCTGCACCATGTGCCCAGCCTCCGCCAGCACCAGCACTTCAGCCTCCAGCCCTTCGGCATGGCTGGCCGGGATGATCGCGTCCTTGCCGCCCCACACCACCAGGGCCGGGTGTTGCCCCAGCACTCCGCGCAAGTCGTGGCGCTGCCGGTCACCGTCGGCCAGCGCCGCCGCCAGCTGTTGCAAGGCCTGATCCACACCTTCCAGGCGCTTGAACTTGAGCATGTCTTCCAGCATCTGCCGGGTGACCAGCGCCGGGTCGGCAAACAGCTGCACCATCTGCGGTTTCAGGGCATTGCGGTTGGCGGCGCTGACGAAGCCTTGCAGGTACTGCCCGTTGATCGCCTCGCCCAGGCCGGCACTGGCCACCAGGCTCAGGCTGGCCACCCGCTGCGGCGCCAGGCGTGCCACATTCAGGCTGACTGCGCCACCCATGGAATGGCCGGCCAGGTGCGCCCTGGCGATGTCCAGGTGATCGAGCAGCGCCAGCACGGTTTCGCTCAGTTCATCCAGATCGCCGCGCTGCAGGGCCTTGGCCGATTCGCCATGCCCCGGCAGATCAAGGGCGATCACCCGCCGTTCGGCCGCCAGCGCCGGGTGGTTGAACAGCCAGTTGTTAAGATCGCCACCAAAGCCGTGCACCAGCACCAGCGGCGTGCCGCCTTCGCCCAGCTCGAACCAGCGCAGCAGCCGACCGCCCACTTCTGCCTTTTGCGGGGCCGGGCCCTGGGCCTGGTCGGCGCCACCTTCGGCGACAAACTCGGCCTGGAAGCGCTGCACCACGGCATCGATCTCGGACTCTTCGGCTTCACCCTCGACGACCACCGCCAGCAGCGCGCCCACCGGCAGGGTTTCGTCGGGCTTGGCCACCTGGCGGCGCAACACGCCGCTGAACGGCGCTTCGACGCTGCTGCTGATCTTGTCGGTCTCGACGTCCAGCACCTCGTCGCCTTTGTTGATCTCGTCACCTTCCTGCTTCAACCAGGTGTCTACCCGGCCTTCAGTCATCGACAGGCCCCACTTGGGCATGGTCAGGGTATGGATCTGGCTCATGCGGCACTCCTTGCGGCTTCGATCACCTTGCGCACGGCAGCCTCGATCTTCGCCGCGTCGGGGATGTACAGGTCTTCCAGGGCGTCGGAAAACGGCACCGGGGTGTGCGGCGCGGTAACCATTTCGATCGGGCCCTTGAGCGCGCCAAAGGCTTTTTGCGCCACCAGAGCGCTGATGTCGGTGGCCATCGAACAACGCGGGTTGGCTTCGTCGATCACCACCAGGCGGCCGGTCTTTTCCACGCTTTCAAGGATGCTGTCTTCGTCCAGCGGGCTGGTGGTGCGCAGGTCCAGCACTTCGCAGTCGATGCCCTGGCGGGCCAGGTTGTTGGCAGCCTCCAGCGCCACGTGCACCATGCGCCCGTAGGTCACCAGGGTCACGTCGTCGCCATCACGCAGGAAATTGGCTTCGCCGAATGGCACGGTGTACACCTCTTCCGGCACTTCACCCTGCATGCTGTACAGCAGCTTGTGCTCGCAGAAGATCACCGGGTCATTGTCGCGGATCGCCTGGATCAACAGGCCCTTGGCGTCGTACGGCGAAGAGGGGCAGACCACCTTCAGGCCCGGGATGTGCGTCCACAGCGAAGTGAGCATCTGCGAGTGCTGCGCGGCCGCGCGCAGGCCGGCGCCGTACATGGTGCGCATCACCAGCGGGGTGACCGCCTTGCCGCCGAACATGTAGCGGAACTTGGCCGCCTGGTTGAGTATCTGGTCCAGGCAGCAGCCGGCAAAGTCGACGAACATCAGCTCGCACACCGGGCGCAGGCCCTGGGTGGCGGCACCGACTGCAGCGCCGACATAGCCGATTTCCGACAGTGGCGCGTCGAGTACGCGGCCCGGGAACTGGTGATACAGGCCCTTGGTCACGCCCAGTACGCCACCCCAGGCGTCATCCTCGCCGGGGGCACCGGCACCGCCGGCAATGTCTTCGCCAATGATGAAAACGCTGTCGTCGCGGCGCATTTCCTGGGCCAGGGCTTCATTGATGGCCTGCTGGTAGCTGATCTTTCTTGCCATGGTGGTTCTCCTGTTGTTCTTGTAATCCGCGGCTCAGGGGTAGCTGACGTAGACGTCGGTGAGCAGGTCGGCGGGCTGTGGCTTGGGATCGGATTTGGCGCGGCGCACGGCGTCTTCGATCAAGTCTTCGACGCGGGCATCGACGGCGTCCAGTTGCTCGGCCGTGAGCAGGCCGGCGCGGGTGGTCTTGTTGCGGAACTGCATCAGGCAGTCACGTGACTCGCGCAGGTTTTTCACTTCATCGGGGGCGCGGTAGGTTTGCGCATCGCCTTCGAAGTGGCCGTAGTAGCGGCTGAGCTTGACCTCGACCAGTGACGGCCCTTGCCCGGAACGGGCGCGCTCGATGGCGGCGCCGGCTGCCTCGTACACGGCAAAGAAATCGAAGCCGTCGATGGTCACCCCGGGCATGCCGAAGCCGGCAGCACGGTCGGCAATGTGGTCACAGGCCACCGACCAGTTGGAGGCGGTGGCTTCGGCGTAGCCGTTGTTCTCGGCGACAAAGATGCACGGCAGGTTCATGATCGACGCCATGTTCATGGCCTCGAACACCGCGCCTTCGTTGGAGGCGCCGTCGCCGAAGAAGGCCACCGACACATCGTCGCGGCCCTTGAGCTTGGCCGCCAGCGCCGCCCCGGCCACCAGTGGTGCGCCGGCACCGACAATGCCGTTGGCACCGAGCATGCCTTTTTCCAGGTCGGCAATGTGCATCGAGCCGCCCTTGCCACCACACACGCCGGTCTTCTTGCCGTAGATCTCGGCCATCATGCCGTACACGTCCACGCCCTTGGCGATGCAATGGCCATGGCCGCGGTGGGTCGAGGCGATGCAGTCGCTGTCGCGCAGGTGGGCCATGACCCCGGCAGCGGAAGCCTCTTCACCGGCATACAGGTGGACAAAGCCGGGGATTTCGCCGGTGGCGAATTCCACGTGCAGGCGTTCTTCGAAGGCGCGAATGGTGCGCATCACTTCATAGGCATGCAGCAGTTGTTCGGTACTGAGCTGATTGGACATCTTGTTGTTCTCCAGGGTTGTCTCAACACGGGTTTGCAGGGTGCAGCCGGTGGCCGCGTGGTACGGCCAGCAGGTGATGACGGGCGGCGTGCGCCAGCACAGCCTCGACGTCCACGCTGAGCGGGCCTTGGTGGTCGAGGGTGATGGTGGGGGTATCGCGTTCGGCGAATTCGATTTCACGTTCGCCATCCAGGGCCAGGGTGCCGCTGAAAAGGCTCAGGCGATGGGCAACGCCGGGCGTCAGCGTGCCGCTGGCGGTGATGCCGCAGGCTTGCAGCAGGCCGGGTGCCAGCGGTGCGAGCAAGGCCTGTTCGGCGCCGGGGTTAAGGCGTATCCAGGCGCCGTGCGGGTCTTGGCGCGATACCGGGCACCACAGGCCGCACAGCGCCGACAGGCCGATGGCATGCGGCTCGGCGAAACAGGCGAAGACTTCGCAGAGGTCTTCGCTACGGCTAAGTGCCCGGGCACCGACGAAGCGCTGGGGTGACACCGCCACTTCCACCAGGGCCCATTCGGCCAGTTGTTGTTCAGGCACTTTGACCAGCAGGCGCTTGTTGCGGCGCAGGCCGATGCTGGCCGGTACCTGGCCACTGGCGAGCAAGCCGCCGGCAAGGCCTGCGCTGGTGGCTTCGCGCAGTTCGGGGAAGGCATTGTTGGTGCCGGTGGACAGGGTCAGCAGCGGCACGTCACCGGCTTCTGCGGCGACTGCCTTGTGGGTGCCATCGCCACCGAGCACGGCGATCATCGCCACGCCGCGTTCGACCATGCGCCGGGTGGCCAGGCGGGTATCGGCCACGGTCTGGGTCAGCGGCAGGTCGAGTATCTCGATGGCCGGCCAGTGCTGGTCACGCGCCCCCGGGCCCTGGCTGGCCTTGAGCACGGCGGCGGCGATACCGGTCATGTCGCTGGGCAGCAGCACCCGGCCGATGCCGGTGGCGCCGAAGGCCGCCAGCAGGCGCTGGATCGCCGAGGCCTTGTCGGTACTCGAATACAGCCCGGCGTTGGCGGTCAGGCGGCGCAGGTCGCGGCCGGAGGCAGGGTTGGCAATAATCCCGACAATCGGGGCGGGTAGCGGCATGGCGCACCTCGTATTGTTGTTTGCCAAGGCAGGAGCAAGCGCGGTGCCAGCTTTTATCGCAAGGGTTGAAATGGCCGGAACAGAGCGCTTTGGCGCCGCTTGAGCGTGCCCGTTCAGCGATGGCGGTGAGACGCCGGGTGCCAGCGCGGCGCCGCCTTGGCCGAGACGCTGAGACGCTGCGTCTCAAGCCAGCCGGTAATCACACAGTGCTTGTCGGGGCATGCCGGGAAGCGCTTAATGGCCGCACAACGACAAAAACAGCAACGAGAACCGGAGGGCCTGAATGCTTGCCGCGAACTCCCGAGCCCATGTCGACTGCGTCAGCAGGGTGCTGAAGAATGCCGACCGCCTGCCGCAGGCGCCGGTGCCACCGCTGATCCTCGATTCATGGCGCCGATCCATGGAGCTGTACCGCCTCGACCCCGGGTCCCAGCAGGGGCCGCGCATCCTGTCCCAAAGCCTGCTCAACGAATGCCGCGAACGCGCCGAGCTGTTTCTGCGCATTGCCAGCGATGCCGTGGCGCGCCTGCACGAGCGAGTGCGTGGCGCCGACTACTGCGTGCTGTTGACCGACGCTCAGGGGCGCACCATCGATTACCGGGTCGAGTCGGCCATCCGCAACGACTGCCGCAAGGCCGGGCTGTACCTGGGTACCTGCTGGTCGGAGGGCGAAGAGGGCACCTGTGGCGTGGCGGCGGTGCTGACCAGCAAGGCGCCGGTCACGGTGCACAAGCGCGACCACTTCCGCGCCGCGTTCATTGGCCTGACCTGCACCGCAGCGCCAGTGTTCGACCCGCTGGGCGAGTTGCTGGGCGTGGTCGATGTATCCGCCTTGCAGTCGCCGGACGACCGCCGTAGCCAGCACCTGATTCGCCAGCTGGTCGAACAGACCGCCCGCGAAATCGAAAACGCCTTCTTCATGCACAGTGCCCAAGGCCATTGGGTGATGCGCGCCCACGGCACACCGGGTTATGTGGAAAGCCAGCCCGACTACCTGCTGGCCTGGGATGCCGATGGCCGCCTGCTGGCGATCAACAGCCTGGCGCGACAACGGCTGGTGCAGCGCCTGGGGCGTTTGCCCGAGCACATTGGCGAACTGTTCGACATCGACCAGTTGCGCCGGGTAAGCGTGTCGTCGGCTCAGCGCTTGCCGGGGTTGGGCGGGTTGTATGGCCGGGTCAGCGCACCGCAGCAACGCCAGCGGGCGCAGCCCGTGCGCCAGCCCGAGGACGCCCGCATCGAGCAGCACCTGCGGTTGGCCACGCGGGTCAAGGACTGCAACCTGGCGGTGTTGGTGCTGGGCGAAACCGGGGCCGGCAAGGAGGTATTCGCCCGTCAGTTGCACCAGCAGAGCCAGCGCCGCGATGGCCCGTTTGTCACGCTGAACTGTGCGGCCATTCCGGAAAGCCTGATCGAGAGCGAGCTGTTTGGCTACGTGGCCGGGGCTTTTACCGGGGCTTCCAGCAAAGGCATGCAAGGGCTGTTGCAGCAAGCCGATGGTGGCACGCTGTTTCTCGACGAGATCGGCGACATGCCGCTGAAACTGCAAACCCGGTTGCTGCGGGTGCTGGCCGAGGGCGAGGTGGCGCCATTGGGCGCGGCGCGGCGGGAGCGGGTGGATATCCAGGTGATCTGCGCCACCCACCGTGATTTGGCGGCGATGGTGGAGGCAGGGTGTTTTCGCGAAGATTTGTACTTCCGCCTGGCCAATGCCCGCTTCGAACTGCCACCGCTGCGTGAGCGTGAGGACCGTTTGGGGCTGATTGACCAGTTGCTGGTTGAAGAGGCTGAGGCCTGCGGAGTAGATGTGGTCTTGGCGGATGATGCCTTGCAGGCGCTGCTGGTTTATCGCTGGCCGGGGAATCTGCGCCAGCTGCGGCAGGTGTTGCGCTATGCCTGCGCGGTGAGTGAGGGCGGGCAGGTGCGGGTGCAGGATTTGCCGCAGGAGGTACGGGGAGAGGTGGTTGGCACCGCTGAAAGCGCGGTGTCCTGCCCGGCACGGCAGCTGTTGCTGGATGCGCTGATCCGCCATCGCTGGAAGCCGGCGGATGCGGCCCGGGCGCTGGGTATTTCGCGGGCGACCTTGTATCGGCGGGTGCATGAACACAGCATCGATATGCCGCGGATGAAAGGATAAGCCTCGCCGCGGTCCCTGTAGGAGCGGCCTTGCGTCGCGAAAAGGCCGCAAAGCGGCCCCGGCGATATCTGCGGCGAAGCTGAAATTGTGGGGCCGCTGCGCGCCCCATCGCGACACAAGGCCGCTCCTACAATGAATTGCGAGGTTCTGGCAGGCAATAAAAAACCCCGGCACATGGCCGGGGTTCTGATTCATTACACTACACGATCACTCCTGGCTGGCCAGTTTGTGCTCGAGGTAGTGAATGTTGACGCCGCCTTTGCAGAAACCTTCATCACGCACCAGGTCGCGGTGCAGTGGGATGTTGGTCTTGATGCCGTCGACGACGATCTCGTCCAGGGCATTGCGCATGCGTGCCATGGCTTCGTCGCGGTCCTTGCCGTAGGTGATCAGCTTGCCGATCAGCGAGTCGTAGTTCGGCGGAACCGAATAACCGCTGTACAGGTGCGAATCGACGCGCACGCCGTTGCCACCCGGGGCGTGGAAGTGCTTGACCTTGCCTGGGCTCGGGATGAACTTCTTCGGGTCTTCGGCGTTGATCCGGCACTCCAGCGAGTGGCCGCGGATCACTACGTCTTCCTGGCGGAACGACAGCTTGTTGCCAGCGGCGATGCTCAGCATCTCCTTGACAATGTCGATGCCAGTGACCATCTCCGAAACCGGGTGCTCAACCTGCACACGGGTGTTCATCTCGATGAAGTAGAAGCGGCCGTTTTCGTACAGGAACTCGAAAGTACCGGCACCACGGTAGCCGATCTCGATGCACGCATCGACGCAGCGCTTGTACACTTCCTGACGGGCTTTTTCATCGATGCCCGGGGCTGGCGCTTCTTCCAGCACCTTCTGGTGACGACGCTGCAGCGAGCAGTCACGGTCACCCAGGTGGATGGCGTTACCCTGGCCGTCGGACAGTACCTGCACTTCCACGTGACGTGGGTTGGTCAGGAACTTCTCCAGGTAGACCATCGGGTTGCCGAAGGCAGCACCGGCTTCGGTACGGGTGAGCTTGGCCGAGGCAATCAGGTCCTCTTCCTTGTGCACCACGCGCATGCCGCGACCACCACCGCCACCGGCGGCCTTGATGATCACCGGGTAGCCGACGTCACGGGCAATCGCCAGGGCGACTTCTTCGTCTTCCGGCAGCGGGCCATCGGAGCCCGGTACGGTCGGTACGCCCGACTTGATCATCGCGTCCTTGGCCGAAACCTTGTCGCCCATCAGGCGAATGGTGTCGGCTTTCGGGCCGATGAAGGCGAAGCCGGATTTTTCCACCTGCTCGGCGAAGTCGGCGTTTTCCGCCAGGAAGCCGTAACCCGGGTGAATCGCGGTGGCGCCGGTAACTTCGGCGGCAGCGATGATCGCCGGGATCTTCAGGTACGAATCCTTGGATGGCGCGGGGCCGATGCAGACCGACTCGTCTGCCAGGCCCAGGTGCATCAGTTCACGGTCAGCTGTGGAGTGCACGGCGACGGTCTTGATGCCCAGCTCTTTGCAGGCACGCAGGATCCGCAGGGCAATTTCCCCACGGTTGGCAATCAGGACTTTTTCGAGCTTCCCAGACATCGTTGGCTCTCCGCGATTCAAACGATGGTGAACAGCGGCTGGTCGAACTCAACCGGCTGGCCGTCTTCCACCAGGATGGCGTCGATCACACCGCCGAACTCGGCTTCGATGTGGTTCATCATCTTCATGGCTTCGACGATGCACAGGGTGTCGCCTTTCTTCACGCTCTGGCCAACTTCAGCGAAGTTCGGCGAGGTCGGCGAAGGCTTGCGGTAGAAGGTGCCAACCATTGGCGAGCGAACCACATTGCCTTTCAGGGCCGGGGCAGCAGCAGCGGCTTCGGCGGCTGGAGCAGCAGCGGCAACCGGGGCAGCAACCGGAGCAGCGGCCATCGGCGCCGGTGCGTAGAACTGCTGGGCAGCTGGGGTCTTGCTGTGACGGCTGATACGGACCGACTCTTCGCCTTCCTTGATCTCCAGTTCGTCGATGCCAGACTCTTCCAGCAGCTCGATCAGTTTCTTGACTTTACGGATATCCATTAATCATCAACTCCCAAAGGTTCGGTCAGGGGGCGAAATACAAAAAAACGTATCTGAAACGTTTCTCTCGAACCCCGGCCCACTTAGGCCAGGGTTTTCATCATTTGGGCTGTGCGTTGGCAGCCAGTTGTTCCAGTGCGGACTCCAGGGCCAGGCGATAACCGCTGGCGCCCAGACCGCAAATTACCCCTACGGCAACATCGGAAAAGTAGGAGTGGTGACGGAACGGTTCGCGTTTGTGCACGTTGGACAGGTGCACTTCGATGAATGGGATGCTCACCGCAAGCAATGCGTCACGTAATGCGACGCTTGTGTGGGTGAAAGCCGCCGGATTGATCAGGATGAAGTCCACACCCTCGTTGCGTGCCGCGTGAATGCGGTCGATCAGTTCGTATTCGGCATTGCTCTGCAGGTACTGCAGATGGTGGCCTGCGGCGCGGGCACGTTGCTCCAGGTCCTGGTTGATCTGGGCCAGGGTCACGGCGCCGTAGTGGCCTGGCTCGCGGGTACCGAGCAGGTTGAGGTTTGGGCCGTGGAGCACCAGTAGCGTTGCCATCTGCGGATTCCTTGGATTTGTAGGGCAATTCGACACAGCGCGGCGAGTGTGCCGTAAAGCGACGGCAAGTGTCCAGTTCCCGGCAATAGCCAGCACGTTGTCCGAGGTTCGCGCGAAGTATGTGACCAAATAATTAAATCTGGTCACCGATTTGAGGAATTTTCCCGGTACGCGGGAAGTTATAGACCGAGTTTGCCGCGCACGCGTGTCAGAATTTGCGCAAATTCACCGGCGTTTATCTCGCCAATCACCCGATCAGCGGTAATTTCGCTGCCGTTCGCGGCAAAGAACAACAGGGCAGGTGGGCCGAACAACTGATAGCGATCGAGTAGCTTGCGTTGCTCGGCATTGCTCTCGGTAATGTCGAAACGCAGCAGCTTGAAGGCCGCCAGTTGCGGTTGCACCTGGGGCGCATTGAGTACGTCGTGTTCGATCACCTTGCAGCTGATGCACCAGTCGGCGTACCAGTCCAGCAACACCGGCTGGCCAGCCGCCTTGGCTTGGGCCAGGGCGGCGTCCAGCGCCTCAGGTGTGGTGATGGTTTGCCAGGTATCCGCCTTTGCCGCCGTGCCGCTGCCGCTGGCCGCAACCGTTGCCACCGGCAGTGGCCGCAGCGGGTCGCCCTGGCCGCTGAGGGCGCCGTACCAACAGGCCAGCGCGTACACCAGCAAAGCCAGGCCGAGCAGTTGCGCCAAGCGCTGGCGCGCAGTCTTGACCCCGAATTCCAGGGCGCCGAGGAACAGGGCCACGCCAGCGGCGAGGAAACCGACCAGCAGCAACGTCACCTGGCCCGGCAGCACACGGCTGAGCAAGCCGATAGCCAGCCCCAGCAGCAGCACGCCGATGGCGTTCTTTACCGTATTCATCCAAGGGCCGCTTTTGGGTAGCCAGGCCGCGCCACCGGTGGCTACCAGCAGCAACGGTGCGCCCATGCCCAAGCCCAGGGCGAACAGCTTGAGCGCACCGCCCAAGGCATCGCCGCTGGCACTGATATACAGCAGGGCACCGGCCAGCGGCGCCGATACGCAGGGTGAAACCAACAGGCTGGAGAGCACCCCAAGCACTGCCGCACCCAACAGTGAACCGCCCTTGGTGTGGTTGGCAACGTTGTTCAGGCGGTTGTTCAGCGCTTGCGGCAGCTTCAGGTCGAACAGGCCGAACATGGCCAGGGCAAACACCACGAAGAACAGCGCGAAGGGCACCAGCACCCAGGCCGATTGCAGGCGCGCCTGCAGGTTCAGGCCGGCGCCAAACAGCCCCATCAGTGCGCCGAGTGCCGCGAAGCTGGCGGCCATTGGCAGCACGTAGGCCAGCGACAGCGCCAGCCCGCGCAGGCCGCCAACCTGGCCGCGCAGTACCACGCCGGAGAGGATCGGCAGCATGGGCAGCACGCAGGGGGTGAAGGTCAGGCCGACCCCGGCGAGGAAGAACAGCAGCAGCGATTTCCAGTTCCAGGCGTGTTCGGTTGTACCCGGCGTGTTTGCGCCGCCTTCGCCATCGATGCTCAGGCGTGCGGTTTCTGGTGGGTAGCACAGGCCTTTGTCGGCACAACCCTGGTAGCCCACCAGCAGGGTAAAGGCGCGCGGGTCTTTGCGTGGCAGCTCGATGTCGAGCACGCCGTGGTACACCTCGACGTCGCCGAAGAATTCATCGTGCTTGGCCTCGCCCTTGGGAACGTTCGGCGTGCCCAGGGCGATGTCGGCCGGTTCCGTACGGAACTGGAAACGGTGGCGATAGAGGTAGTAGCCATCGGTGGCGATGAACCGCAACTTGATGGTTTGCGCATCGGCCTGGATCAGGTTGAGCTTGAAGGCCTCGTGTACCGGCAGGAAGTCGGCGTTGTTGGCCAGCGAAGCGGCGCCGAGGGTGGCGCTGGGGCGGTTGTCGAGCAGGCCCGTGGCAAAGGCAGGGCTGGCCAGCAGCAGGAACAGCAGGAAAAACAGGCGGCGCATGGCGGACTCGCGAGGTGGAACTTGGTGGGCATGATAGCGGAGTTGGTAGGGGTTGGGGCCGGCGTTCGTCATGACATGTTCAGGGCCTGGGAGGTGCTCGCCATGACAGGTGCAGCGCCTGGGAAATCGAGCGCCGCCCGCGCGGCGCTTCGCGGGGCAAGCCCGCTCCCACATCTGTTTCGGGCCAATTATTCCTGTGCATCTGGCGCGCGCACCCTGTGTGCATGGCTGGAGATTGATGAAAAGCAGGTGCGCAGCCGATATCGAATGGAACAAACAAGGCGGCCAGCGGTGAAATCACAGAAGTGATTGTCCCGAAACAGATGTGGGAGCGGGCTTGCCCCGCGAAGCGCCGCGCGGGCGGCGCTCGATCTCCCAGGCGCTGCACCTGTCACGGCGAACTCCTCCCCAATCAAACCCTGAACGCCCGCACCGCCCGGTTCAACTCCCCCCCCAACCCCAGCAACTGCTCCCCCTGCTCACGCCCCTCACCAATGCGCTGCAAATTATCCTCACCCAGCTCATGAATCCGTTCGCTGTGATCCCGAATCTCACTCACCGCGCCGCTCTGCTGCGCCGTGACATCGGCAATCCGCACGGCAGTATCCGAGATGGTCCGAATGGCACAGACAATCTCGTCCAACGCGCCATCCGCCGCCTGCGCCCGGCTGGCCGTGGCTTCGGCATGCTCCAGCTGTGCACGCATGCCGGCCACCGAGCCTTTGGCTGCCTGTTGCAAGCGGTCGATCAGGACCTGAATCTCGCCAGTGGCCCCAGTGGTACGCTGTGCCAGCGAACGCACTTCATCAGCCACCACGGCAAAGCCACGGCCCATCTCGCCAGCCCGGGCCGCTTCGATTGCGGCGTTCAACGCCAGCAGGTTGGTCTGTTCGGCAATCGAGCGGATCACTGTCAGCACCCCGCCGATGGTGGCCGACTCTTCCGCCAGTTGCTCGATCATGCGCGCATTGCCCTGCACTTCATCGACCAGTTCACGCAAGCCCGACAGGCTCTGGCCAATCACTGCCTGGCCTTGTTCCACTGCGCGCCCGGCATCACGGCTGGCGTCGGCGGCGGCGCTGGCATCGCCGGCCACTTGCTGGATGGTCGCTTCCAACTCGCCTAACGCATCGCGGATCTGCCCGGTATCGCCGGCCTGGCGTTCGGCACCGTCATGCAGGGCGGCGCTCATGCCGGCCAGGGCGTGGCTGCTGCCGGCGACCTGTTCGGCGTTGTGGCGAATAGTGCCAACCAGTTCGACCAGGTACTGGCGCAGGCGATTGAGCGACTCCTGGATATCATGCAGTTCGCGGTTGGTCTTGCCCAGGGCGATCACTTGGGCGAAGTCGCCTTCCGCCCAGCGCGACAGTGCCGGGGCCAGGCCGGTCAGGGTACGCGCCAGACGCCGCTGCAAGGTATCGATCAACAGGGCGATGAGCAGGATCAGCCCGATCATCAGGCCTTGGATGATGCGCACTTCGGCGGCAATTTGTGCATGCTGACCGCGCACTTCCGGTTCCAGCGCAGCAATGGCTTGCTGTACGGCTTCCAGGCGCTGGCCGGTACTGGCGGCCAGGGCCGCGCGGCGCTCGATCTGTTCGCGGGTGCGCTGCAGTTCGGCCGGGTAGCGGCCCAGCAGGCTTTGCAGCTCACGCTTGAGGCCCACGGCAAGGTCTTCTTGCTGGGCGCGGGCCTGGGTTTCCAGGCCCATCATGGCGGCGAAGTCGTCGGCGCCGGATTCGGCAGCACGGGTTACGCCAAGCAAGGGCAGGGCGTCGATGGCCTGGGCCTGGGCGCGGATCAGTTGCAACTCGCGCTCCACTTCGTCAGCAAGCTCCGGGCGACCGCTGCTGACCAGCTTGTCGCGGGCCAGTGACAACCGGCCCAGGTGCACGCTGGCGTCGAGCAGGGGTAGCACATAGCGGTTGGCCTCGGCATTACCGCTGTCGCGGGCGTAGCCGGCCAGTTGCTCGAAGTTGGCCCCCAACTCCCGTTCCGCTTGCAGCAGCAGGGCTTGCGGGTCGCCAGCCAGCTTGCCGGCGGCCAGCAGTTCATTGGCGGTGAAGGCTTGCAGGCTGTCCAGGCTGGGGCGCAGCTTGTCGGCCAGCCCGACGGGCCAGGCGGCCAGGGCCGCCTGCAGATGCTGGTTGGCCTCCATGGCGGCGGCATGGCGCAAGGCATCCCCACTGCCCAGGTACGCCTGGATGTTGCGCGCTGTCTGGTTCTGGAACTGCTGGGACAGGCCCAGGTAGCGTTCCATCATCTGGTAGGGGCGCTCCAGGGCCCGTTGCGACCACCACAGGGTAGCGCCCAGGGCGAGGCACACGGTCACCAGCAACAGGGTGTTGAAATTGGTCAGCCACTTCAGGCGCATAGCCGCGAACTTCCTGCGGAGGGGAGTGGGGGTAGGCGCCTGAAGTTATTGCGATTTTGTGACCGGGTGATGACGTCGGAGGGTTGGTGCCAGAAAAAAAGTGGCACAGTGCCGGTATCTGGGTTGCTTGTGCTGCCTCTTCGCGGGCGATAACAATCTCAGGGCTCTACGCGCACCACACAATTACGCCCGGCATGCTTGGCCCGGTACAACGCTTCATCCGCCGCACTGGCCATGGTCAATGCATCCAGCCCGTCATCCAGTTGCACCACCCCGGCACTGAAGGTGCACTGTAAATCTCGCGGTTGCGCCGGGTAGAGAATCTCGGCAAAGCGCCGACGAATGTCGTCCAGCACCTTGTGCGCTGCCTCCAGCGCGGTATTGGGCATGACGATGGCGAATTCCTCGCCGCCATAGCGGCCAATGAAGTCGGTCTTGCGTAAACGCTGCTTGAGAAACAGCGCCAGGCTCTTGATCACCCGGTCGCCCATGGGGTGGCCGTGGCGGTCGTTGATCTTCTTGAAATGGTCGATGTCGAGCATGGCAAAACTCAACGGCTGTTGCTCACGGCGGGCGCGGAAGCTGCAGTCTTCCAGCAGTTGCAGGATGTGGGTGTGGTTGTACAGGCCGGTCAGGCTGTCGCGCACCATGCGCGCCTTCAGGTGGCGGGCGCGGGCGGCGCGGTTGCGTACGGTGGTGACCAGGTGGCGTGAGCGAAACGGCTTGGTCAGGAAATCATCGCCGCCTTCGCTCATGGCATCCAGCTGCTTGTCCAGGTCGTCTTCGGCAGACAAGTAGATGATCGGCACGCTCACGTAGCGGTCACTGTGGCGGATCACCTTGGCCAGTTCCGGGCCGGTGCAGGCCGGCATGTACAGGTCGAGGATGATCAGGTCGGGCTGGAAATCGGCCAGTTCGGCCATGGTGCGGATCGGGTCGGTCAAGCTGCGGGTGACCATGCCGGCACTGGCCAGCACGCGTTCGGTGTACAGGGCCTGCGTTCGCGAGTCGTCGATGATCAGCACGCGCAAAGGGTCGTGCTGGGCGGCATTGGTCAGCAGTTCGACCTTTTCCAGCAGGCTGGAAGCTTCCAGGCTGCCGGTGAGGAAGTCCTGGCCGCCAGCGCGCACGGCGGCCAGGCGGGTTGGGGTGTCGGCTTCGTGGTGGCTGAAGAACAGCAGCGGAATGTGCTGCGTCAGGCCCTGCTGCACCCGGGCGGCCAGCAGCAGACCCTGGCCGGCGCCGGTGAAGTCGACATCCATGATGATCGCCGAGGGCGGATACTCGCTGATAGACGCCAGAAACGCTGTGGCACTGGGCAGTGCCTGCACGATCATGCCAAAGAACTCCAACTGCTGGGCCAGGCGCTGGGCGCGCCCGTGATCCTGCAACAGGATGTACACCGGCCTGCGCAGGGGTAGCAGTACCTGGTCCAGTGGGTCGTCCTTGCGCAGGCCGCTACGCGACAGATGCGGGTCGGGGCACTGCGGGCTTGGCTCGACGGCTTGGCTCATGTCCTGGCTACTTATAGGTTGGGATATGCAGGGGCAATGATGGCTCTATGCTAGCAGCTCTTTCACACAGCATGAGTGCCCTGCATCAACAATGCGTTCTGAACGAATATTCAGTTGCTGACTGAATGGTCGCTTATGCGTAAGGCGGTGTCTGCTTTATAGTGCTGCCACGCGGGCTTGCCGTGGCACCCTGGCGCAGGCCTGTGGTCCAAGCCCTGAACCGTCGTGACTGATTAAGGACAAAAGCCATGCTGGACTGGAAAAACCGCGAGGCCAAAGCCGAGCCCCGCGAGCGTGTCGATGGCCGCGGTGCTGCCGCTCGTAGTTACCTTGGCGGCCTTTGGAGCCGTGCCCTGGGGACCCTGATCGGGTTGTACCTGCTGGTGTGTATCGGCCTGGGCTGGTACTGGAGCCAGGAGCCTGCGCTGTTCCCGGTGCAGCAGAACGCCCAAACTGCCGCCGAGCACAATGGCCAGCAGATGGTCGTAGGCTACACCACCATCGAAACCCTCAAGACCGTGGCCGGCACCCTGCTGAACAAGCCAGGTGGCTATATTTCCAACGACCGCTTCCCGCCAGGGCTGTGGATGGACAACATGCCAAGTTGGGAATACGGCGTGCTGGTGCAGGTGCGTGACTTGTCCCGTGCCCTGCGCAAGGACTTCGCCCGTTCGCAGTCGCAGTCCACCGAAGACGCCGACCTGGCCAAGGCCGAGCCGCGCTTCAACTTCGACAACAAGAGCTGGATCCTGCCATCGAGCGAGTCGGAATTCGAGGAGGGCATCAAGTCGTTGACCCGCTACCAGACCCGTCTGGCCGCCGGTGACAAGGGCGCGATCTTCTACACCCGCGCCGACAACCTGAACAACTGGCTGGGTGACGTTGCCACCCGCCTGGGTTCGCTGTCGCAGCGCCTGTCGGCCAGCGTTGGCCGGGTCAAGCTCAATTCCAACCTGAAGACCGAGTCGGTAGTTGCCGGCCAGGCGCCGCAGGTGGATGAAGAGCTGGTGGAAACCCCATGGCTGCAGATCGACAACGTGTTCTACGAAGCCCGTGGTCAGGCCTGGGCGCTGTCGCACCTGCTGCGCGCCATCGAGGTGGACTTTGCCGACGTGCTGGCGAAGAAGAACGCCACGGTCAGTGTGCGCCAGATCATTCGTGAGCTGGAGGCCTCGCAAGAACCGCTGTGGAGCCCGATGGTACTGAACGGCAGCGGCTTTGGCATGTGGGCCAACCACTCGCTGGTCATGGCCAACTACATTTCCCGGGCCAACGCTGCAGTTATCGACCTGCGTCAGCTGTTGTCGCAGGGTTGATGATGGCTATCAGCCAGAGCGAGGCCGCCCACCGGGCGGCTTCCGACCGCGAGCTGGTCACTTGGGTGGACGAAGCCGACCAGGTGCTGGGCGCCTTGCCCCGGGCCGAGTTGCGCGAACGCGGCCTGATTGGCCGTTGCACGTTCATCCTGTTGTTCAACAGTGCCGGTGAGTTGTGTGTGCACCGGCGAACGTTGAGCAAGGCGCTGTACCCGGGGTACTGGGATGTGGCGGCGGGGGGCATGGTCGCGGCCGGGGAGGCGTATGCCGAGTCGGCGGCGCGCGAGTTGGCCGAGGAACTGGGAATTGAAGGCGCCGAGTTGCGCTTTCATGAGCGGTTCTACTTTGACCAGCCGGATAACCGCTTGTGGTGTGCGGTGTACTCGGCGGTGTCGGATGCGCCGCTGCGGTTGCAGCCGGAAGAGGTGATTGAGGCGCGGTTTATTGGGTTGGAGCAGGCTGAGCAGGAAAGCTTGACGAAGCCGTATTGCCCGGACTCGTTGGCGGCGTTGCAGCGCTACAAAGTTAGCCTGGGATGACGTAGGGGACCGCTTTGCGGTCCTTTCGCGACGCAAGGCCGCTCCTACAGGGGCCTGCGCACGCCGATCAATGTAGGAGCGGCCTTGTGTCGCGATCGGGCTGCGCAGCAGCCCCAATACGCGAAGGGTCGCAAAACATTCGCAAAATGCCGCAATCCTGTACTTAGCAACAGCCAGATTTATCGTTACACTGCGCGCCCTTTTCGGGCTGCCGCAATTCTTGCAGCAGTAGCGCCGCCCCTGCCAGAGTGGGGCTTCGCGGTCGGCCTCATCCCCAAGGCACGACCATTTTTTGTCCTCAGCACCGAGGAACAAAAGTGGCCAAGAAAGCTTCTTCATTCTCCGCCCTTGGCGGTCTCGTTTACTCCACCGACGCCGGTCGGCACTGCCCCGACTGTGGCCAGCCGGTGGATGCCTGTGCCTGCAAGCAGCAGGTTATCCCCGAAGGCGATGGCATTGCCCGTGTGCGCCGTGAAAGCAAGGGCCGTGGCGGCAAGACCGTGACGACTGTCACCGGTGTGCCGCTGCCGCTCGACCAGCTCAAAGAGCTGGCCACCACCCTCAAGCGCCGTTGCGGTACCGGCGGCGCGCTGAAGGATGGGGTCATCGAAATCCAGGGCGACCATGTCGAGCTGCTGATCGCCGAGCTGATCAAGCAAGGCTTCAAGGCGAAAAAGTCCGGCGGCTGATTCACCCGCGCGCTTTTTTGCCCCGTGCTTTCTAAACTCGTTGCCGTGACCAGGGTCTATTCGCTGGGCACGGACGAATCGTCATTTTTGGCTTTTACACTGCGCCCGCCTCCTTGCGGGGCAGTGTCTTCGACTTATCTATAGGGGACTTGAATGTCCGTACGACGCACACGCAAAGACGATGGTAGCCAATGGACCGTGGCCGACAGCCGCAGTGTTTATGGCATCCGCCATTGGGGCGCTGGTTATTTCGCCATCAATGAAGCCGGGCGCGTCGAAGTGCGCCCCAACGGCCCCGACAGCGCGCCGATCGACCTGTATGAGCAGGTCGACGAGCTGCGCCAGAGCGGCCTGTCGCTGCCCTTGCTGGTGCGCTTCCCCGACATTCTGCAGGACCGCGTACGTCAGCTGACCGGCGCGTTCGACGCCAACATCGCGCGTCTGGAATACCAGAGCCAGTACACCGCGCTGTACCCGATCAAGGTCAACCAGCAAGAAGCGGTGGTGGAAAACATCATCGCCACGCAAAACGTGTCGATCGGCCTGGAAGCTGGCTCCAAGCCTGAGCTGCTGGCCGTGCTGGCGCTGGCCCCGAAAGGTGGCACCATCGTCTGCAACGGCTACAAAGACCGCGAGTTCATTCGCCTGGCGCTGATGGGCCAGAAACTCGGCCACAACGTGTTCATCGTCATCGAGAAAGAGTCGGAAGTGGCCCTGGTGATCGAAGAGGCCGCCGAGCTGAAGGTGAAGCCGCAGGTTGGCCTGCGCGTGCGTCTGTCGTCGCTGGCGTCGAGCAAATGGGCCGACACCGGTGGCGAGAAGTCCAAGTTCGGCTTGTCTGCCGCCCAGCTGCTTTCCGTGGTGCAGCGCTTCCGCGATGCTGGCCTGGACCAGGGCATTCGCCTGCTGCACTTCCACATGGGCTCGCAGATCGCCAACCTGGCCGACTACCAGCACGGCTTCAAGGAAGCCATCCGTTACTACGGCGAGCTGCGTGCGCTGGGCCTGCCGGTCGACCACATCGATGTGGGTGGTGGACTGGGCGTGGACTACGACGGTACCCACTCGCGCAATGCCAGCTCGATCAACTACGACATGGACGACTACGCCGGCGTGGTGGTGGGCATGCTCAAGGAATTCTGCGACGCGCAGGGCCTGCCGCACCCGCACATCTTTTCAGAGAGCGGCCGTTCGCTGACTGCGCACCACGCCATGCTGGTGATCCAGGTAACCGACGTCGAAAGGCACAACGACGACGTGCCGACCATCGAGAACAAGGAAGCCCTGCCCGAGACCGTGCAGTGGCTGGTGGACCTGCTTGGCCCGACCGATATCGAAATGGTCACCGAAACCTACTGGCGCGCCACCCATTACATGGGTGACGTGGCCGCGCAGTATGCCGATGGCAAACTCACCTTGGGCGAGAAGGCCCTGGCCGAGCAGTGCTACTTTGCCGTGTGCCGCCGCCTGCACAACTCGCTGAAAGCCCGCCAGCGTTCGCACCGCCAAGTGCTGGATGAGCTGAACGACAAGCTGGCCGACAAGTACATCTGCAACTTCTCGGTATTCCAGAGCCTGCCGGACACCTGGGCCATCGGCCAGGTACTGCCGATCATCCCGCTGCACCGCCTGGATGAAGAGCCGATGCGCCGTGCGGTGCTACAGGACCTGACCTGCGACTCTGACGGCAAGATCAACCAGTACGTCGACGAGCAGAGCATCGAGACCAGCATGCCGGTGCATGCGGTGAAGGAAGGCGAGGACTACCTGCTGGGCGTGTTTCTGGTCGGTGCCTACCAGGAAATCCTCGGTGACATGCACAACCTGTTCGGTGATACCGACTCGGTGAACATCTACCAGAACGCCGATGGCAGCGTGTACCACGCCGGCATCGAGACCCACGACACCATCGAAGACATGCTGCGCTACGTGCACCTGTCGCCCGAGGAATTGATGACCCATTACCGCGACAAGGTCGCCAGCGCCAAGATTACTGCGCGCGAGCGGACGCAGTATCTGGATGCGTTGCGGCTTGGGTTGACCCGGTCTTCGTACTTGTCTTCCTGATTAACGGGGCCGCTTTGCGGCCCATCGCGACGCGAGGCCGCTCCTACAGATGACCGCGATGCAACATGGGATCGCGATCTGTTGTAGGAGCGGCCTTGTGTCGCGATCTGAGGGCGCAGCCCTCACCACGTCATACCCGGTAATGATCCGCCCACGCCACCTCTCGTCACGACAGTTATCCTGAGAATGCAACGTTCAAAGGAAGTCGACATGGATCGTCACGGCAATCATCGCTTGCGCCAGGGGCGCTATTCAGAGCCAGGACGGCTCTACCTGCTAACCACTATTACCCGCCAGCGCCTACCCCTGTTCCAGAATCTCTGGTTTGCACGAGCGGCCATCCATCAATTGCGCCTGAGTGAACAAGAAGGGAATTGCCGCTCTCTTGCCTGGGTCTTGATGCCAGACCACCTGCATTGGCTGATCGAGCTTGGGCCGACCAGCCTGGACAAACTAATGTGTGCCTTCAAGTCGCGAAGCAGTTGCGCGCTTTATCGTAAAGGTGCGGAGCGAAAGCACATCTGGTAGCCAGGCTTTTATGACCGGGCATTGCGCAAGGACGAGGATGTCAGGGCTGCTGCCCGCTACATCATCGCCAACCCCATTCGGGCCGGCCTGGTGCGGCGGGCTGGCGAGTATCCACATTGGGATTGTGTTTGGCTGTGAGATCGCAGGTGAGGGCTTTGCCCTCATTTCGCGACACAAGGCCGCTCCTACACAGACCTGCATACGCCGATCAATGTAGGAGCGGCCTTGCGTCGCGATGGGCCGCAAAGCGGCCCCGATCAGCCAACCCACAGACCCCTCTGCTGCAACCGCCACCCCACCCACCCCAACGTCACCGCCCGCAACCCCATGAACCCCAGGAACGCCAACCACAACCCATGGTTGCCCAACCCACTCATGGCCACCGCCACCGGCAGTGCAATCAGCACCGAAACCAGCATCGCATTACGCATCTCCCGCGCCCGCGTGGCACCAATGAACAACCCATCCAGCAAGTAACTCCACACCGCAATCAACGGCAGCAACGCCAGGTACGGCAAGTACGGGTAAGCCGCCGCCCGCACACTGTCGATATCAGTCTGCAAGTCGATGAACAGGTGCCCACCCACCAGGAACAACCCGGCAAACCCCACGCTGGTAATCAGCGACCAGCCACAGGCCACTACCAGCGAGCGGCGCAGGGTATCGCGGTCACGGGCACCGATGGCATGGCCGCACAGCGCCTCCACCGCATGCGCAAGCCCATCGAGCGCATAGGCGGTCAGCAGCAGGCCATTGAGCAGCAGGGCGTTAGCCGCCACCGTGGCTTCGCCCAGGCGTGCGCCTTGCACGGTAATCAGCAGAAACACCAGCTGCAGCGCCAGGCTGCGCAGGAAGATATCGCGGTTCACCGCCAGCAGCGGCCGCCAGGCCTGCCAGCGCTTGAGCGCCGACCACACGACTTGCCCCGGGTAGGCGCGCAGGGCCGGGCGGGTCAGGGCCAGGCCGAGCAGGGCGGCACTCCACTCGGCAATTACCGAAGCCCGTGCCGAACCTAGCACACCCCAGTCCAGGCCCAGCACGAACCACAGGTTCAAGGCGATGTTCAGCAGGTTGGTGGTCAGCAGGATGGCCAGCGGCGCCCGGGCATTCTGTGTGCCGAGGAACCAGCCGACCAGGGCGTAGCTGGCCAATGCTGCAGGCAGGCCAAGCAGGCGGGTATGGAAGAAGTCTTCGGTGGATTGCTGCAGGGCGGCACTGGGTTGCATCGCGTGCAGCGCCAGTTGGCTGAAGGGAATGGCCAGCAGGCCGATCAACAAGGCGAAGCCGACGGCCAGCAGCAGCCCTTGCACCAGCACCTGGCGCAACGCTGCGCCGTCGCCGCGGCCCGCAGCCTGGGCGGCGAAGCCGGTGGAGCCCATGCGCAGGAAGCCCATCAGGCCGACCATGAAGGTGAACAACGTGGCGCCCACGGCCACGGCGCCCAGTTGGTGGGCGTGGGGCAGGTGGCCGATGACGGTGCTGTCGACCAGGGCTACCAGCGGCACGGAGATATTGGAGAGGATCATCGGCGCGGCCAGGGCCCAGACCTTGCGGTGGGTAGGGCGGTGGCGCCAGTCGGTGGTCAGTGCAGTCATTTTAGTCCTTGGAAACCTGGGGCTGCTGCGCAGCCCTATCGCGACACAAGGCCGCTCCTACATGAGAACGCGGTCCCTGTAGGAGCGGCCTTGCGTCGCGAAAGGGGGCGCAAAGCGCCCCCCTGCTTTTCTGAATGCCGACAGTGTAACGGCCAAGCAACCAATTGGCGCGACCAGGGTCTGAGCTGGCGCGCCACATTGCGCTATAGTTGCTGCCCTCAAGTACCCGCTGCCAAAGAGTTCCTACTCCATGTTCAACAAAGGATTGTTGCTGGCCTGCGCGCTGGCCTTGCTCAGTGCCTGTGACTCTTCCACGCCGGACAAGCCGGCGCCGGCCGAGAAACCGGCAGCCACCGCGCCCGCCGAGGCTCCCGCTGCCAAACGCGAAGACCCTGCCGTGCTCGCCAAGCGCTACGAGGGCCGCGAGCTGACAGTGCTCGATGTCTCCGAAGTGCAACTCGACGGCGCCGCGACGCTGTCGGTCAGCTTCTCGGCACCGCTGGATGCCAAACAGGACTTCGCCAGCAAGGTGCACCTGGTCGACACGGTCAAAGGCAAACTCGACGGCGCCTGGGAACTCTCCGACAACCAGATGGAGCTGCGCCTGCGCCACCTGGAACCGCAGCGCAAGCTCCTGCTGACTGTCGACAAGGGCCTGCTGGCAGTCAACGGCAAGCAACTCGACAGCGAGTCGATCACCCGCCTGGAAACCCGCGACATGCAGCCGACCATCGGCTTTGCCAGCCGTGGTTCGCTGCTGCCCACGCGCTTGGCCGAAGGCCTGCCGGTGATTGCCCTGAACGTTGACAAGGTCGATGTCGAGTTCTTCCGGGTCAAGCCGGAGATGCTCTCGAGCTTCCTGGCCAGTTGGGGACGCAACAGCAGCCTGTACTACTACCAGTCCAAGGAAACCCTGGACATGGCAGAGCTGGTCTACAGCGGCCGCTTCGACCTCAACCCGGCGCGCAACACCCGCGAGACCGTACTGCTGCCGATTGCCGGCATCAAGCCGCTGCAGGACCCGGGCGTATACCTGGCGGTGATGCGCGCCTCGGGCACCTACGACTACTCGCAGCCGGCAACCCTGTTCACCCTCAGCGACATCGGCGTGTCTGCCCACCGCTACCGCGACCGCCTCGACGTGTTCGCCCAGGCGCTGGAGGGCGGCAAGGCGATGAACGGCGTCAACCTGGAAATCCACGACGACAAGGGCAAGCTGTTGGCCCAGGGCACAACCGATGGCAAGGGCCACGCTCAACTGCCGATCACGCCCAAGGCCGACACCCTGATCGCCACCCAAGGCGTGCATACCACGCTGCTGCGGCTGAACACCGCGGCGCTGGACCTGGCCGAGTTCGACATCACCGGGCCACAGGCCAACCCGTTGCAGTTCTTCATCTTCGGCCCGCGTGACCTGTATCGCCCGGGTGAGACCGTGCTGCTCAATGGCCTGCTGCGTGACCAGGACGGCAAACCGGTCAAGGCCCAGCCGGTAAGCGTGGAAGTCCGCCGCCCCGATGAGCAGGTCAGCCGCAAGTTCGTTTGGGAAGCCGACGCCAATGGCCTGTACCAATACCCGTTGCAGTTGGCCACCGAGGCCCCGACCGGTCGCTGGCAGCTGTTGCTCGACCTCGGCGGCGGGCGCAAGCAGGTTTATGAATTCCTCGTCGAAGACTTCTTGCCCGAGCGCCTGGCGCTGGAGCTGAAGGGCAGCAGCAAGCCGCTGGCACCAGATGAAGATGCACGCATCCAGGTCAATGGCCGTTACCTGTACGGCGCCCCGGCTGCCGGCAACCGCCTGAGCGGCCAGGCCTATGTGCGCCCGCTGCGTGAGGCCGTGCCGGCGTTGCCGGGCTACCAGTTTGGCTCGGTCACCGAAACCGAACTGAACCAGGACCTGGAGCTGGACGAAGTCACCCTCGACCAAGCCGGCAAGGCCGTGGTCGATATCGAAAGCCGCTGGGCCGAAGCCCGCTCGCCGCTGCAACTGACTGTGCAGGCCAGCTTGCAGGAATCCGGTGGCCGACCCATTACCCGGCGCCTGGAACAACCGGTCTGGCCAGCCGAGCGCCTGCCGGGCCTGCGCGGCCTGTTCGATGGCGAGGAAACGGATAGCGACGGCCCCGTGGAGTTCGAGTTCCTGGTCGCCGACCGCGACGGCAACAAACTGGCGGCCAACGACCTTAAGGTGCGGCTGGTGCGCGAGCGCCGCGACTACTACTGGAACTACTCGCAGAGCGACGGCTGGAGCTACGCCTACAATGAGAAGTTCCTCACCCAGAACGAAGAGACCGTCAGCGTCAAGGCTGGCTCCACCGCCAAACTGAGCTTCCAGGTTGAGTGGGGCCCGTACCGCGTCGAGGTCGAAGACCCGCAGACCGGCCTGGTGTCCAGCGAGCGCTTCTGGGCCGGTTACCGCGCCCAGGACAACGCTGAAGGCGGCGCGGTACGCCCGGACCAGGTCAAGCTGGCGCTGGACAAGCCGTCCTATGCCGACGGCGCCACGGCCAAGGTTACCGTTACCCCGCCTGCCGCCGGCAGCGGCTACCTGATGATCGAGTCCAGCGATGGCCCGCTGTGGTGGCAGGAAATCGATGTGCCCGCCGAGGGCAAGACCTTCGACGTGCCGCTGGACAAGGCCTGGGCCCGCCACGACCTGTACATCAGTGCGCTGGTGATCCGCCCCGGTGAGCGCAAGGCCAATGCCACGCCCAAGCGTTCGGTAGGTGTGCTGCACCTGCCGTTGGACCGTGCCGAGCGCAAGCTGGCCGTGAGCCTGCAAGCGCCCGAGAAGATGCGCCCGAAACAGCCGTTGACCGTGAAGGTGAAAGCCGCCAATGCCGATGGCAGCGTGCCCAGGCAGGTGCACGTGCTGTTGTCGGCCGTGGATGTAGGCATCCTCAACATTACCGATTTCAAGACCCCCGACCCGTTTGCCAGCCTGTTCGGGCGCAAGGCCTACGGTGCCGACCAACTGGACATTTATGGCCAGTTGATCGAAGCCGGGCAGGGCCGCCTGGCCAGCCTGGCGTTTGGTGGTGACGCGGCCATGGCCAAAGGTGGCAAACGCCCCAATACCACGGTGACTATCGTTGCCCAGCAGAGCCTGCCGGTAACCCTGGATGACAAGGGCGAGGGCCAGGTGACAATCGATATCCCCGACTTCAACGGTGAGCTGCGGCTGATGGCCCAGGCCTGGACCGAGGAACACTTCGGCATGGCCGAAGGCAAGACCGTGGTGGCCGCGCCGTTGATTGCCGAGCTGTCGGCGCCGCGCTTCCTGGCCGGTGGCGACCGCACCAGCCTGGCGCTGGACCTGGCCAACCTGTCGGGCCGTGCCCAGCAATTGAATGTTGAAATCAGCAGCGAAGGACAACTGAGCCTGGCCGCCAGTGCCGTGCAGACCGTTGCCCTGGCCGAAGGCCAGCGCTCGACGCTGATGATCCCGGTCCAGGCCCAAGGTGGCCTGGGGCAGGGCAAGGTGCATGTACGGGTTACCGGCCTGCAACTGCCGAACGAGCCGGCCACCGCGTTCGAGCGGGAGTGGACACTGGGCGTGCGCCCGGCCTACCCGGCGATGCTCAAGCACTACCGCGTGGCCTTGAAGGACCAGCCATGGACCCTGCCCGAAGCTGACCTGGCTGCCTTCGAGCCGGCTGGCCTGGAAGCCAGCCTGGCCTTGTCGAGCCGGCCGCCGCTGAACCTGGCCGAGCAGATTAGCGCCCTTGAAGCCTACCCTTACGGTTGCCTGGAGCAGACCACCAGCGGCCTGTACCCGTCGCTGTACGCCGATGCCGACAGCCTCAAGCGCCTGGGCATCAAGGGCGAGTCGGCGGACGTGCGCAAACGCAAGATCGAGATGGGCATCGAGCACCTGCTGGGCATGCAGCGCTACAACGGCAGCTTTGGCCTGTGGAGTTCGGACAGCGAAGAAGAATACTGGCTGACCGCCTACGTCACCGACTTCCTGCTGCGTGCCCGCGACCAAGGTTACGGGGTGCCTGCCGAAGCACTGAAAAAGGCCAGCGAGCGCCTGCTGCGCTACCTGCAAGAGCGCAACCTGATCGAAGTCGACTACAGCGAAAACGCCGACCACACGCGCTTTGCCGTGCAGGCCTATGCGGCCCTGGTGCTGTCGCGCAGCCAGCAGGCGCCGCTGGGCGCCCTGCGTGGTCTGTTCGACCGCCGCGCCGACGCACGCTCTGGCTTGCCACTGGTGCAACTGGCGGTGGCACTGGACAAGATGGGCGACAAGCCGCGAGCCGAGCAAGCCTTGCAGGCGGGCCTGGGCATCAGCCGTGGCAAAGGCTGGATGGCTGACTACGGCAGCACCCTGCGTGACCAGGCGCTGATCCTGGCGCTGTTGCAGGAAAGCAACCTGGCCAGCAGCCAGGTCGACCAACGCCTGTTCGCCCTGTCGGATGAACTGGCGGCCAACCGCTGGCTGTCGACCCAGGAGCGTAACGCATTGTTCCTCGCCGGCCGTGGCCTGCTGGGCAAGCCGGAAGGCAAGTGGCAAGCACGCCTGGACAGTGCGGGCGAAGTGCGTGAGTTCAACAATGCCGAGTCTGGCATGAAGCTCGAAGGCCCGTTACTGGCCTCACCGCTGACTGTGCAGAACGAAGGCAGCGAGACGCTTTACCAGCAGCTGACCTTGTCCGGATACCCGCGCCAGGCGCCAGCAGCCAGTGGCAATGGCATGCAGATTCGCCGCGAGTACCTGGGCATGAATGGCCAGCCGCTGGACCTGCACAACTTGCGCAGTGGCGACCTGGTGCTGGTGCACCTGGCGCTCAAGGCCGAAGACCGCGTGCCGGACGCGCTGGTGGTGGACTTGCTGCCGGCGGGCCTGGAGCTGGAAAACCAGAACCTGGCGCAAAGTGCCGCCAGCCTGGACAACGCCAGCAGTGCGGTGAAAGAGTGGCGCGAGTCGATGCAGAACGCCAGTGTGGTGCACCAGGAATACCGTGATGACCGTTATGTCGCCGCGCTCAAGCTCGACGGTTATGGCACCACGCACCTGCTGTACCTGGCGCGGGCGGTGACCCCGGGCACCTACCGCGTGCCGCCGCCGCAGGTCGAGTCGATGTACCGGCCGAACCTGCAGGCTGTGGGCGATGGGCAAGGCGAGATGACCGTAAAGGCCCGCTGACCCACGCGGTTTGTTGTAGGAGCGGCCTTGTGTCGCGATCGGGCCGCACAGCGGCCCCAAGTTTTCAGCTCCGCCGCTGGAAATGCTGGGGCCGCCTTGCGGCCCGATCGCGACACAAGGCCGCTCCTACATGAACTGCGCAAGGCCGTTTGAGAACTCAGTGAATCACCCAGCTCATCACCCACAACCCCAGCACCAGCCAGATGATCCCTAGGATGATTGACGCCCGCATGAACGCGCGGATTGCCGAGTACAGCAGCATCAGGCCGATGATCAGGGCCAGGATGCTCAGCAGCGAGGTGTCCATGCCCAAGGTGCGGGCCAGGCCATCGATAAAATTGCCACCGGCATTGGCCAACAGGTTGAACAGCCCGCTCAATGCGTCGACGATGAAGCGGATCACAGCCCCCAGTGCCTGGCCCAGCCACTCGAAAAAACCTTCTACATGCATAGTTGCTTCCTGATGTACGAATCGGCGAGGTTGCCGTCCCAAAGCCTTTGGCCATTACCTGGCCAGGTCGGTTCCCGATGCCAAGCTTAGCGCGGCCACGCAGCCGTGCGGGCAAGTTGTTGCGCACCACAGTGCTTGGCTTGCTGGTGCTGTGCGGGCTGTTGTGGCTGGCGGACCGCATCTGGCCGCTGCCCATGCCGGGCGATGATCTGGCCCGGGTAGTGCTGGCCGAGGACGGCACGCCGTTGTGGCGCTTTGCCGATGCCGATGGCGTGTGGCGCTACCCGGTCAGCCCCGATGAGGTGTCGCCGCTGTACCTGCAAGCGTTGCTGACCTACGAGGACCGCTGGTTCTACCGCCACCCCGGGGTCAACCCGCTGGCCCTGGCGCGCGCGGCCTGGCTGAACCTGCGCGGCGGGCGCGTGGTGTCGGGCGGCAGCACGTTGTCGATGCAGGTGGCCCGCCTGCTCGACCCGCATGACCGCACGCTGGCGGGCAAACTGCGCCAGCTTTGGCGCACCCTGCAGCTGGAGTGGCATCTGTCCAAGCGCGAGATCCTGCAAATCTACCTGGACCGCGCGCCTTTCGGCGGCACGCTGCAGGGCGTAGCAGCCGCCAGCTGGGCGTACCTGGGCAAGTCGCCGCTGCACCTGACCCCCGCCGAAGCGGCGCTGCTGGCGGTATTGCCCCAGGCACCCAGCCGCCTGCGCCCGGACCGCCACCCCGAGCGTGCCCAGCGTGCCCGCGACAAGGTGTTGCAGCGCTTGGCCGAGTATCAGGTCTGGCCGGCACGGCAAATTCGTGAAGCCGCCGAGGAGCCGCTGGTGCTGGCGCCCCGTCAGGAGCCGGCGCTGGCGCCACTGCTGGCCCGACGCCTGAACAGCGTTAACAGCCCGCCACTGATCCGCACCACGCTCGATGCGGCACTGCAACGGCGCCTCGAAGACTTGCTGCTGGGCTGGCGCGCAAGGCTGCCGGAGCGCACCTCCGCGGCCATTCTGGTCGTCGAGGCGCAAACCATGGCGGTGCGTGCCTATCTGGGCTCGATCGACCTGGCCGACGCGCGGCGCTTTGGCCATGTCGACATGGTGCGTTCGCTGCGCTCGCCGGGTTCCATCCTCAAGCCGTTCCTGTACGGCATGGCGTTGGACGATGGCCTGATCCATTCCGAATCGCTGCTGCAAGATGTGCCGCGTCGCTATGGTGACTACCGCCCCGGCAACTTCTCCATGGGCTTCAGCGGGCCGGTGTCGGCCAGCTCGGCGCTGGCGCTGTCACTCAACCTGCCGGCGGTGCAGTTGCTGGAGGCCTACGGCCCGAAACGCTTTGCCGCGCAACTGCGCATGGCGGGCATGCCACTGATATTGCCGCCACTGGCCGAGCCCAACCTGTCGTTGATTCTGGGGGGCGCCGGCAGCCGCCTGGAAGAGCTGGTTGGCGGCTATGCGGCCTTTGCACGGGGTGGCAACAGTGCACGGGTACGTTTGCAGCCGCAGGACCCACTGGTAGAGCGGCGCCTGTTGTCGCCGGGCGCGGCATGGATCATCCGGCGCATCCTCAGTGGCCAGGCGCGACCCGACCGCGACCCGCATGCCGAGCTGGTGCAGCGCCCGCAGCTGGCCTGGAAGACCGGCACCAGTTATGGCTTTCGCGATGCCTGGTCGATCGGCGTGGGCCCGCGCTACCTGATCGGCGTATGGATCGGCCGCCCCGACGGCACACCGGTACCCGGGCAGTTCGGCCTGGCTTCGGCAGCGCCGTTGATGCTGCAGGTGCATGACCTGCTCAGTAACCGCGACAGCCAGCGTGGCATCAGCGTGCCGGTGGAGCGGGTGCCGTGGAACGTTGGCGTGGCAGCGATCTGTTGGCCGCTCGGCCAGCCACTGAACAAGCAAGACCCCAACTGCCGACGTCAGCGCTTTGCCTGGACCCTGGACGGCACCACACCCCCCACCTTGCAGGCTGCCGACCAGCCGCTGGGCCTGGGTTTGCGCGAGCGAGTGTGGGTAAACCGGCAGGGGCTGCGTGTGGAGGGTAGCTGCCCGGGCGCAACGGTCCGTGATGTTGCCCTGTGGCCGGCGCCACTGGAACCTTGGCTGCCACGTGTCGAGCGACGTGCAGCGCGCTTGCCGGCCATCGACCCGGGCTGCGCGCCGCAGGTACCCGCCAGCGCACCACCGCTGTCTATTGTTGGCGTGCGCCCAGGCGACAACCTGCGGCGCCCGGCTACCAGCAGTGAGCCTTTGCAGTTGCATGTTTCGGCGCTGGGTGGCGGTGGGCGACGCTGGTGGTTCCTGAACGGCCAGCCGCTGGGCGAAACCCAGGGGCAGGACAGCCTGCTGCTGCGTTTGCCGCAGGTCGGGCAGGCCGAACTCAGCGCACTGGACGAAAGCGGCGAGACGGCGCGGGTGGCATTCCAGGTCAGCGAGTAGGCGTTCGACGGCAGCCGGGCCAGCACCTACGCTTGCCAGTAACGGGTGTGGCCGGCCGATGCCGCGCAACCCATGGGAACATGGAGCGCCCTATGCGTCCTCTGGCCGTGCCCCTGCTGTTGTTGCCCTGGGCGCTTGCGGCCCAGGCCGGGCCGTTGCCGGGCTTTTTCGACAGCCATGAGTATGAACGGCGCCTGCCCGGCGACAACTTGCCCATAGACACCTATCGCCCGCTTGATCCCAGCCTGCGGTTGGCCGGCGCGAGCCTCGATGCCTCCGGTGGGTTGCCCGCCCAGACCCGGCTGGTGCTGCACAAGGTGCGCTTCGAGGGTGGCACGGTATTCCCTCTGAGCGACCTGCGCCAGCACTACCAACCACTGATCGGGCGTGAAACCACGCTGGGCGAACTGCAGCAGTACACTGACCGCCTGAGCCAACGCTACCGGCAGGAGGGCTACCTGCTGTCTTATGCCTACCTGCCGGTCCAAGATATGGCCGACGGCACGGCCAATGTGGTGCTGGTCGAAGGGTACATCCGTGATTACCGTGTAGACGGCGATATCGGCCCGGCCGGCGAGTATCTGCAGCAGTTGCTGGCGCGTCTTGGGGCCGAGCGGCCACTGACCCGCGAAACGCTGGAGCACTATCTGGGCCTGGCCGCACGTATGCCTGGTTTGGCGATAGACGCCGAACTGAGTACCGCACAAGCGGCTGAGGGGGCTGCCCAACTGACCCTTCATGTGCGGCGCAAGCCGTTCAGCACGGCTGTCACTGTGGCCGATGCCAACCGCGACGATGTGCAGGCGTTGTTCACGGCTAGCAGCAATGCCGAGACCCGCTACGGCGAACAGCTCACCGCCAGCGGGCTGCTGCCACCGGGTGATGACCAGGTGAAATACCAGCGGCTGGACTACAGCCAGTACCTGGACGCCGCTGCTAGCCAACTGTTGCTGTCGGCCTCGCGCTACCGCAGCGAGCCTGGCACGCGCATACGCCTGGACGATGGCCGTGACATCACCCGCAAGCGCGACAGCGAGCGCTATGCGATCGGCCTGCGCCAGCCGGTGATCGTCAAGGCGGATGAGTGGTTGGCGGTGCAGGGGCACGTGTATGCGGTCAGTGAGCACGACGAGGACTTGCCCTCGAATCAGGATTACGACACCTACGTACGTGCGCTGTCGTTCGAAGGGGAATGGCGCAAGGTCGAGCCGGGGCGTTTGCGCATCGTCAGTGCCGGGGTCTATCAGGGCCTGGAGTACCTGGGGGCGCGCAGCGATGCCGACTACGACCTGGACTTCTTGCGTCTGCGGCTTTCGGGTTTACAGAGCGACGCGCTGGCGGACAACTGGCAGGGCGTGGTGTCTGGGGCGTTGTACTGGAGTGATGACCGGCTGCCCGACAGCGAACGGGCGGGCTTTGGCGGGCAGCACTTCGGGCGAGGCTACCCGCGTGACCAGGCGGACGGGGACAAGGGCTGGGGTGTGGCTTACGAGGTGAATTACAGCGTGCGTGGCCGCTGGCTGGTGCAACCCTATGCGGTGGTGGATGCGGCGCAGGCCTGGCATAACCGTGGGCCGGTGCAGGATGCCCACCTGGCTTCGGCGGCGCTGGGTGTGCGGGTGGCGGATGAGCGCTGGTTCAATGTGGCGCTGGAGCTCGCCAAACCGCTGGCGGATGTGGCATTGGACAGCCTGGACCGTGGGCCTCGGCTTACCTTGAGTATTGGTCTTCAAATGTAGGGTGGCGCTTTGCGCCCCAATCGCGACACAAGGCCGCTCCTACAGGATGTACGCGGTCCCCTGTAGGAGCGGCCTTGTGTCGCGATCGGGCTGCAAAGCAGCCCCAAAATGGCCAACCCTTCAGTGCGTGGTAAATCGCTGATGCACCGGCGACGAGCTGGGCGTCAGCGCCAGTGCCAGCTGGGTCCGGTTGTGCATATGCGTCAAGCGCAACACCTGCGATACATACAGTTTCACGGTGTTCTCGGTAATCCCCAGTTCACAGGCAATCTGGTAATTGGTCTTGCCCTTGCTCACCAGGCGAGCCACCTCCAACTGCCGAGGTGACAGCTTCTCGAACGCCGCCGGCAGCTCACTCTCGCTTTCCTCCACATCGGTGGCACGACGATGCATGCCCTGCCCACGGGCTTTTTCCAGGTCCTGGTACAACTCGTCCACTGAATCGGCAAGATCCTGCAAGCGCTGGTTCAACCCACCCAGGTCACGGAAGTTGCGCTGGCGCTCCAGCAAGGCTTCTTCCTGTCGGCGTACGCCATCGAGCAGTTCCTCAAGGTCCATCGGCTTTTGGTAATAGTCGGCAAAGCCCTCGCGCAGCGCGCGGATCACGTCCTGTTTCTCGGCACGCCCGGTCAACATGATGGCCTCGAACAGGCGCTGGCTACCGTTGACCTCTTTCAAGGCGCGCACCAGTTCAATGCCGTCCCGCTCCGGCATGTGCAGGTCGCAGATGACCAGACCAATGGCCGGGTCTGCCATGTAGCGCTCGATGGCTTCGTCAGTCGAGTGGGCGGGTACGCAGGCATAGCCCTTGTTTTCGAGGAATTCACACAGTTGTTCGACGATGACCGTTTGGTCATCCACCACCAACACCTTCACTTCACTCACTGGTCTCGACACGATCAACTCCCTGTTCGTATGCGGCCCTGCTCCCGGGCCAGACGCTCTGGCAGTATTAAAAGTAGACCCACGAAGCGGATATGTACAAGGTCTGTACAAGGCATCGGACCACAGGAAGGGTTATTGGATCCATACGGCGGTCAGAAGAAAGCCCGCGAGCACATAGGGTACGAACGCCTGCTTGTCGCCCATTTCTTCGGTCAGGGCCTGCAAACGCTTCTTTACCTTGGGGTTGAGCAGCAGCCACAGGCGCCGGCGGGTAAGCAGCCAGGCCAGCACACTGAAACCGGCCCCGATGAACGTGCCAAGTACGTATTGCGGGCTGGTGGCCAAGGCCAGTGCGCCCATCAGCTTGACGTCATCGGCACCGAAGCGGCCGAGCATGTAGCCGGGCAGGGTCAGCAGCATGACAATGGCCAGCGCCCATCCGGCATCGCTGGCATCGGCGCCGATCCAGCTGTGGCCGGTGGCGAACAGCCAGACCAGGGCACAGGTGGCCACGCCCAAGGTGAGCATGTCGGAGATCTGGCGTTGGCGCACATCCTGTTCGGAGCACAAGGCAAGCCACAGCAGGAGAACAATGCTTTGCATTGGCAGGTCGCCTTTCCCAAAAGTTGAACACTTCTACCCGGTCAGTCAGGTTTCCTTAACTGAAGATAGACGCGAACGTGCGAGGGAGTAGGGCTTGCAACGGAAAAAGGCGTACTCGGAATGGATTCTGTCGTAGCTGACACAGGTTTTATGCGATCCCTTGTAGGAGCGGCCTTGTGTCGCGATGGGCCGCAAAGCGGCCCCGGCGATTTATGCTTCAACACTGAACTACGGGGGCCGCTTTGCGGCCCATCGCGACACAAGGCCGCTCCTACAAAAACGCGTTACAACTTATTTCTTGCTGCCCGGCGGGTAATTGGCCAGTACCTTGGAGACGGTGTTGTGAATGGCGCTGTTGCGCTCCTCGGGGCTTGGCGGGTAGTTGTTCATGATCTGCTCGGCACTGCCGCGCCATACCAGCTTGCCATCACGCCCATCGAACATGTCGACCTGAATGGTGGCGACCTTGTAGTCGACACTGCGGGTTTCGTTGTACATCGGGCCACCCCAATAGCCGCCCCAATAGCCACCCCAGCCACCGCCGTAATTGGTGGTGATCTGCTGCTGGCGCTGTTCGACGATCAGGTAGGTGCGTACGGTCAGGTCAGGCCGCGCGCCGCCTTGTACCGGCCGCAGGCCGCGCTGGTCGAGCTGGTCGGCGACCGCCTGGCGAATGCGCTGTTCGGTGAGGTCGCTCTTGATCCGTGGGTCGTCCGGGCGGTACTGCAGGCCCGGTTCTTGCCACGCCCAGCTGCGATAGGCGGCAAAATCGCGGCTGGCGTCGAAATCCTGCTGGACGTTATTGCTGGAACAGGCCGCCAGCAATAATGCGAATGACAGTAGAACGAGACGGCGCAACATGATGGTTCTCCGTTAGCTGTTAACTGGGAGGATAGCCGCTGAGCGCCTTGTGCACAGAATCGCGCACGGCACTTTCGCGTTCGCGCGGCGAGTCCTTGTCGCTGCCGCTTTCGGCGCTGGCGCTCCATACCGGCTGGCCGCTGCGGGCGTCGTACAGGTCGATGCGCACTACCATCACCTCCACCTCGTAGGTGCGCACGATGGGCACGCTGGCATAGCCGCCGTAGCCGTTGCGGTAACCGCCATAGCCAACGCTGCCGTAGGGGTAGGGGCCGTAGTAGGGGTCGTAGCTGTCGTAGTCACGCACCTGGCGCAGGCGCTTTTCCAGGCGCATGTCGGCGCTCACCAGCAAGTCCCCGGGGCCTCCGCGGGCGGGGCGCAGGCCATGTTGGTCGAGTGCGCCGCTGACGGCATCGGCCAGCTGTGCAGGGTCGGCATTGGCCGAGCCGCTGGGCAACCGGTTATCGCGCCAGCTCCAGCTGCGGTAGTGCCCGTAGTCGCGGGCGGGCGCCGGGTAGGCACTGGCGTCGAAGGTGTTGGCCGCCTGGGCAGGGGCCGGTGGCAGTGGCCGGCTGCTGGCCACATACGGGTTGCTGCCCTGGCAGCCAGCCAAGGCAAATGGCAACAGGGCCAGGCACAACAGACGGTACGGCATGTATTCCTCCCGGCGGGCGGGTCAACGGGGGCGGCAAACCCAGTGCAGGTAACGGCCAAGCCCGGCGAAGCCGGGGTGGCGGCGGTAGGCCAGTTCCATTTCCAGCAGGTCGAGCAACTCGGCCTTGCCCTGGAATTCCTTGGGCATGTAGTCGTGGAACACCCGCACGCCGCTTTCGCTTTCTACCTGCCACATAGGTTCAAGTTGCGCCTTGAGTTCGCGTGGATCAAGCGGTTTTTGCGGGGTAAGGCTCTGCTTTTCACCTTCCAGGCGGTTGCTGCGCAACTTGCGGAAATGGCCCTTGAGCAGGTTGCGGTAGACCAGCGCATCGCGGTTGTAGAAGGCCAGCGACAACCAGCCACCGGAGGCGGTGAGTTGGTGCAGCACGGGCAGGATGCTCTCGGGTTCGGCCAGCCATTCGAGCACGGCGTGGCACAGCACCAAGTCGTAGGGCTCGGTCAGTTGGCCGAGCAGGTCTTGCCAGGGGGCCTGGATGAACGTGGCCGTTTGGCCGGCTTCGGCAAAGCGTGCCCGTGCGCCGTCGAGCATGGGGGCGGCGGGTTCGGCCAGGGTCAGCTGGTGGCCGCGCTGGGCCAGCCACAGGGCCATGTGGCCCAAGCCAGCGCCGATGTCGAGGATGCGCAACGGGCGGTCGGGCAGTGCTTCGGCCAAGTCCGCCTGCAGGACGGCCAGGCGGATTGCACCCTTGGCGCCGCCGTAGATCTTCTCGGCAAAACGCGTGGCCAGCTCATCGAAATGACGGTCGTTCATCGGGCGAAGCGCCTTTCGGTGTCGGCCAGCTTGGCCCGCACCACCTGGTCCATGTCCAGGCCCAGTTCGCTGCACAGCAGCAACAGGTAAAGCACCACATCACCGACTTCCTGGCCAGCGTGGGCCAGTTTGTCGGCGGGTAGCTGACGCGATTGTTCTTCGCTCAGCCACTGGAAGATTTCTACCAGTTCGGCCATTTCGACGCTGGCGGCCATGGCCAGGTTCTTCGGGCTGTGGAAGCCGCGCCAGTCATTGTTGTCACGTATCTGGTGCAGGCGTTGGGTGAGTTCTTGCAGGTTCATCGGGGGTCTCCTAATGCTGCATAGCTTCTGCCCAGGCCCGATGCAAAGCAAGGGGGGCCGCTTTGCGGCCCAATCGCCGGCAAGCCAGCTCCCACAGGGATCGCGCCCTGTGGGAGCTGGCTTGCCGGCGATGAGGCCCTAAAGCCGATCCCAGCGCCCGAGCATATGCAGCACTTCCCCATGCCCATCCAGCCGCAGCACCCCCGCAGGCCCCGCTTCACTGGCACTGAGCACCACCTCCGACGGCAACCTTACTGGCTTGCGAAAATCCACCTCAAAGGCATAACCACTGTGCGGCAGGTGCCCGCGCAACGCTGCCAGGGCCATGGCCTTGGTCCACATGCCATGGGCAATGGCCGTGGGGAAGCCAAACAACTGTGCGCTCACAGCGCTGAGGTGGATCGGGTTGTAGTCCCCGCACACCTTGGCATAACGCCGGCCGATGTCACTGTCGGCGTACCAGCGGGTGGCCTCTGGCAAAATTTCAGGCTCGTCGTCAGCACGTTCACCGGGCTCGCCCTCCAGCTTCAGCCCACGCACCAGCATGCGGCTGGTTTCGCGCCAGAGCAGGCCGATACCGTCTTCGGCCTCGGTCACCAGGTCGAAGGTACCCCCCTTGGCATGTGGCTGCAGGTTGTGTGCGTACACCGCCAAGCGCAGCCCTTCGACAGCGCCCAGCGGTCGCAGTACCTCGATGCGGTTGTACAGGTGCACCAGGCCCAGCAGCGGGAAGGGGAAGTCGTGGGCCGTCATCAACTGCAACTGCAGGGTGAACGCCATGACATGGGGGTAAGTGCCCGGTAAACGTCCATCGTCCGGGAAGTGGCAAAGCTTGCGGTAGGCGGCCAGGTTATCCGGCTGAACCCGGATGAAGCAGCGCAGGCCTGCGTCCGGCAAGCGGTCACCGCTTATCTTGCGCTTGCTGGCCGCACGCAGGTACAGGCTGGCCCGGTCCGCCGGGCTGTGCAGGTCGTGCCATGGTCGACTCATGTTCAGGCCCCCATCAATGCCTGACCGCAGACCCGCAGTACCTGGCCATTGACTGCCCCGGAGCCTGGTTGGCTGAGCCAGGCGATAGCTTCGGCGACATCTTGCGGGCGACCGCCCTGGCCCAGCGAACTTAAGCGCCGCCCGGCCTCGCGCAGGCCCATGGGCATGGCTGCGGTCATGTGGGTTTCGATAAAACCGGGTGCCACGGCATTGATGTTGCCACCGCGTTCGGCCAAGCGCGGCGCCCAGGCCTGCGCCAGGCCGATCAGCCCGGCCTTGCTCGCGGCATAGTTGGCCTGCCCGCGGTTGCCGGCGATGCCGCTGACCGAGGCCAACAGGGTGATGCGTGCGTTTTCGCTCAGTGCGCCGCCGTCATACAGCGCCTGGGTCAGCACCTGCGGCGCCTTGAGGTTCACCGCCAGCACCGCGTCCCAGTATTCCGGCGTCATGTTGGCCAGGGTCTTGTCTCGTGTGATGCCAGCGTTGTGCACGACGATGTCGATGCCGTCGGGCAGGGCAGCCAGCAATTGTGTGGCTGCGTCGCTGGCGCAGATATCCAGCGGCAGCGCTTTACCGCCTAGCCGGGCCGCGAGTGCGTCGAGGTCCTGGCTGGCCTGTGGCACGTCCAGCAGCAGCACATCGGCACCGTCACGTGCCAACGTTTCCGCGATGGCTGCGCCGATACCGCGTGCAGCGCCGGTGACCAGTGCGCGGCGGCCGCCCAGCGGGCGGGTCCAGTCATCGACCTGGCTGGCGCATGCTTGCAGGCGCAGTACCTGGCCGGAGATAAACGCACTCTTGGGCGAGAGGAAGAAGCGCAGGGCACCTTCCAGTTCGTCTTCTGCGCCTTGGCCGACATACAGTAGCTGGGCGGTTGCGCCATTGCGCAGTTCCTTGGCCAGCGAGCGGCTGAAGCCCTCAAGGGCACGCTGAGCGATGCTGGCCAGTGGGTTGTCGAGGCTTTCCGGCGCACGGCCCAACACCACGACATGGGCGCAAGGGGCAAGGCTGCGCAGCAGCGGCTGGAAAAATTCGCGCAACTGCTTCAAGGCATCGCTGTCGGAAAGATGACTGGCATCGAACACTGCTGCCTTGATCTTCGGCCCAAGGCCGGCCACCCAGGCTTCGGCCTGCAGGTTGTCGGTATTGAAACGGTAGACCTCGTCGGTCAGGCGCTGTGCGATGGCTTCTACCTGGCCCGCCAGTGGCCCGCCGCCCAGTACCAGTGCCCCTTCCACCGGGCGCAGGCGGCCTGCCTGCCAGCGCTCCAGCGGCGCCGGGTGTGGCAGGCCAAGGGCATCCACGAGGCGGCGGCCGAGGTGGGTGTTGGCAAAGCCGAGGTAGCGATCGCTCATGAGTGGGTCTCCGCAAAGGCAAGCTTGAAAGTGTGGACCAACTTTGTGGCAAGGTCGTTCGCCCTGGGTAAAAACACCTAGGCTGTACGGTTCAAATTGTTTCAGGAGGAACAAGCACATGCGTTCACTTCGCCGGGTTGCGATCCTGGGCGGCAACCGAATCCCTTTCGCCCGCTCCAACGGTGCCTACGCCACGGCCAGCAACCAGGCGATGCTGACCGTGACCCTTGAAGGGCTGATCGAGCGCTATCGCCTGCATGGGCTGCGCCTGGGCGAGGTGGTGGCGGGCGCAGTGCTCAAGCATTCGCGTGACATGAACCTGACCCGTGAATGCGTGCTGGGTTCGCGCCTGGCGCCGCAGACCCCCGCCTACGACATCCAGCAGGCCTGCGGCACGGGCCTTGAGGCGGCGCTGCTGGTGGCCAACAAAATTGCCCTGGGGCAGATCGACAGTGGTATTGCCGGCGGTGTCGACACCACCTCCGACGCGCCGATTGCGGTCAACGAAGGCCTGCGTAACATCCTGCTGCAGGCCAATCGTGGCAAAAGCCTGGGTGAGCGGCTCAAGCCCTTCCTGCAACTGCGCCCGCACCATTTGAAACCCGAATTGCCCCGCAACGGTGAGCCGCGCACCGGGCTATCGATGGGCGAGCATTGCGAGCGCATGGCCCAGGCCTGGCACATAGGCCGCACCGAGCAGGATGAACTGGCGTTGCACAGCCACCGGAAGCTGGCTGCTGCGTATGGGTTGGCAGGACGACCTGCTGACACCGTTCTTGTCGCTGACCCGCGACAACAACCTGCGCCCGGACCTGACCCTTGAGCAGTTGGCCAAACTCAAACCCGCTTTCGATAAAAGCGGCCTGGGTACGCTGACTGCAGGCAACTCTACGCCGCTGACCGATGGTGCTTCGCTGGTGCTGCTGGGCAGTGAGGAATGGGCGGCACAGCAAGGGCTACCGGTGTTGGCCTATCTGGTCGATGGCGAAACGGCAGCGGTGGACTTCGTTACCGGCCGCGAAGGGCTGTTGATGGCGCCGGTGTACGCCGTGCCGCGTTTGCTGGCGCGCAACGGCCTGACGTTGCAGGATTTTGACTACTACGAAATTCATGAAGCCTTCGCTGCCCAGGTGCTGTGCACGCTCAAGGCCTGGGAGGATGCTGATTATTGCCGGGATAAGTTGGGGCTGGACGCACCGCTTGGGGCGATTGACCGCAGCAAGCTCAACGTCAAGGGCAGCTCGCTGGCGGCCGGGCACCCATTTGCAGCGACTGGGGGGCGGATACTGGCCAACCTGACGAAGTTGCTGGCGACGGCGGGGAAGGGGCGGGGGCTGATTTCAATCTGTGCGGCGGGTGGGCAGGGGGTGACTGTCATCGTTGAGCGTTGATTGCCTGTTAGATCTGTGTGGCCTTCTTCGCGGGTGAACCCGCTCCTACAGGGACTGCGCTGTCCTGGAGGTCGGCGCTTCACTTGTAGGAGCGGGTTTACCCGCGACTAAGGCCACACAGATCTCACAGGCTTACCCCCAGCTGTTAGGCTTGTCTGCTCAGAACTACAAGAAACCGCCATGCCGATCATCGGACAGCCCCGTCCCATCCCTGAACTGGACCACCTGCCCAGGCCCCTGTATGCCCGCGCCGAAAGCCTCGGCGCCGGGTCTTGGACCACCCGCCACCAGCATGACTGGGTGCAGTTCTCCTACGCCATCAGCGGCGTACTCGGTGTGTACACCGACGAAGGCAGTTACTTCGCACCACCGCAGTGGGGGGTGTGGATCCCGGCTGATGCCGAACACGAGGTGGTCACTTCGATGCAGGCCGAGATGCGCAGCCTGTATGTGCGCCGTGACGCCTGCCCGTGGGCTGCAGAGCAATGCCGGGTGTTGGAAGTGACCCCGCTGGCGCGTGAGTTGATCAAGCAGTTCTGCCTGTTTCCAGCTGACTACCCGGAGGGCGACAGCGCCGAGGCGCGCTTGGTGGCGGTGTTGCTCGATCAGTTGCGCACCTTGCCGGAGGTCGGCTTTTCGCTGCCGTTGCCCCGCCACCCAAGGTTGCTGGCGCTGTGCAATGGTTTGATCGCCGCACCGGACCAGCCGCAGACCTTGCAGCAATGGGCGCGGGAGCTGGGGTGTTCGGAAAAGACGCTGATGCGGCTGTTCCAGCGTGAAACGGGGTTGAGCTTTCGCAACTGGCGCCAGCGCATGCGGCTGTTGTCGTCGCTGGCGTTGCTGGAGGCGGGGGAGAATGTGACCGAAGCGGCGTTAGGGTGTGGGTACGACTCCACGTCGGCGTACATTGCGGCGTTCAAGCAGCTGTTTGGAGCGACGCCTGGGGAGTTGAAGTTTTAGGGGTGGGTTGCCTGTGCCGGCCTCTTCGCGGCTGAAGCCGCTCCTACAAGGTAACGCGAACCCCTGTAGGAGCGGCTTTAGCCGCGAAGAGGCCGGCACAGGTTATACATCATCAGGTACGGAACCTGCGCACCAGCGCATCCAGCTCATTGGACAACCCGGCCAGGCTCTCCGAGTCCACGCGCGCCGCCTGTGCCAGTTCGGCCACCAGCTGCGCATCGCCGTGAATCTGGCTGATGTGGCGGTTGATGTCCTCGGCCACTTGGTGCTGCTCCTCCGCCGCCGTTGCAATCTGCGTGTTCATGTCGCGAATCACATCCACCGACTCACGGATCTGCCCAAAACTGTCTCGCGCCAAGCCGATGCGGCTCACCGACTGCTGCGAAACCTCCAGGCTGGCATGCATTTGCTCGGCCACTTCGGCCGTGCGGCTGGCCAGGTTGCCCAGCAAACCATCGATCTCTGCAGTCGAGTCCGCAGTACGCTTGGCCAGCGCACGCACTTCGTCGGCCACTACGGCAAAGCCACGGCCCTGTTCACCGGCGCGAGCCGCTTCGATGGCAGCGTTCAATGCCAGCAGGTTGGTCTGCTCGGCAATCGAGCGGATAGTGCCGAGGATCGACTGGATGGCGTTGCTGTCACGTTCCAGCTGCTGGATCGACTGCGCCGACTGCTCGATCTCATGGCTGAGGCGGTCGACACTGTGTACTGCGGCATCGATCTGCTGCTGGCCTTCGCGGGCCTGTTGCTGGCCGCTGTCGGCGGATTGCGCCGCCTGGCTGCAGGAACGGGCGACCTCGTTGGCGGTGGCAACCATTTCGTGGAAGGCAGTGGACACCATGTCCACGGCTTCGCGTTGACGGCCAGCGGCCTCGGCCATGTCGCTGGACACGCGGGTCGAGCTGGTCGAGGTGCTGAGGATCTTGCCGGCGGCCGCACCAATGTGATGGATCAGGCTGCGAATGGCCCCAAGGAACTGGTTGAACCAGCTGGCCAGTTGCGCCGTTTCGTCACGGCCACGGATTTCCAGGTTGCGCGTCAGGTCGCCCTCACCCTGGGCAATGTCTTCCAGGCCATGGGTGACGCTGTTGATCGGGCGCACGATCAGCTTGGCGAATGCCGCGCCGACCACGGCGAACAGCGCCGCCAGCACCACGGCGATGATGCCGATCAGCCAGGTCAGCCGGGTGGTGGTCTGCATCACTTCGCTTTGTTCGATCAGGCCGATCAGGGTCCAGCCCAGCTGTTCATCGGGGTAGATGTTGGCCATGTAGCGCACGCCATCCAGTTCCACCTCGACGAGCCCCTTACCCTGCTTTGCCAGCTCGGCATAACCGTCGCCAAAGCTGGCGAGCTGTTTGAAGTTATGCTTGGCGTCTCGTGGGTCAACCAGCACATTGCCGTTGTTTTCCACCAGCAGCACGTAGCCGCTCTCACCCAGTTTGATCTGCTGAACGATCTCGGTGAGGCCTTTGAGCGAGACGTCGACGTTGACTACGCCGCCGGGGTTGCCCAGCTGGTTGGCGACGGTACGCACAGTGCTGACCAGCACGGCGTCATCGGCAGCCCAGTAGTACGCGCCGGTACGCAAGGTCTTGCCAGGGTTGGCCATGGCCAGTTGGTACCAGGGGCGGGTGCGTGGGTCGTAACTGACAAATTTCTGCCCGGCGGGCCAGCCGACGTAACCGCCGTCGCTCACCCCGTAGGACAGGTAGGCGTAGCTGGGATGCGAAGTGGCCAGCCGGGTCATGAAGTCCAACAGCTTGCTGGCATGGTCACCCAGCTGGTAGTCCGGCGTGGCACTCATGTATTTGTTCAACTCGCCGCCGGTAGCCGCCACCAGCGGCTGTGCTGCCATGTACTCGACGTTCTGGTTGATACCCTGGAAGAAGATGTTCATCGCGTTGCTCACCTGGCGGATTTCCCGGCTGCTGCCGTCAAGGAATCCATCGCGGGCTTCGCCGCGCAGGTTGACCACTACCAGCGTGGCGACAAGGACGATGGGCAAGCCGGCGATGACCGCGAATGCCCAGGTCAGTTTCTGTTTGATGTTCATCGACGCTCCCGGAATTTTTTATTTGTAGACACACGAGGCAGGTAGCTTTTGTGTCGGCAGCTTCCGGGTTTTATGTAGGAAAACGCCCTTATTTGTTGGAGAAAGTCGCAGCTAGTGACTAATCGGTCGCGTTTGGTCGTATATGGCATACCAAAACACGGCGAACGCTTCAATGGCAGCAATTGCGCGCAGCGCCGTTGGCCAGGTCCTTCAGTATCGGGCAGTCGGGTCGGTCGTCGCCCTGGCAATGTGAAACCAGCTCGCTCAAGGTATCGCGCAGGCTCACCAACTCTTCGATGCGCCGGTTCAGCTCATCGACGTGCTGCATGGCCAGCGCCTTCACGTCGGCGCTGGCGCGCTGGCGGTCCTGCCACAGGGTCAGCAGCTTGCCGACCTCTTCAAGGGAAAAGCCCAGGTCGCGAGAGCGCTTGATGAACGCCAGGCTGTGCAAGTCTTCTTCACGGTACAGGCGGTAGCCGCTGTCGCTGCGCGTGGCCGGCTTGAGCAGGCCGATGGACTCGTAGTAACGGATCATCTTGGTACTGAGCCCGCTGCGGCGGGCGGCCTGGCCGATGTTCATGGCGTCTCCTGGGTATCACGGGTGGGCTTCCACGTCTTCAGCCACAGCGCATTGCTGACCACGCTGACGCTGGACAAGGCCATGGCGGCGCCAGCCAGTACCGGGTTGAGGTAGCCCAGCGCAGCCAGCGGGATACCGATCAGGTTGTAGATGAATGCCCAGAACAGGTTCTGACGGATTTTAGCGTAGGTCTTGCGGCTGATTTCCAGCGCGGCAGGCACCAGGCGCGGGTCGCCCCGCATCAGGGTGATACCGGCCGCCTGCATGGCCACGTCGGTGCCGCCACCCATGGCGATGCCGATGTCGGCGGCGGCCAGTGCCGGTGCATCGTTGATGCCGTCGCCGACCATGGCGACCACGCCGTTCTGCTTGAGTGCTGCCACTGTCGCGGCCTTGTCGGCGGGTAGCACTTCGGCATAAACATCGTCGATGCCCAAGGCATCGGCCACCACCTTGGCACTGCCGCGGTTGTCGCCGGTTAGCAGATGGCTGCTGATGTGTTGCGCATGCAAGGTATCGATGGCCTGAGCGGCGCCGGGCTTGAGGCTGTCACCAAAGGCGAACAGGCCTAGCACCCGTGGTTCCCTGCCGCGTTCGATCAGCCACGACAGGGTACGCCCCTCGGCTTCCCAGGCCTGGGCCTTGGCGGCCAGGTCGCCCGGAAGCAGCCCGCTTTCGTCGAGCAGGCGGCGGTTGCCCAACGCCAGCTCGCGGCCTTCGACGCGCCCGGCTATGCCGCGCCCGGTCAGCGATTGGCTGTCGGTAACATTAGGCACGTCCAGCCCTTGCTCGGCACAGGCATCCAGTACGGCCTTGGCCAGTGGGTGTTCACTGCCACGCTGCAGGGCACCCGCCAGGCGGTGCAGGTCGGCGCTGTTGCCATCCTGAGCCTGGCTGTGGACCACCCGTGGGCTGCCGGAAGTGAGGGTGCCGGTCTTGTCGAACACCACGCGGTTGACGGCATGGGCACGCTCCAGCGCTTCCGCGTCCTTGATCAGGATGCCGTGGCGGGCAGCGACGCCGGTACCTGCCATGATCGCCGCAGGTGTCGCCAGGCCTAGGGCACAAGGGCAGGCGATGACCAGCACGGCGACGGCGTTGATCAGTGCGGTTTCCAGCGGCGCGTCGGCCAGCCACCAGCCAACCAGGGTAATCAGTGCCAGTACCAGCACGGCCGGTACGAACACCTGGCTGACCCGGTCGACCAGCTTCTGGATCGGCGCCTTGGCGGCCTGGGCATCTTCGACCAGGCGGATGATGCGTGCCAGCACGGTCTCGGTGCCCAGCGCTTCGGTGCGAACCAACAACCGGCCTTCGCCGTTGATGGCGCCACCGGTGACGCTGTCGCCGGGCTGCTTGGGCACCGGCAGGCTCTCGCCGCTGATCAGGGCCTCATCGGCATGGCTGCTGCCGTCCTCGACCACCCCATCGACCGGGAAGCGCTCGCCGGGTTTGACCAGCACCCAGTCACCGAGGCGCAGCTGGGTGATGGCCACGTCTTCTTCCTGGCCGTCGACCACACGTACGGCGCGCTCCGGGCGCAGGGCCTCAAGGGCGCGAATGGCACTGGCGGTCTGGCGTTTGGCGCGGCTTTCCAGGTACTTGCCCAGCAGCACCAGGGCAATCACCACGGCCGAGGCTTCGAAATACAAATGCGGGGCCATGCCGGCAGGGGCCTGTGCCCATTGATACAGGCTCAGGCCATACCCGGCACTGGTGCCCAGGGCCACCAGCAGGTCCATGTTGCCCGCGCCGGCGCGCACGGCTTTCCAGGCAGCGACATAGAAGCGTGCGCCGAGAATGAATTGCACGGGCGTAGCCAGCAGGAATTGCGCCCAGGCGGGTAGCATCCAGTGCAGGCCGAAGGGCTGCACCAGCATCGGCAGCACCAGCGGCAGCGCCAGCAGCAACGCGGCACCGACGGCCAGGCGCTCATTGCGCAGGCGGCGCTGGGCAGCACCTTGGTCGTCCTTGCCGGCTTGCGGCAGGCTGGCGTTGTAGCCGGCTTTATGTACCGTTTCGATCAGCAGGTTGTCGTCGAGGGCCGCGAGCACCACAAGGTGCGCACGCTCGCTGGCCAGGTTGACGCTAACCTGCTCGACCCCGGGCAACTTGCCGAGGGCGCGCTCTACACGGCCCGCGCAACTGGCGCAGGTCATGCCGCCGACCTGCAGTTCGACGGTGCGGGTAGGCACGCCGTAACCGGCTTCGCGTACGGCGTCGACCAAGGCCTGCAGGCTGTTGGCCGGGGCCTGGACCCGGGCTTTTTCAGTGGTAAGGTTGACGCTGACCTGTTCAGCGCCGGTGACCTTGCGCAGGGCGCGCTCGACCCGGCCAGCACAGCTGGCGCAGGTCATGCCGGAGATCGGCAGGTCGTAGGTGGTGGATGCGGGCATGGCTCTCCTCCTTGGACAGGGCTCCAGCATCAACCTTGCCACGCAGGGAAGGTCAATAGCCCAGATCGGCGCGCTTCAACTCCAGCCCATATTGCCCCATGGCGATGCGGTATTTGTTGATCTGGCCCGCCTGCAGGTTCAAACGCGTGCTGCGTTGGTCCTCGATACCCGCAGCGCAACCTGGCATTTGCCCAGGCAGCAGGCGCAGGCGTACATCCACCGGGCCAGGCGGCAGGTTGAACGAGGTGGACTGTTCCTGGAACACGCGCCCGGAAAGCTGGTCGTTGAGGTACACGCCGATTTCGCAGCTGGTGGCCACCTCCAGGCGCTCCCGGGAAATGATCAGTACGCTGTAGGCCGAGTTGCCCTCGGCGCTGGCCGGTGGCACTGCAGCCAGTGCGCTCAATAGCCCGACGAGGCCCAATGCTGCCCTGAACATGATGAATCTCCTGCTTGCCTGACTTCCCAAAGCGCAGCTTGGCCGACGCGGGCGCGGATTTCCACCCCGTGTGTTGCGGCAGGGCTTGACCTTGCCCTGATGGCAAGCTTGAAACTCGTGGAAAACCTGAAGGAGACAACCCATGCAAGTGTTCAACGTACAAGGCATGACCTGTGGCCATTGCGTGAAAGCCGTGACCCGCGCGGTGCAGGAGCAGGATGCAGCGGCCAAGGTCGAGATCGATCTGGCGGCAAAGCAGGTGCGTGTGCAGAGTGAATTGGCGCAGGAGCAGATTCTGACGGCTATTCGGGATGAAGGTTATCAGGCCGAGGTGGCGTGAGGCCCGGGGCCGCTTTGCGGCCCAATCGCCGGCAAGCCAGCTCCCACCAGTATCGCGTTGGGTCTGAAGGCTATGCAGTACCTGTGGGAGCTGGCTTGCCGGCGATTGGGGCGCGAAGCGGCCCCTTATGTTGCAAATGTTTTCACATTGATAGGGTCCACAGCAGGTAGAATTGCACACTTGCTTAGCCTGCTATGGATTCCTGATGAACCTGCGAATGGTACTCATCCTGGGCGCACTCAGTGCGTTCGGGCCCTTGGCGATCGACTTTTACCTGCCTGCCTTCCCGGCCATGGCGCAGGCGTTCGCCACCGATGAAAAACACGTTCAAGCCACATTGGCCGCCTACTTCCTCGGCCTGTCCATCGGCCAGCTGGCCTATGGGCCGGTGGCTGACCGCTTTGGTCGGCGTATACCGCTGATGTTCGGCGTGACCCTGTTTACCTTGGCCTCCCTGGCCTGCGCCTATGCCCCCAACCTCGATACGCTGGTGCTGGCGCGTTTCGTCCAGGCGCTGGGTGGCTGTGCCGGTATGGTGCTGTCGCGGGCGATCGTGAGCGACAAGTGCGACCCGGTGGCCTCGGCCAAGGTGTTTTCGCAACTGATGCTGGTCATGGGCCTGGCACCGATCCTGGCACCGATGCTGGGCGGCGTGCTGGTGAACGTGGCCGGCTGGCAGTCAATTTTCCTTGCCTTGAGCCTGTTCAGTGCCGGCTGCCTGTTGGCGGTCAGCCTGGGCCTGCCAGAAAGCCTGCCTGAGCACATGCCGCGTCAGCCGCTGTCCGGCGCCTTGCGCCAATACCTGCGCCTGCTGGCTGACCGGGTATTCCTTGGCCATGCCTTGACCGGAGGTATCGCCATTGCCGGCATGTTCGCCTATATCGCCGGCTCGCCCTTCGTGTTCATCAAGCTCTATGACGTGCCGGCCGAGCACTATGGCTGGCTGTTTGGCACCAACGCGGCGGGTTTTATCCTGGTGGCACAGGTAAATGCCCGCTTGCTGGCCAAGCGCGGGCCGGCTTTCCTGCTGGCGCGTGCAGTGTGGCTGTACCTGGTGGCCGGCCTGGTTCTGCTGGCTGTGGCGGCGCTGAAACCAGCGCAATTGTGGCCGCTGCTGGTGCCACTGTTCATCTGCATCGCCAGCCTTGGCTGCATCATCCCCAATGCCTCGGCCTGCGCCATGAGCGGGCAGGGGGCACGGGCTGGCAGTGCCTCGGCACTGATGGGCTGCGTACAGTTCAGCGTTGCCGCAGGTGCGGCGGCCTTGGTCGGGCTGCTGCACGATGGCAGTGCGGTACCCATGGCGCTGGTGATCAGCCTGTGCGGGGCACTGGTGGTCAGTGTCGCGCTGTTGACCCGACGCTTGCAGGCCAAGGCTCCCGCGTGAGCGGGTGAGGTGCCTGCAGGCGGGTTTCCAGCGTGGCGACAAAGGCGCGTGCCTCGGCCTCGCTGCGGAAACTGACCACGTGTTGATCGAGCTCGACCTGCCAGGGACAGGCGGGGTTTCGGCTCGACGCACTGACGATAATTTTCATCGCGGCATACCTCCAGAAGGGGGGAGCGGGTCAAGTGTAGCGCTGGTCTTTCTGGCTGCCATGCCCCACGTCAGCGTTCTGACTGGCGGTTGACGTAACCTGTTTCAGCGCTTTTCCTGCTTGCGGTGCAATGCCGCTAAGCACGCAGAACCTTCGCTTTGATTTGCGCTACTTCGGGAAAGTACTTGTCGGCCACATCTGAAGTTGCAGCAGGTTTTTTTCCTGACGAATGCCCTGTGCCCCTGCCCGGGTATGCCGCAGCGCTTGCTGGCTGGGTTTCGGGCAGGCGGCATGCACTGTTTCTGCACATGCCATGGGTAGGCATACCCAGTGGCTTTTCGGCCAGGGCGCAGCGGTGTGGCGCCGTCTGAATGGGCTTTTTTGCGGCTTATACTCCCACCCAGGCCAGTGCCAGCGAGAGGCGTTTCCCTGCCAGGGTTGGCCATCGCATCCACTCAGTGAACTTGCAGGGAGTTACAGGGACATGAACGCAGCCAGCAGTATCAGCCAGATCGCCAGCCTGATGGCCGACCCCAAGCGCAGTGCCATGTTGTGGGCATTGATCGATGGCACGCCGCGGCTGGCCAATGAGCTCGCGATAATGACCGGCCTGACGTCGTCGTCGGCTTGCGCGCACTTGTCGTTGCTTTCATCGGCCGGTCTGCTAAGGCACGAAGCACGTGGCCGCAAACGTTACTTCCGCCTGGCTACCCCGCAGGTCGGTGCGGCAGTCGAGGCCCTGGCCAGCGTGCAACTGGAAAGTGTCAGGGGCGAGCGGGCCAAGGCGCCGGTATCACCGCTGCCCATGTCGATGCGCCGGGCGCGTCGCTGTGGCGATCATCTGGGCGGGGAACTGGCCAGTGAGTTGTATCACCGCATGGTGGTGGCCGGCTGGCTGGAAGGCAGTGGCCGCCAGTTGATGGTCAGTGATGAGGGGCGGGCGCAGTTGGCCCTGGTGGGTGTTTACATCGACGCGTTGGCGCCACACCAGCAACGTGGTTGCGTGATCTGCCGCTGCACCGAGTGGAATGACCAGGCGCCGCATTTGGGAGGGGTGTTGGGTCAGGCCCTGTTCAGGCTGTTCCTGCAGTCTGGCTGGATGCGCGAGGCCGAGGACACGCGGGCACTGCATATCTCGCCGCTGGGCATCCAGCAGATCAATCGCATAGCCCGCGTGGCGACGTTGCAGGTCGGTTGAACGCAACGCCGCCGCATCAATCAGGCCAGCCGGGCGTCCAGGCTGTTCTGCGCCAGGCGGCGGGCCTGGTCTTCGGTCATGCCCAGGTGTATGTGCAGGGCGTGGAAGTTTTCTGTGACATAGCCGCCGAAGTAGGCTGGGTCGTCCGAATTGACTGTGACCTTCACGCCACGCTCGAGCATGTCGAGGATGTTGTGCTGGCTCATGTGGTCGAACACGCAGAGCTTGGTGTTGGACAGCGGGCACACGGTCAGTGGGATCTGCTCGTCGATGATGCGCTGCATCAGGCGCTCGTCCTCGATGGCGCGTACACCGTGGTCGATGCGTTTGATCTGCAGCAGGTCGAGGGCTTCCCAGATGTATTCGGGCGGGCCTTCTTCGCCTGCGTGGGCAACGGCGACGAAGCCTTCGCTACGGGCACGGTCGAACACGCGCTGGAACTTGCTGGGTGGGTGGCCCATTTCCGAGCTGTCCAGGCCTACGGCAATGAATGCATCACGGAACGGCAACGCCTGGTCGAGCGTCTTGTGCGCTTCATCTTCACTGAGGTGGCGCAGGAAGCTGAGGATCAGGCCACTGCTGATGCCCAGTTGCTTGCGGCCATCCTTGAGTGCCTGGTTGATACCGTTGAGCACCACCTCAAAAGGGATTCCGCGATCGGTGTGGGTCTGCGGGTCGAAGAACGGTTCGGTATGAATCACGTTCTGCGCCTTGCAGCGCTGCAGGTAAGCCCAGGTCAGGTCGTAGAAGTCCTGCTCGGTGCGCAGCACGTCGGCGCCCTGATAATACAGGTCGAGGAACTCCTGCAGGTTGTTGAAAGCGTAGGCACTGCGCAAGGCTTCTACATCGGCCCAGGGCAGGGCGATCTTGTTGCGCTCGGCCAAGGCGAACAGCAGCTCGGGCTCTAGCGAGCCTTCAAGGTGCAGGTGCAGTTCGGCCTTGGGCAGGGCGTTCAACCAATCATACATAGGGGCTTATCTCAATCAGGTACGGTTGCCGCCATTCTACAGGGGCCGGCCGGGCATTGCGCCCGGCCAGGCTGCGACCGGGTGAATCACCAGACCAAGGGTTCGCCCTTGTAGTTGATGAAGCGCAGGCCGCCGTTGCCGCTTTGTGCATTGATCTGGTCGAGCATGCCGCGGGTGCTGGTGTGCACGTCGATCTCGGCGTTTTCGCCACCCATGTCGGTTTTCACCCAACCCGGGTGCATGGCCAGCACGCACAGGTCGGGGCGTTGTTGTTCGACGACGAAGCTGTTGATCATCGAGTTCAGTGCCGCCTTGCTGGCTTTGTACAGGCAGATTTCGCCGCCGTCGGGGATAGTCACGCTGCCGAGGATCGAGCTCATGAAGGCCAGTACGCCAGTGCCTTCGCGGACCTGGCCGACCAGGCGGCGGGCCACGCGGATTGGCGCCACGGCGTTGGTCATGAACAGGTCGCCGATGTCTTTGTTCTGTACGGTTTCAAGATCTTGCGGCAGTGGGCCCATGACCCCAGCGTTGACGAATACCAGGTCGAATACCTGGCCTTGCAGGCGTTGCTTGAGGCCATCGAGTTGGGCGGTGTCGTTCATTTCCAGTTGTTCAATACGCACGCCTGCCACATCCGCCAGGGCGCCGGGCTGCTGCGGGTTGCGCACGGTGGCGGTGATGTTCCAGCCGTCTTCGCCCAGGCGTTGTACCAGACCCAGGCCAAGCCCGCGTGAGGCGCCGATGATGAGTGCGGTTTTTGAGTTAGCCATAGCAACATTCCTTTATCGATTCAGGAAAAAGGAATTGAGCATAGTGCAAAACGGGGGCCGCTTTGCGGCCCATCGCTCCTACAGGAGTACGCGATCCCATGTAGGAGCGGCCTTGTGTCGCGATGGGCTGCAAAGCAGCCCCAGCGATTTCAAGCCTTGCCCACTGTTTGGCTAAAAAACGATCAGCAGTGCCGCGCCCTTGTCCGCCCGGGCGATTCGTCTGTTAGCGCACGGGTTATCCACAGGCTGGTCCACAGTTATTGTGTGCAAGCCCTGGCGGAGGTCGGCAGACTCGTCTGGCCTCGTGCTGGGGATAACTCTCCACCTTTCAGCAGTTTGCAGCTGTCATCAAACAGTGATCAAAATATGATCAAACCTCTGTGGGCCTTGAAACCATTGGCCTACAAGCAAGTGCCCCAAGCTTATCCACAGCCCGGCCCACAGTTGTTGTGGGCAATGTTCAGCGTGCTTCCAGCAAAATCCGCCCACGGCTCAGGTCGGCCAGTTGTTGCTGCAATGGCGCCAGGTGCGCCTCACCCAAGGCAATCAGCAGGTCTACGCCATTGGCTGTGAATTGTTCATCCAGCACCAGGCCATCAACCTCAGCCAAGCGCAGTTTCACCAGCGCCAACTCGCTGAAGCTGCAGCTGCAGGAAAATTCACTTCGCTGCACCAATAGCCGCTTGGGCGCCTGCTGCAGGCATTTGTTGGCGCCGCCACCGTAAGCCCTGGCCAGGCCGCCGGTACCGAGCTGGATGCCGCCGTACCAACGGATCACCAGCACCACCACCTGGTCGCAGTCCTGCGCTTCGATGGCCGCCAGGATCGGCCGCCCGGCAGTGCCACCGGGCTCGCCGTCGTCGCTGCTGCGGTACTGAGCGCCGAGCTTCCAGGCCCAGCAGTTGTGGGTAGCGGCCAGGTCGCTGTGGCGTTCGATGAAACTCATTGCTTCGGTGGGGCTGCTGATGGGCCCGGCCAAGGTGATGAAGCGACTCTTACGGATTTCTTCGCGGTATTCGCACAGGTCGAGCAAGGTAGAAGGCATAAATGACCGTCAGGCAGCCGGCTTGATGCCGCAGCCCTTCAGAATGATGTGGATAAGGTTGTTGCTCGCGTCTTCCATGTCCTGCTTGGTCAGGCGGCTGCGGCCGGTAACCTGGCAGATCTGGGTGGCGAAGTCGGCGTAGTGCTGGGTGCTGCCCCACAGCAGGAAAATCAGGTGCACCGGGTCGACCCGGTCCATCTTGCCGGCCTCCATCCAGGCCTCGAACACCGCCGCTCGGCCGCGGAACCATTCGCGGTAGTCGGCACTGAAGTATTCGGTCAGGCAGGTACCGCCGCTGATCACTTCCATGGCGAAAATCCGCGAGGCTTGCGGGTTGCGCCGCGAGAACTCCATCTTGGTGCGGATGTACTGGCTTAGCGCTTCACCGGGTTCGTCCTCGACGCTCAGGGCGTTGAAGGTGCTGTCCCACAACTCGATGATGTTGCTGAGCACGGCAATGTACAAGCCCAGCTTGTTGGTGAAGTAGTAATGCAGGTTGGCCTTGGGCAACCCCGCCTTGAGGGCAATGGTGTTCATGCTGGTGCCCTTGAAGCCATGGCGGGCGAACTCGTCTTCGGCGGCCTGGATAATGGCCTGCTCGTTTTTCTGGCGGATGCGGCCCGCGGGCTTGCCCGAGGCAGAGAGGCGGTGCGCAGGGACTTCTAGGGTCATGGACGATTCCGTACGGGTCAGTGGCTGCGGCTGTCGGACAAGATTACCTGCCTGTGCCGAAGTGACAAGCATTTGCGGCAGAGACTGGCATCAACGTGTCGCAGCCAGGCTTTCGAGGAAGCTTTCCAGCACCAGGTTGGGCCGCCGGCCTTTGCGCGTTACCCAGCTCAGGCTCAGGTCATAAAAGCGTTCCCGCGGCTTGAGTGCGCGCAAGCGGCCCTGTTGTACCCAAAAGGTAGCGTAATGGTCGGGCAGGTAGCCGATGTAGCGCCCGGTAAGGATAAGGAAGGCCATGCCCTCGCGGTCCGAAGCACTGGCCGTGCAGTTCAGCGCCTGGTAATGCGCCTGGATTTCCGTTGGCAGGCGGAAGGTGGGGGTGATGGCTTCCTGGCTGTTGAGGCGGTCGTCGTCGATCTGCGGGTCATCGGCGTAGAACAGCGGGTGGCCAACCGCGCAGTACAGCAATGAGCGCTCGCTGTACAAAGGCTGGTACTCCAGGCCCGACAGTGGGCTGGTCTGCGGTACCACGCCAACGTGCAGGCTGCCGTCGAGCACGCCATGTTCGACCTGGCTGGGGGCGATCATGCGGATCTGGATGCGCACATCGGGGCCGCGGTCCTTGAGCTCGGCCAAGGCGTGGGTGATACGCATGTGCGGCAGGGTCACCAGGTTATCGGTCAGGCCAATGTTCAGCTCGCCACGCAAATGCTGGTGCAGCCCGTTGACCTCGGTGCGGAAGCTTTCTAGCGCGCTAAGCAGTTGCAGCGCCGAATGGTAGACCTCGCGGCCTTCTTCGGTCAGCGAAAAGCCGGCTCGGCCGCGCTGGCACAGGCGCAGGCCCAAGCGTTGCTCAAGGTCGTTCATCTGCTGGCTGATGGCCGAACGGCCAATGCCCAGCACGTTCTCAGCGGCTGAGAAACCACCACACTCGACCACGCTGCGGTAGATTTTCAGCAGGCGGATGTCGAAATCGCTGACTTGGGCAAGTGGATCGGGGCGTCGGTTCATTAGTTTAGTCACGGCCTGTCTGAAGATTAGAAATGTAGGCTTTTTCAGACTTTATCCGCGTGCCAATTTAGCTGCAACAACATCCATCGTTGCCTAATCGTCTTTCGAGGAACCGCCGATGAACATGCCCGAAACCGCTACCGCCGGTATCGCCAGCCAGCTCAAGCTGGATGCCCACTGGATGCCCTACACCGCCAACCGTAATTTCCAGCGCGACCCGCGCCTGATCGTGGCGGCCGAAGGCAACTACCTGGTCGATGACCAAGGGCGCAAGATTTTCGATGCCCTGTCCGGCCTGTGGACCTGCGGCGCCGGGCACACCCGCAAGGAAATCACCGACGCGGTGACCCGCCAGTTGGGTACCCTGGACTACTCCCCGGCGTTCCAGTTCGGCCACCCGCTGTCGTTCCAGCTGGCAGAGAAGATTGCCGATCTGGTGCCAGGCAACCTGAACCACGTCTTCTATACCAACTCCGGTTCCGAGTGCGCCGATACTGCGCTGAAGATGGTGCGTGCCTACTGGCGCCTGAAAGGCCAGGCCACCAAGACCAAGATTATCGGCCGTGCCCGTGGTTACCACGGTGTGAACATTGCCGGTACCAGCCTGGGCGGGGTCAACGGCAACCGTAAGATGTTCGGCCAGCTGCTCGATGTCGACCACCTGCCTCATACCGTGCTGCCGGTGAACGCGTTCTCCAAGGGCATGCCGGAAGAGGGCGGTATCGCCTTGGCTGACGAGATGCTCAAGCTGATCGAACTGCACGACGCTTCCAACATCGCTGCAGTGATCGTCGAGCCGCTGGCAGGTTCTGCCGGTGTACTGCCGCCGCCGAAGGGCTACCTGAAGCGCCTGCGTGAAATCTGCACCCAGCACAATATCCTGCTGATTTTCGACGAAGTGATCACCGGTTTCGGCCGCATGGGCGCAATGACCGGCTCGGAAGCGTTCGGCGTGACCCCGGACCTGATGTGCATCGCCAAGCAGGTGACCAACGGCGCCATCCCGATGGGCGCAGTGATCGCCAGCAGCGAGATCTACCAGACCTTCATGAACCAGCCGACCCCGGATTACGCCGTGGAATTTCCCCATGGTTACACCTACTCGGCCCACCCGGTCGCCTGTGCCGCCGGTATCGCCGCGCTGGACCTGCTGCAGAAGGAAAACCTGGTGCAGTCCGCCGCCGAGCTGGCGCCGCACTTCGAGCATTTGCTGCACGGCGTGAAGGGCACCAAGAACATCGTCGACATCCGTAACTACGGCCTGGCCGGTGCCATCCAGATCGCCGCCCGTGACGGTGATGCCATCGTCCGCCCGTACGAAGCGGCGATGAAACTGTGGAAGGCGGGCTTCTATGTCCGCTTCGGTGGCGACACCCTGCAGTTCGGCCCAACCTTCAACACCACGCCCCAGGAACTGGACCGCCTGTTCGATGCCGTCGGCGAAACCCTGAACCTGATCGACTGATCTTTCCGATTTTGATGCCCGGCGCGTGATCACCTCGTGCGTCGGCCTCTACCTTCTTTATCTGGAGTTTTGCATGAGCATTGTTCAGCACCTGATTCACGGCGAACTGGTTACCAAGGGTGAGCGCACCGCCGATGTCTTCAACCCGTCCACCGGCCAGGCGGTACGCAAGGTCGAGCTGGCCAGCCGCGCGACCGTGCAGGAAGCGATCGACTCGGCCAAGGCCGCCTTCCCGGCCTGGCGCAACACCCCGCCAGCCAAGCGCGCCCAGGTGATGTTCCGCTTCAAGCAACTGCTGGAGCAGAATGAAGCCCGTATTTCGCAGATGATCAGCGAAGAGCACGGCAAGACCCTGGAAGACGCTGCTGGCGAGTTGAAGCGTGGCATCGAGAACGTCGAGTTTGCCTGCGCCGCGCCTGAAGTGTTGAAAGGTGAGTACAGCCGCAACGTCGGGCCGAACATCGATGCCTGGTCCGACTTCCAGCCGCTGGGCGTGGTTGCTGGTATCACCCCGTTCAACTTCCCGGCCATGGTGCCGCTGTGGATGTACCCGCTGGCCATTGCCTGCGGCAACGCCTTCATCCTCAAGCCATCCGAGCGTGACCCAAGCTCGACCTTGTACATTGCCCAGCTGCTGCTGGAAGCCGGCCTGCCAAAGGGCATCCTCAACGTGGTGCACGGCGACAAGGAAGCGGTGGATGCGCTGATCGAAGCGCCGGAAGTGAAAGCACTGAGCTTCGTGGGTTCGACCCCGATCGCCGAGTACATCTATGCCGAAGGTACCAAGCGCGGCAAGCGTGTGCAGGCCCTGGGTGGTGCGAAGAACCACGCGGTACTGATGCCGGACGCCGACCTGGACAACGCCGTCAGCGCACTGATGGGCGCGGCTTATGGTTCGTGCGGTGAGCGTTGCATGGCCATTTCGGTGGCGGTGTGCGTAGGTGACCAGGTAGCAGATGCGCTGATTGCCAAGCTGGAACCGCAGATCAAGGCGTTGAAGATTGGTGCTGGTACCTCGTGCGGCCTGGACATGGGCCCACTGGTAACTGCCGCTGCGCGTGACAAGGTCGTGGGGTATATCGATGACGGTATTGCTGCTGGCGCCAAGCTGGTGGTCGATGGTCGCGGCTTCCGTGTAGCCGGTAACGAAGATGGTTACTTTGTCGGTGGCACCCTGTTCGACAAGGTGACCCCGGAAATGCGCATCTATAAAGAAGAGATCTTTGGCCCGGTGCTGTGTGTGGTACGGGTGAACAGCCTGGAGCAGGCCATGCAGCTGATCAATGATCACGAGTATGGCAACGGCACTTGCATCTTTACCCGTGACGGTGAAGCGGCGCGCCTGTTCTGCGATGAGATCGAAGTAGGCATGGTGGGTGTGAACGTGCCGCTGCCGGTGCCGGTGGCTTACCACAGCTTTGGTGGCTGGAAGCGTTCGCTGTTTGGTGACCTGCATGCCTACGGGCCGGATGGGGTGCGCTTCTATACCCGTCGCAAGGCGATCACCCAGCGCTGGCCGCAGCGGGCTAGCCATGAGGCTTCGCAGTTTGCGTTTCCTAGTTTGTAAGGGGTGGTAGTGAAGCGGGGAGGCCGAGAGGTCTCCCCGGTTTGTTTTTTGGGGTTGGTTGTTGCGGATGTTGTGGTGGGTGTCTGGGGGGCGATGGGCCTGGCTATAGATAGTGTTGGGTTTAAGAGGTGTCCGCCACAATACATGCAGCGCCTATGAGATCGAGCGCCGCCCGCGCGGCGCTTCGCGGGACAAGCCCGCTCCCACAGTCTGTTTCGGGCCAGTCTCTTCTGTGAGGTCTCCGCTGTCCGCCTGTTTGTCCCTCTCAATATAGAAGGTGTCGCCTCAGCTTTTCTGCAATCCCCAGCCATGCACCCAGGCGCGAGTGCCGATGAGGCAGGAATAACTGGCCCGAAACAGACTGTGGGAGCGGGCTTGCCCCGCGAAGCGCCGCGCGGGCGGCGCTCGATCTCACAGGCGCAGAATGTGTTGTGGCGGGCACCTGTGGGCCGCGACACGGTCTTTTCCCCTATATTTCAAATAAATGAAATTAAAGGTTGACCGGTTTCTGAATCCCCTTATAATGCGCCCCACTTCCAGCGACAACGGAACGACAAACTCTTTGAAATTCAACGAGTTAGCCGATTCGGAAGGCGCTGAAAGGGCTATGATCAAATGATCGCCAGCGGTTGAGAAGAAGGTTGACAGCGGTTTTAA
>NZ_JBJDNB010000036.1:0-38598 GCF_044900445.1 Pseudomonas sp. NPDC089407
CGCTGCAGGCCCCATCCATGGGGCCTCAGCGCTTGACGGGCATCCATGCCCGTCACCTCCCTCCGCAAGCCCTTCGCTCGGCCTCCTGAAGTCGCGAAGATCAAGATCAAGATCAAAAGCCAGATCAAAAGCCAAGATCAAAAGCCAGATCAAAAGCCAGATCAAAAGCCCGGCGATGGCTTAAGCCTGCTTGAGCAACAACGCAACCCCCGGAAAATACTGCCCCAGTTCGTTATGCAACTTGCGGTAGGCATACGGAAAGTACCAGGCGATGGCGCAGGCGCTGTGCTTCTGCAGGTCATCGACCAGATCCTGCAGCTCTTCGGGGCTGGCATGGTGGCCAGCCTTCCACGGGCTGACGAACAGCGCCCCGGCCTTCAACTGGCTGGGATAGGCCACTTGACGGGCGCGCGCTGCGGTTTCTTGCAGGGCGGTCGCCATGTCCAGCTTGGCGACCTTTGGCCAACGCTGGCTGACGCTGAGGTACAGCACCTCGTCAGCACTGCTGATCGACAGGTCGCAACGCCCTTCATGCTCACCTTCGTCGCGCTGCTTCTTGCCGGCAAACTGCTGCAGGGCTGCCAGTTCAGCCTGCCAGGCTGCTGCTGCCAGCAGCCCGGCATTGGCGGCGGCGCCGTGCCAGTAGGGGGCTTCGGCATCGCCGGCAAACTGATTGAAGCGATCGATGCAATCGACCCAGCGCTCCAGCGCCGGGCTGAGGAACTGCAGGTTGGCGTTGTTGATGATCAGGCCTCGCATGCTGAGCTCTCCTGTTGTGTTTGTGTTGGCATACAGTCGCGAGTAGTGGCTATGTGATATCAGTGTGGCACAGCCTGGCGATTTGGCCATTCAACGAGGGGCTGCTTCGATTGACGCTCCGGGTACAACCCTCTAACCTTCGCGCGTGTTTCAGGTGCCCTGCCAGCCCCGACTGGGCAGGGTGAAACTGGGAAGCCGGTGGGCGCCAGCATGGCGCGATTCCGGCGCTGCCCCCGCAACGGTAGGTGAGTCGCGGCCGCGCAGGGCCACTGGGTGCAAGCACCCGGGAAGGCGCGCAGGCCAGGGCCAAGGCCCGCTCACAAGCCCGGAGACCGGCCTGATATCTGCCAACGGCATCACGGAGGGTGATGCGCGGTGCACCATGGCGCCTTGCCATGGCCCCTGCGCGTTCTCCGTCTGCCTGCCTATTCCCTGCCGCCGCGCCTTGCCGTGGTGCCAGCCTGCGGAGAACCCTGATGAGCGAACCCACCGAACGCGACGAACGCCACCTGGCGCGCATGCAGCGCAAGAAGGCGATCATCGACGAACGTATTGCCAATTCCCCCAACGAGTGCGGCCTGCTGCTGGTGCTGACCGGCAATGGCAAGGGCAAGAGCAGCTCGGCCTTCGGCATGCTCGCGCGCGCCCTGGGCCATGGCATGCAGTGCGGTGTGGTGCAGTTCATCAAAGGCCGCAACAGCACCGGAGAAGAGCTGTTCTTCCGCCGCTTCCCCGAGCAGGTGCGCTACCACGTGATGGGCGAGGGTTTTACCTGGGAAACCCAGGACCGCCAGCGCGACATCGCCGCCGCTGAAGCGGCCTGGGCGGTATCGCGCCAGTTGCTGCAGGACCCAAGCGTGCAATTTGTGGTGCTGGATGAACTGAACATCGCCCTCAAGCACGGCTATCTCGACCTTGACCAGGTGCTGTCCGACATCCAGGCCCGCCCGCCCAAGCAGCACGTGATTCTCACCGGCCGCGCTGCCAAGCCTGAAATGATCGAACTGGCCGACACCGTGACCGAGATGGGCATGCTCAAGCATGCCTTCCAGGCCGGCATCCGCGCACAGAAGGGCGTCGAACTGTGAGCCAGGCGCGCCATTGCCCCGCCGTGCTGATTGCGGCACCCGCTTCGGGCCAGGGCAAGACCACCGTCACTGCCGCACTGGCTCGCCTGCACCGCAACCTCGGACGCAAGGTGCGGGTGTTCAAGTGTGGGCCGGACTTTCTTGACCCCATGATTCTCGAGCGGGCCAGCGGCGCGCCGGTGTACCAGCTGGACCTGTGGATGATCGGCGCCGAGGAAAGCCGGCGGCTGTTATGGGAAGCGGCTGGTGAGGCCGACCTGATTCTGATCGAAGGCGTGATGGGGTTGTTCGATGGCACCCCGTCCAGCGCCGACCTGGCGCGCCACTTCGGTGTGCCGGTGCTGGCGGTGATCGACGGCACGGCCATGGCCCAGACCTTTGGCGCACTGGCCCTGGGCCTGGCGCGTTACCAGGCCGACCTGCCGTTTGCCGGTGTGCTGGCCAACCGGGTGGGCAGCCTGCGCCACGCGCAACTGCTGGAAGGCAGCCTGACCGAAGGCTTGCGCTGGTATGGCGGTTTGTCCCGCGAACGCGGTATCGAACTGCCCAGCCGTCACCTGGGCCTGGTCCAGGCCAGTGAACTGAATGACCTGGATGCCCGCCTGGACGCTGCCGCCGAGGCGCTGGGCGCCAGTTGCGACGCGGCACTGCCGCCACCGGTAAGCTTTGCCGAACCCGTGCCGCAAGCCTGCGCCGCCTCGTTGGCGGGTGTGCGTATCGGCGTGGCGCGGGACGAGGCGTTCGCCTTTACCTATGGCGCCAACCTCGAGTTGCTGCGCAACCTCGGTGCCCAGCTGGAATTCTTCTCGCCGTTGCACGACCGCGTGCTGCCTGCAGTAGACAGCCTATACCTGCCGGGCGGCTACCCCGAGCTGCACCATCACGCGCTGGCTGCCAACGCACCGATGTGCGAAGCGATCCGTGCCCACCATGCACAGGGCAAGCCGTTGCTGGCCGAATGCGGCGGTATGTTGTACCTGCTCGATGCCCTGACCGATGTGGCCGGCGAGCGCGCCGAACTGCTTGGCCTGCTGGCGGGCGAGGCAACCATGCAGAAGCGTTTGGCGGCTTTGGCCTTGCAGGCGGTGGAATTGCCGGAAGGCACCCTGCGCGGGCATACCTACCACCATTCGCTGACCAGCACCGCGCTGGAGCCGATCGCCCGCGGCCTGAGCCCCAACGGCGGACGCGGCAATGAAGCCGTGTACCGGCTGGGGCGGCTGACGGCCTCTTACGTGCATTTCTACTTCCCTTCCAACCCGGATGCGGCGGCGGCGCTGTTGCGACCATGAGCGAACACGCTTTCAGCGACGCCGAACGCGCCGCAATCTACCGGGCCATCGGCGAGCGCCGCGACATGCGCCATTTCGCCGGTGGCCATGTGGCGCCGGCGCTGTTGGGCCGCTTGCTGGCTGCCGCGCACCAGGCGCCCAGTGTCGGGCTGATGCAGCCCTGGCGTTTCATCCGCATCACCCAGCGCGACCTGCGCACGCGCATCCAGGCGCTGGTGGAGGCGGAGCGGGTGCGCACTGCCGACGCGTTGGGTGAGCGTTCCGATGCCTTCATGAAACTGAAGGTGGAAGGCATCAACGACTGTGCCGAGCTGCTGGTGGCGGCGTTGATGGACAACCGCGAGCCGCACATCTTCGGCCGCCGCACCCTGCCGGAAATGGACCTGGCCTCGCTGGCCTGTGCCATCCAGAACCTGTGGCTGGCAGCGCGCGGCGAAGGGCTGGGCATGGGCTGGGTGTCGCTGTTCGATCCGCTGCAACTGGCGGCGCTGCTGGGCATGCCCGCCGGCGCCAAGCCGGTGGCGGTGCTGTGCCTGGGGCCGGTCACCGAGTTCTACCCGGTGCCGATGCTGGTACAGGAAAACTGGGCCGAAGCGCGGCCCTTGAGCGAAATGCTTTTTGAGAACCAATGGGGAGAGCGTCAATGAGTGTGGCCTTGCTGACTGTGGCCGGGGTGGCGCTGGACGCGTTGCTCGGTGAGCCGCAGCGCCGCCATCCGCTGGTGGCCTTCGGCAACATGGCCGGTAACCTCGAGCGCCGCCTGAATGCCGGCGGCCGCGGTTGGCGCAGCCACGGCGTGAGCGCGTGGTTTCTGGCGGTGGTGCCGCTGACCCTGGTGGCGCTGGTGCTGTCTTGGCTGCCCTACATCGGCTGGCTGGTGGATGTGCTGGCGCTGTATTGTGCGGTGGGGCTGCGTAGCCTGGGCGAGCATGTGCTGCCGGTGGCCAATGCCTTGCGCCAGGGCGACCTGGAAGAAGCGCGACGCCGGGTCGGCTTTCTGGTCAGCCGCGAAACCCGCGAGCTGGACGAGCCGGCTGTGGCCCGCGCGGCCACCGAGTCGGTACTGGAGAACGGCAGCGATGCGGTGTTTGCCGCGCTGTTCTGGTTCGTGGTGGCCGGTGCGCCGGGCGTGGTGCTCTACCGCCTGAGCAATACCCTGGATGCCATGTGGGGTTACCGCAACGAACGTTTCGAGCGCTTCGGCTGGTGCGCGGCACGCATCGACGACGTGCTCAACTATATTCCCGCAAGGCTAGTGGCGCTGACTTATGCGTTGCTGGGCAAGACTCGCCTGGCGCTAGCCTGCTGGCGCAAGCAGGGCCCGCTGTGGGACAGCCCGAATGCCGGGCCAGTGATGGCAGCCGGCGCTGGCGCGCTGGGCGTTGAACTTGGCGGCCCTGCGGTGTACCACGGCGAGTTGCATGAGCGGCCGCGCCTGGGTGAGGGGCCGGTGGCCGATGCCGATGCCATCGAGCGCGGCTGGGGCCTGGTGCAGCGCGGCGTCTGGCTGTGGCTGCTGGTGATTTGCCTGGGGGCCTATCTCAATGCTTGAACACGGGGGTCGCCTGCTACGCGCGGTGCGGCAATATGGTATCGCTCGTGAGCAGTGGCTCGACCTGTCCAGCGGCATCGCGCCCTGGTCATTCCCGATCCCGCCGATCCCCGTGGACGCCTGGGCGCGCCTGCCGGAGACTGAAGACGGTCTTGAAGACGCTGCCCGCACCTATTATGGCGCCAGGCAACTGTTGCCGGTGGCCGGTTCCCAAGCCGCGATCCAGGCGTTGCCGCTGTTGCGCGCAGCCGGCCGGGTAGGGGTACTGACCCCGTGCTATGCCGAGCACCCGTATGCCTGGCAACGGGCAGGGCATCAGTTGGTGGAGCTGGATGAAGCGCAGGTCGAGGCGACGCTCGACAACCTTGATGTGCTGGTGCTGGTCAACCCCAACAACCCTACCGGGCACCGCGTGCCGCGTGAGCGCCTGCTGGCCTGGCATGCACGCCTGGCTGCCCGCGGTGGCTGGCTGCTGGTCGATGAAGCGTTCATGGACAACACCCCGGCACACAGTGTGGTGGACTGCGCCGAGCGCCCGGGGCTGATCGTGCTGCGCTCGTTCGGCAAGTTCTTCGGCCTGGCCGGGGTGCGCCTGGGCTTCGTCGTTGCCGAGCACAGCCTGCTGCTGCGCCTGGCCGAGTTGCTTGGCCCGTGGACAGTGAACGGCCCGACCCGGGTACTGGCGCAGGCCAGCCTGGCGGATCAAGCCACCCAGTACGTGCAAACCGAGCGCTGCGCCGCCGCCAGCCAGAGGCTCGCGGCAGTGCTGCGCGGCGCGGGCCTTGCGCCCAGTGGCGGCTGTGACCTGTTCCAGTACGTGCGCAACGAACGCGCCGCCCAACTGCACGACTTTCTCGCCCGGCGCGGCATCCTGGTTCGCTTGTTCGAACACCCGGCAGCGGTGCGTCTGGGGCTGCCTGCCTGCGAAGCGGACGAACAGCGCCTGGCCCTGGCCTTGGCGGACTATCAAAAGGAAACGGCATGACCACCCTCATGGTGCAAGGCACCACCTCCGACGCCGGCAAGAGCACGCTGGTGACTGCGTTGTGCCGCTGGCTGTTGCGCCAGGGCGTCGGCGTGGTGCCTTTCAAGCCGCAGAACATGGCGCTGAACAGCGCGGTAACGGCCGATGGCGGTGAAATCGGCCGTGCCCAAGCGGTACAGGCCCAGGCCTGCCGGCTGGCGCCGCACACCGACATGAACCCGGTGCTGCTCAAGCCCAACAGCGACACCGGCGCCCAGGTGATCATCCATGGGCGCGCCGTCACCTGCATGAACGCGGTGGCCTACCACGACTACAAGGCCATCGCCATGCAGGCGGTGCTGGCTTCGCACCAGCGCCTGAGCGCTGCCTGGCCGGTGGTGATGGTCGAGGGGGCCGGGTCGCCTGCGGAGATCAACCTGCGTGCCGGCGACATTGCCAACATGGGGTTCGCCGAGTCGGTCGACTGCCCGGTGATCCTGGTCGCCGATATCAACCGAGGCGGCGTGTTCGCCCATCTGGTGGGCACGCTGGAGTTGCTGTCGGCCAGTGAGCAGGCGCGGGTCAAAGGTTTTGTCATCAACCGCTTCCGCGGCGATATTGCGCTGCTGCAACCGGGGCTGGACTGGCTGGAGGCGCGCACCGGCAAACCGGTGCTCGGCGTACTGCCGTACGTCACCGACCTGCACCTGGAAGCCGAAGACGGCATCGATGTGCGTCAGGGCGCCAAGCATGAGCGGGTGCTCAAGGTGATCGTGCCGGTGCTGCCACGCATCAGCAACCACACCGACTTCGACCCGCTGCGCCTGCACCCGCAGGTGGACCTGCAGTTCATCGGCCCGGGCCAGCCGATTCCGGCTGCCGACCTGATCATCCTGCCGGGCTCCAAGAGCGTGCGCGGCGATCTGGCACAGTTGCGCGAGCGTGGCTGGGACAAGGCCATCGAGCGTCACCTGCGCTATGGCGGCAAGCTGATCGGCATTTGCGGCGGCCTGCAGATGCTCGGCCACCAGGTGCATGACCCGCTGGGTCTCGAAGGGGCCGCCGGCTCAAGCCCGGGGCTTGGCCTGCTCGACTATGCCACGGTGCTGGAAGCCGAGAAGCAGTTGCGTAACGTTGCCGGGACGCTGAACCTTGAGGCATCGGCGGTTACCGGTTACGAGATCCATGCCGGGGTGACTACTGGCCCGGCCCTGGAGCAGCCTGCCGTGCAATTGTCCGATGGCCGTTGCGACGGTGCCATCAGTGCCGACGGGCAGGTGCTGGCCACCTACCTGCACGGCCTGTTCGAAGGTAGCCAGTCGTGCGCAGCCTTGTTGCGCTGGGCTGGGCTGGAGGATGTGCAGGTGATTGATTACGAGGCCCTGCGCGAACGCGACATCGAGCGCCTGGCTGACCTGGTGGAAAAACACCTCGACACCGCGCTTCTGCGCCAACTGTGCGGGGTGGCCTGACATGCGCAACTTGATCCTCGGCGGCGCCCGCTCGGGCAAGAGCCGCCTGGCCGAGCAACTGGCCAGTGCCAGCGGCTTGCCAGTGACCTACGTCGCAACCAGCCAGCCGCTGGATGGTGAAATGAATGAACGCGTGCTGCTGCATCGTCAGCGTCGACCAGCTGAGTGGGGGTTGATCGAAGAACCCCTGGCGCTGGCATCGGTGTTACGCGCCAAAGCGGCGCCAGGGCGCTGCCTGCTGGTGGATTGCCTGACCCTGTGGTTGACCAACCTACTGATGCTTGAAGACGAGCAGCGTTTGGCGCAAGAGCGTGATGCCCTGCTGGACTGCCTGGAGCAGTTGCCGGGCACGGTGATTCTGGTCAGTAACGAAACGGGTCTGGGTGTGGTGCCGATGGGCGAGTTGACCCGGCGCTACGTCGACCTGGCGGGGTGGTTGCACCAGGCTGTGGCTGAGCGCTGTCAGCGGGTGGTGTTGACGGTGGCGGGGTTGCCGTTGGTGCTGAAAGGGGAGGGGTTGTGAGGGTGGGGGGTGAGATTGTGTGTGGGATGGGAGGTGCTTGGCTTGGGTTTTTGGGTGCCTGTGAGGTCGAGCGCCGCCCGCGCGGCGCTTCGCGGCACAAGGCCGCTCCCACATCTGTTTCGTGCCAATTATTCCTGTGGGGTTCGCGCGCGCGCCCCTTGGCGCATGGCTCGATATCGCGTCGTACAAACAAGGCGGTCGCGCGCGCCTGGCACAGGATGAACTGGCCCGAAACAAATGTGGGAGCGGCCTTGTGCCGCGAAGCGCCGCGCGGGCGGCGCTCGATCTCACAGGCGCTGAAAATCTCCCGGCGAACACCTTTCAGCCCAACACCTCTCAACCCAACATCTCCCACCACACCCTTTCTCAACCCCAAACAGGCCCATCGACCATGACCCAACCCTGGTGGCAAACCCCCTGCCAACCCCTCGACAACGCCGCCATGGCCCTGGCCCGCGCCCGGCAGCAGCAACTGACCAAACCGGCCGGCTCGCTGGGCCAGCTGGAAGGCCTGGCCATTCAGCTGGCCGGCATGCAGGGGCAAGAACGCCCCGCCCTCGATAACACCGCGATCACCCTTTTTGCCGGTGACCATGGCGTGGTCGAAGAAGGGATCTCGGCCTACCCGCAGGCGGTAACCGGGCAGATGCTGCGCAACTTCGTCGGCGGCGGTGCTGCGATCAGCGTGCTGGCGCGGCAGCTGCAGGCCAGCCTGGAAGTGGTCGACCTTGGCACCATCGACCTGCAACTGGAGCTGCCTGGTGTGCGTCATCTGCGCCTGGGCGCTGGCACCGCCAACTTTGCCCGCCAGCCAGCGCTGACCGAGCACCAGCTTCAAGCTGCCTTGCAGGCCGGCCGCGACAGCGCCTTGCGTGCAGCAGAGCAAGGCGCGCAGTTGTTCATCGGTGGTGAGATGGGCATTGGCAACACCACGGCCGCCGCTGCCTTGGCCAGCGTCCTGCTGGGTTGCCCGGCGGCAGAACTGAGCGGGCCGGGCACCGGCCTGGACAACGCCGGGGTGCGGCACAAGGCGGAGGTCATCGAGCAGGCGCTACGCCTGCATGGTCTGAGTGCCGAGCAACCGTTGCAGGTCTTGGGCTGTGTGGGTGGTTTCGAAATTGCAGCGTTGGCGGGTGCCTATATCGGTTGCGCACAGGCGGGCGTCGCGGTACTGGTCGATGGTTTCATCTGTAGCGTTGCCGCGCTGGTGGCGGTACGCCTTAACCCGCAGTGCCGGGCCTGGCTGCTGTTCGCCCATCAAGGTGCCGAGCCGGGGCACAAGGCCTTGCTCGCTGCGCTGCAGGCCGAGCCGTTGCTGGCCTTGGGCTTGCGCCTGGGCGAGGGCAGTGGTGCTGCCCTGGCGGTGCCACTGTTGCGCTTGGCCTGTGCGCTGCATGGGCAGATGGCGACCTTTGCCGAGGCTGCAGTGGCGGACCGCCCGGCATGATCCTCGACCTGCTGCGCCATGGGGAAACGGAGCAGGGCGGCCTGCGTGGCAGCCTGGACGATGCCCTGACCGACAAGGGCTGGGCACAAATGCGCAGTGCCGTGGCCGAGGCAGGCCCGTGGCAGGTGCTGGTCAGCTCGCCGCTGCAGCGCTGTGGGCGGTTTGCCGATGAGCTGGGGGCACGGTTGAAGCTGCCGGTACAGCGTGAGCCCGCCTTGCAGGAGTTGCATTTCGGCGATTGGGAGGGCCGTAGCGCTGCGCAGATCATGGAGGACCAGGCAGATGCCCTGGGGCTTTTCTGGGCAGACCCTTACGCCTTCACGCCCCCCAATGGCGAGCCGGTCGAAGTGTTCGCCGATCGGGTGCTGGCGGCTGTCGAACGTTTGCGCCTGCAGCATGCCGGCAAACACGTGCTGTTGGTCACCCACGGCGGCGTGATGCGGCTTTTGCTGGCCCGCGCTCGTGGCTTGCCCAAAGAACAACTGCTGCAGGTCGAAGTCGGGCACGGCGCATTGATGCGGCTGGTGGCGGGTGACGACGGGCAGCTGATCGAGGAGCACTGAGATGTTGCCGTTCTGGATTGCCTTGCAGTTTCTAAGCAGCCTGCCGGTGAGCCTGCCGGGTATGCCGGCACCGCGTGAGGTGGGGCGTTCGCTGCTGTACTACCCGCTGGTCGGGCTGCTGTTCGGCCTGCTGTTGTGGCTGGCCAGCCACCTGCTGCAAGGTACGCCTGCAGCCTTGCAGGCGGCGTTGCTGCTGACGCTGTGGGTGCTGCTCAGCGGCGCCTTGCACCTGGATGGGCTGGCGGACAGTGCGGATGCCTGGCTGGGTGGTTTCGGCGACCGTGAGCGCACCTTGCGCATCATGAAGGACCCGCGCAGCGGGCCGATTGCCGTGGTGACCCTGGTGCTGGTGCTGCTGTTGAAGTTCTGTGCCTTGTGGGTGCTGGTTGAACGGGGCATTGGGGCGCAGTGGCTGTTGGCACCGCTGATCGGGCGGGCAGCGATGCTGGGCTTGTTTCTCTGCACCCCCTATGTGCGGCCAGGTGGCCTGGGCCAGGCGTTGGCCGAGCATCTGCCCCGGCGTGCAGCCGGGTGGGTGTTGTCAGCCTGTGCGCTGCTCTGCCTGCTGCTGGGCGGGTGGGTGGTGTTGCTGGCACTGGCGGTGTTTGCCTGGTTGCGGCAGCTGATGTGCCGGCGCCTGGGCGGGACTACCGGGGATACGGCTGGTGCATTGCTGGAACTGCTGGAACTGACCGTGGTGCTGGGGTTGGCATTGGGGTCCTGAAACTTGCGCGATCGCAGAGCTTACCGAGTACCTGTAGGAGCGGCTTTAGCCGCGAACACCGGCAACGCCGGTGCCATGCACCGCCAGCAATTTCCTGAAATCAATCATGATCAGCCGATACCTTTCAGCTGGCCTATGCTCGTTGGCTTCGCTAATAAGCGGCGAGTGTCTGATTATGCGTCAATTCATCCTCACTGCATTGCTGATGGTCATCGCGGCCGCCGCCACAGCTGCCGATCTCATGGCTTTCTGGGACACCCCTCGTCACGGCGGCAACAGCTTCAACCGGTTGCCGCCTGACCAAGCCTATTTCGATGCCTTGAGCGGCTATGGTGCGACCTGGGTGCGGCTTTCCTACGACAAATGGCAACCGGCGGACCGTGATTTCCTTCTCGGCAACGCCGATGCCTATGACGGCCTGCCCGATGCCGACTTGGCCACGCTGCGCGCTACCCTCGACCGTGCCCATCAGGCCGGGCTCAAGGTGGTCATTGCGCCACTTTCGCTCCCGGGCATGCGCTGGTCGCAAAACAATCAGGGCCAATTCGATGACCGTTTGTGGCAGGACAAGCGCTATTGGTTGCAGGCTGCGGGCTTCTGGCGGGACATGGCGCGTGAACTGAAAGGGCACCCGGCCATTGCTGCCTACAACCTGATCAATGAGCCGGCGCCGGAAAAACAGAGCGACCTGGCCGAGCATGCCGACCTTGGGCAGATGCAGCAGTGGTATGCGCGCGAACAAGGCGGTGCGCGTGATCTGCCTGCGCTGTATCGGCAACTGATAGCGGCCATTCGTGAGCAGGATGCCGACACGCCTATCATGGTCGATGCTGGCTGGTTCGCAGCTGCGGATGCCTTTGGATACTGGCCTGCACCCTTGAACGATCAGCGGGTGCTGTACAGCGTGCATATGTACGAGCCCTATCTGGTGACTAGCGCGCCCAACATGTCGCGCAAGCAACCCATCGCCTATCCCGGCCCCGCGCCCTTCGCCGGGCAAACGCAGCAGTGGGATGGACTACGCGTAGGGCAGTATCTGCAGCAACCGCTGGAGTGGGCTGATGCCATGAACGTGCCGCGCTCACGCCTGGTAGTGGGTGAGTTTGGCTGCATGCGCCGGTTGCCGGGCTGCCGCCAGTACCTGGAGGACGTGCTCAGGGTGATGGAGCGCAACCTGTTGCACTGGGCGTTTTACAGCTTTCGCGAAGACAACTGGGACGGCATGGATTACGAACTGGGTTCGGCCAAGGTGCCGTGGCGCTACTGGCAGGCTAGCGAGCAAGGCGCCCCCGACCCGCTGGCACGCAAGGCCACATTGGAATTCGAACCGATCCGTCGGCGCTTGAGCCCCGATTGAAGCGCCCCGTCAGTCGTGAAATTTATTGCAACACTTACGGTGCGGGTATATACACGTATCCATGCTGACCAGTGAATGTATCTGTACCCATCTACGTCGAGCCGCCCGTGGGGTGAGCCGGCATTACGACGAGGCCCTTGCCGGCTTCGGGGTGAATGTTGCGCAGTTTTCCTTGCTTCGGCACCTGCAGCGGCTCGACCGCCCCAGCATCACCACCCTGGCCGAGGCCATGGGCCTGGAGCGCAGTACCCTGGGCCGCAACCTGCGGGTACTTGAGGCCGAAGGGCTGGTGGCGTTGGCCGATGGTGATGACCAGCGCAACCGCGTTGTGCTGTTGACCGAGTCAGGTACGCAACTGCTACAGGCGGCTTACCCTGCCTGGGAACAGGCGCAAGCGGAATTGGTGGAGCGGCTGGGGGTAGGGCCGCGCGATGAACTGGTGCGCTTGTTGGGCCAATTAGCCTGAATTGATACGACTATAAGCGGGTATATACCCGTAAAAACCTTGCGATGTGCTGGAGATAACGACAATGACTTCGGTGTGGCGAACCAGCGGGTGGGTATTGGTAGGGGCGGCGTTGATCCTGGCGCTGTCCTTGGGTGTGCGGCACGGTTTCGGCCTGTTCCTGGCGCCCATGAGCGCTGATTTTGGCTGGGGCCGTGAGGTATTTGCCTTCGCCATTGCCTTGCAGAACCTGATCTGGGGGCTGGCGCAACCGTTCGCTGGCGCTTTGGCCGACCGCCTGGGGGCGGCGCGAGTGGTGATCATCGGCGGTATTCTTTACGCCGTCGGCTTGATTTTGATGGGCATGGCCGACTCGGCCTGGTCGCTGTCGCTGAGCGCGGGCTTGCTGATTGGCATCGGCCTGTCCGGCACTTCGTTCTCGGTCATTCTTGGTGTGGTCGGCCGGGCGGTGCCTGCCGAGAAGCGCAGCATGGCCATGGGCATCGCCAGTGCTGCCGGTTCATTCGGCCAGTTCGCCATGTTGCCAGGCACCCTTGGCCTGATCCAGTGGCTGGGCTGGTCGACAGCGTTGCTGGTACTGGGGGTGATGGTGGCGTTCATCGTGCCTTTCGTGGGCATGCTGCGCGACCGCCCGTTACCCAGCCATGGCGCCGAACAAACACTCGGCCAGGCGTTGCGCGAGGCGTGCTCGCACTCCGGTTTCTGGCTACTGGCGCTGGGCTTCTTTGTCTGTGGTTTTCAGGTCGTGTTCATCGGTGTGCACCTGCCGGCCTACCTGGTCGACCAGCACCTGGCCGCGACCACCGGCACTACGGTGCTGGCGCTGGTGGGGCTGTTCAACATCGTCGGTACCTTCACCGCGGGTTGGCTGGGCGGGCGCATGTCCAAGCCGCGCCTGCTGACCGCGCTCTACCTGCTGCGGGCGGTGGTCATCGTGCTGTTCCTGTGGGCGCCGGTGAGCCAGTTCAGTGCCTACCTGTTCGGCATCGCCATGGGCCTGCTGTGGTTGTCCACGGTGCCGTTGACCAATGGCACCGTTGCCACTGTGTTTGGCGTGCGCAATCTGTCGATGCTGGGTGGGATCGTATTCCTGTTCCACCAGTTGGGTGCGTTTCTGGGGGGCTGGCTGGGCGGGGTGGTGTATGACCGCACTGGCAGCTACGACCTGGTCTGGCAGATTTCCATCCTGCTCAGCCTGCTGGCCGCGGCCCTGAACTGGCCGGTGCGCGAGCGCCCGGTTGCCCGCTTGCAGGCCCAAGCCGCATGAACCGCTATCTGGCCCGCGGGCTGCTGGCCGTTGCCGCGCTGTTGCTGCTCGCGTTGGTGTGGTGGGGTTGGCACCAGGGCGGTATGGCGTTGATGCAACTGGGCATGAGTGTTTGTTAGGTGATAGGGCCGCCAATGCAGCGGTCGAAAATTGCCGTGAGGGGTTCTAGATCGCAGTGATAAGCCGCAATATTGGCCGCTAGCCATTGGTCTGGCTCAACCGCCCACCAGCTTACGTCATAGCCTGCGTTGTAGATGACATGCTCGAAAAGTATGCGCTGTGCTCGTCCGTTCCCATCCCTGAAAGGGTGAACAACATTGAGCTCGGAATATTCGTCGGCGATCAAGGCGATCAGTTCGCTGCGAGGCGCTTGTTCGAACCACTGAGCGGCCTCCATGCGCTTGAATACCAGAGCTGCCTGCCTTTCCATGAATTCAGGCTGGCAGAAACGCGTGTCTTGCTTGGAAATGGCGACGGTCCTGAGCTGCCCTGCCCAGTCATAGAGATCGAAGAAGAGCGCTGCATGGATTTTGCGCAAATAACCCAGATCGTATGGAGGCAGTTCAAACTCGATATGATCTGCTGCAATTGCGGTCAACAATCGTTCAGCCTGCTCTAGACGATTATCGTCCTCTATACCGAGCTTGTTCCGAAGTGTATGGCCGCCGGGATAGCAGTAGGGGTCGTGCTCAATGCCATATTTATCGCGCATCAGCGTGTTTGCTTGAGGAATGTCCTGAGTACATCCTCTTTGCTTGGCAGGGGTGCCTGGGCATCGTCAGCAGAGGTGGCAAACCCTTCCAGGCGCAGGCTTGCCGCATAGTTGGAGCGACGCTTGCTGGCAGCGTGGGCTTTCTTGGCTTGGAGACTGATCGGGGCCATTGCTTGACTCGTTCAGTGTTGTGGAGCGGGCATTATATCCCAAAGCATTGACGATTGCTCCGTGATGCAGGGTGGGCACGAGGGAGTAACTGGCGCTACCCTGCAAGCTCAAGGATTGTCATGCGGGAGAAAACTGACATGCGTGCACATTGGTTGACGGTGCCGGTGCTGGCCTTGCTTGCCAGCGCATCGAGCTGGGCTGCCGACTGCCCTGCGTTGTTGCAGGGCAGTTTGCCGGAGTTGCGCGGCAAGGGGCAGGTCGAACTGTGCGAGCGGTTTGCCGGCAAGCCGCTGGTGGTGGTGAACACGGCCAGCTATTGCGGTTTTGCGCCACAGTTCGAGGGGCTGGAGGCGACCTACAAGGAGTATCACGAGCAGGGCCTGGAAATGCTGGGTGTGCCGTCCAATGACTTCAAGCAGGAAGACGCCGATAGCGAGAAGACGGCCAAGGTCTGCTATGCCAATTATGGTGTTACTTTCACCATGACCAAGACGCAGGCGGTGCGGGGCAAGGATGCGATACCGTTGTTTGCCGAGCTGGCTAGCCAGAGCAGTGCGCCGAAGTGGAATTTCTACAAGTATGTTGTTGATCGCAAGGGCAAGGTGATCGGTAACTTCTCCAGCCTGACCAAACCGGATGATCCGGAGTTCCGGGCAGCTATTGAAAAGGCCATCGCCTCGCAGCAGTAACCTGGCTGCCGCTGTTGGTTGCTCTTGCTCTTGCTCTTGCTCTTGCTCTTGCTCTTGCTCTTGCTCTTGCTCTTGCTCTTGCCGTTGCTTTTGCTTCTAAGCGCGCGATAGTCCAGGCGACACAGATTGCGACTTCAGGAGGCCGAGCGAAGGGCTTGCGGAGGGAGGTGACGGGCATGGATGCCCGTCAAGCGCTGAGGCCCCATGGATGGGGCCTGCAGCGCGTACTCCCGGGAGCAAGCCCGTAGCGAGGGGACCCCGGAGCGAAGCGCAGGGGCCGGATGACGGGAGCCAGCGTTTTTTGGTTACTTTTTGTCGCGTTTGACAAAAAGTGACCCGCCGTAAGGGCGGAAAGGTGACTAAGCGCCACTTGCGCGAATGAATGTCTACTCGATGTGAGTGCCCACAGCTTAGATGCTCAGAAGCTCAGAAGCTCAGAAGCTCAGAAGCTCAGAAGCTCAGAAGCTCAGAAGCTCAGAAGCTTAAGCGCCGGTTTTGATAAAGCGAAACGTCCATTTGCAATGTCGACGCTTGCTCACCTTTTCGCCCTTACGGCGAGTCACTTTTTGTCAGACGCGACAAAAAGTAACCAAAAAACGCTGCGCTCCCATCATCCGGCCCCTACGCTTCGCTCCGGGGTTCCCTCGCTACGGGCTTGCTCCCGGGAGTACGCGCTGCAGGCCCCATCCATGGGGCCTCAGCGCTTGACGGGCATCCATGCCCGTCACCTCCCTCCGCAAGCCCTTCGCTCGGCCTCCTGAAGTCGCGAAGATCAAGATCAAGATCAAGATCAAGGTCAAGGTCAAGGTCAAGGTCAAGATCAAGGTCAAGATCAAGATCAAGATCAAGATCAAGATCAAGATCAAGATCAAGGTCAAGGTCAAGGTCAAGGTCAAGGTCAAGGTCAAGGTCAAGGTCAAGGTCAAGGTCAAGGTCAAGGTCAAGGTCAAGGTCAAGGGCCGAGCCCGGCGTTACTTCGTATGCACCGTAAACGCTACCAACCTCACCACCACCGGCCTCACCATCAACACACAAACAAACGCCACCGGCATCGCCAATTGGTAAGCCTTCAACACATTGCTCAGATACTCCGGAGTCACCCCGGCATTCGCCGCAGTAATCACGAAGCACATCAACAGCGCCATGATCGACGACATGTAGAAAGCAAAAACATATGGCGTGGCACCTGCATGCAATTTACGGCGGCTGCGCGTTTGGGACAGGTTACTCATGCAAACTCCTGAAGGGTGAGTGGAGGTGCAGGTTAACAACGCGCACAACGGCAGCAGTAGACCAGCAGGATTGAGTTCTTTATAAAGAAATCCTTACGAATCCAAGAGCCTCCCCATGGACCTGCTCAACGCCATCCGCTGTTTCATCAAGGTGGTCGAAGCCGGCAGCATCGTCGCTGGCGCCCGAAACCTCGGCCTCAGCCCGGCTGCAGTCAGCCAAAACCTGGCCCGCCTGGAAAGCCACCTGCAAGTACGCTTGCTCAGCCGCACCACCCGCAGCATGGCCCTTACCCCAGCTGGTACCCAGTATTACCAGCGCGTCAGCCATATCGAGCGCGACCTGGCCCAGGCCGAGCAGGCCGTTACCACCCCCGACAGTGAACCCCAGGGTCGGCTGTGCATTGCCTCGACCTCAGCCTTCGGCCGTCACGTCCTGGCGCCATTGATACCGGCTTTCAGCGCCCGCTATCCACTGCTTTCGATAGAATTGATAACGACTGACCGCCGCGTCAACCATGCCCGTGAAGACGTCGACGTAAGCCTGCGCATCACCCCGCAACTGGAAGACCAGCTGCTGGCCCGGCACATCGCCCGTATCCCGTTCATTTGCTGTGCCTCACCCGGCTACCTGCAAAGCGCCGGCGTGCCGACCACGCCCGAGGCTTTGCGCGATCACCGTTGCCTGGTGTTCCGCTACCCGGTGGATGGCCGCTTCCTGCGTTGGGGGTTCATGCGTGACGGGCTGCGATTTGAGCCGGTTTTCGGCAGCGTGCTCATCAGCGATGACATCGATGCCCTGACCCAGATGGCCCTGCACGACGGCGGCATCACCCGCCTGGCCGAGTTCATGGTGCGGCCGCACCTTGCTTCTGGCGCACTGGTACCGCTGTTCGAGTACAGCGACAGCGGCCAGGCTTACGCCCAGACCGAACCGATGGATATCTACCTGTGCCTGGCCGACCGCTTTGCCATGACCACCAAGGCCCGCGTGTTCATGGGCTATCTACGCGAAAGCCTGGGGGACAGCTGGCAGGTGCAGGCATGAAAAAACCGCCACGAGGGCGGTTTTTTGGTAGGGCGCGTACGAATCAGAAGCGGTAGGTGAGCGACGCACCAATACCGTGAGCGCTGTTCTCGTACTTGGCCTGGTAGCTGCCCTTGGTCGCGCTGACCAGATTGACCTTGGTGTCCTCTTCCCACAGGTAGGAGTAGGCCACGTCGATGGTCATGTCGTCATTCGGGCTCCAGCCGGCACCCAGGCTGAAGACCTTGCGGTCGCCAGTCGGGATGCGTGGCGAACGGTCATGGTTGTTGGTCGGCGACTGGTCGACGGTGAAGCCGGTACGCAGTACCCACTCCTTGTTGACCTTGTACGACGCACCAATGGCATGTGCCCAGGTGTCATGCCAGTTCTGCTCTTCGGTAATGGTCTGGAACGCAGAACCTGCCAGTGGTGCCGGGACATCGTTCTGCACGGTGATGTTTTCCAGACGACTCCAGCGCGTCCAGGTGCTGCCCGCGTACAAAGTCCACTGGTCGTCCAGTTCATGGGTAACCGAAAGGTCAACCGATTCCGGCGTCTTGATCTTAAGCGTGGCGTCGAACTTGTTGCCGTTGAACGGCCCGATCAGCGGGGTGCTGACGCGGGTCTTGCCCTCTAGCTTGTAGTCGACCATCGAGTGGTAGGTCAGGCCGACACGCGTGCGGTCAGTGGCTTGCACCAGCAGGCCGATATTGTAACCAACGGCAGTATCGTCACCTTTGATCTTCACTTCGCCGTCATTACGGCCCGGAGTGAACGGGTTGATCAGGCTAGAGCCCAGTTCCCCTTCGATGCGGTTGATGGTTGGACCGAAACCGATCGAGACCTTGTCGTTGAAGGCATAGCTGACAGTTGGCTGGAACGTGACGACCTGAACGTGGCTCTTTTTACCCCAGTAACGGGCGGCGTCATCGCTGCCATAGTCGGTTACCAGGCCGAACGGTACGTAGATACCGAAGCCGACGCTCCAGTGGTCGTCGATCGGCTTGACGTAGTAACCCATGGGGACGCCAACGAACGGCACCATGTCACCATCGGTTTCCCCCCCGAGGTTGCTGCCCGGGCCCGAGATGTCGGACTTGGCGATGACGGCGGCGCCGCCCACGGTAACTTGTTCGCGCTTGAGGCGGGACATGCCGGCAGGGTTGCCGAACACGGTGCTGGCATCTTCGGCAGAAGAAGAACGTCCCGCGAAACCTGTGCCCATGCTGCTGATGCTTTGCTCGTTGAGGGCGAAGCCCGCAGCGAACAGTTGGCTGGATGCCAGGGTGACAGCAACGGCTAGGGAGGTTTTGAGCATTACTTTTTTCATTATTAGAAAACTCCTTGGGATCTCCGGGGCGAAAAGCTACCAACAAATCACGCGCCGCGCTATAGCCTCAATCGCAGGAGATAGAGCGGTTTTGTAGGACAATCCGACCAAAATTCCATTTTTTCCGGTAAAGCTGTAGGACGTGTCTTAAGATGCCTGGGGCAATTGCTGATCTATGCAGGCATGCCAGGCATGGGTGAAGTCGCGTAAGCGGCCTTGGGGGTTGAAAATCTGTCGCCAGATCCGTGCCTGTGCCAACAAATCGTCAACGGCCGGTAACGGCGTTGCCTGCTCTTCGATGAGCATCCAGGCAATGGCAGTGGAGTAGCGCAGGTTGACCGTGAGTTCCAGGTGCGGGCCGCCCAGGAAGGCGTGCTGGCTGGCCAGGCCGCGGATCATGCTGGCCAGGTCGGGGTCACGGGCGAGGTAGTCGTCCCATAGCGCCTGGTGGCGATGCTCCCCGATACGGTACAGGCCGTGCCCGCGTCGGTCGTGCAGGGCTGAGCCGAGTGCCGACTGGCTGGCGGCGATGCCCAGCAACAAGGCTTCGGCGCTGGCGCAGTGACGGTTCAGGTAGACCAGGGTGGGTCGGATCACATACTGACACAATTCATTCGCCGCGATACCCATGATGCCCTCGAGCAGTAAAGGGCCGGACGGGCGCTGGAGCTTGGCAGCTGGTGAATGATCAGGCCCGCCGGAAGCGGCAAGCACCGCTCGAGTTGAAGTGTAGTGTGATAATCGTGGTGTAAAGAGCTGTTTTTAAATCGATTACTGCCTGAGATTCCGGGCTATATGCCCTAAGGCAATTATGCCAAGAACGTTCAGGCAGGCTTGCGATGGGATGATTCAGCGCTTGAATGCCGCGGTATTCGCCGCTCACGCAGTGAGCGACTGGCGCGTCCGGGCGATCACCGCCTGCAGCGGTTCATTGCGGCTGTACTGTTCAGGGTACAGGCGCTCGGTGTGGCGGGCGACGCCGTGTTCGTCCACCAGGGTAAAGCTGAAGCTGCCCTTGCGTGGGGCAACGATAAGGCACTTCAACGGCGAGAAGGCCTGGGAGAGGGTGCCAATGGCAGCCTGAATTTTGTGATGAGTTTGCATATTGTTGGAGGTTCCTGCTTTAAACACGGGGGTTATGATCCGTGCATGATAGAAACGTTCCAGTGACGCCTTTATTAAGGGACGAACGAACCTGACTGGAACAGGGCAGCCAGAGAGAGCGCAATCAAAGGTGGGCGCTTGGGCTGACTGGTAGGTACTTCAGAAGGCAGGCAGCACGCCGGGGCCAAGGTTCTAGGCCGTCGAGTGGAATCCTGATCAATCTGTCACGTGATTCGTGCTTGAACAGCGCAAGGCTGGCGAGTGAATCATCGAATTGGCCGGTCCTGGTTTCAGCAGCGCGACTCTTGGGAGGAGCGGGGTCTGCAAGGACATTTTGGCCCGAATTGACTTTCAGCTTGGTACTAACGAGGCGCACCTTAACAAAAGCGCAGGTGCTTGGCAAGCGCTACGTTTGATCAGGTGAGCCGTGCATTATGGCGCGTATTTGCGCCGCTGGGAAGAGGGGGCAAATGGCCCGTATCCACGCTGATGTATGCTTTTCGTGCACTCAAATGAAGGTTGATGGGGCACTTGTTCACATTCGGGGCAACGCCTGTAACAGCTTGGCAACACCTCACTCCCGCTTCGCCAATGCCTTGACTGGGCGGTTAAGTCAATGAAAAAAAACACTTTTCTTAGCTGGTGAAAAAATCGTCAGTTTGACCGAAGCCCCCAATTCACGGGGCTTTGCGGGGTGTGTAAGGGGGTTGTCCACCGAGTTATCCACAGGAACTGTGGATTGTCCCGGGCGCTTGCTCTAGCACGGGTGTGCCAGCAACGGGGTGAACTGTCCGACAATCCACATGCGCCGATAGACCGGTTGGTCATGCACCCGTAAACGTCAAGAAAAGATCATTGAAATTTTTTTTCAATCCTCCATAAATCTATGGGCCAGGGCAAAAAAAAAAGAGTAGAGTGGCGCGCCTTTCGAGTTGCCAAACCTGTTGCTCATGAAGTTCCGCAGTAAACACCTCGCCAGCCCCGCTGTCTCGACACCCGCACCTCCCGGCAAACGGTTTTCCCTGAAAGTGGCCTTGTGGCTGCTTGATAGCCCGCGCCTGGGTGACAAGCCCCAGGTCAAACACTTGGCCGGGCGGCTGTTGAAACAGCCGGCGCGCCAGGGCGTTGTGGTCGCGCAAAGCCGTCTCGGGCAGATGCTATGCCGTGACTGCGGCAATGCCCGCGACCGGCGCATCGGCCATGACCTGCTGCGCCAGGCCGCCCGTGCCGGCGACCGGCGTGCGCAGCTGGAATATGCGCAGTTGTGCCAGCAGAGCGAGCCGGAGCAGGCGCGGTATTGGCTGGAGCTGGCGGCGGGGCAGGGCTCGCAGGAAGCGCGGCGGCTGTTGCGGCAGTGGTTTTCTGGTTGAGGGGTGTGTTGCTTAGGTGATCGCCTGAACATTTTCAGCGCCTGTGAGATCGAGCGCCGCCCGCGCGGCGCTTCGCGGCGCAAGGCCGCTCCCACATCTGTTTCGAGCCAGTTGTTCCTGTGAGGTTGCCGCTGTCCGCCTTGTTTGTTCCATGCCATATCGAGGGGACACCACTGCCTTTCATCGATATCCAGCCATGCACCAGGGGGCGCGCGCCTCTGGCACAGGATTAACTGGCCCGAAACAGATGTGGGAGCGGCCTTGTGCCGCGAAGCGCCGCGCGGGCGGCGCTCGATCTCACAGGCCCTCAACATCTCAAGGCAAGCACCTGTCGGCCCTTACTGCTTAACTGACTGGCATTAGGCCTTGTGCCGCGAAGCGCCGCGCGGGCGGCGCTCGATTTACCAGGCGAAGTAAATGCTGCGGCAAGCACCAGGCTGATAAGCTGCACTCAATTTGCATCAGAGCGATCGGGGTAAGCATGACAGTGGATCTGGCCAGCATTCTGCTGGGCTTGGTGGCAGGTGCATTACCTTGCCTAGGGTGGGTCATGCAGGTGCAGCGCCGCCAGGGCGCACGGCAAGGCGAGCAGGCTTTGCTCGAAGAGCGCTTCAATGCCGCCCAGCTGGCCCAGGCCGGCCTGCAGGCGCAGCTGGACGCCAGCCGCGACGAGGTCAGCGACCTTAGCGAAGCCAACACCATCAAGCAGACCCAGTTGGCCGCCCAGGGCCGCGAGCTGGAGCTGCTGCAGATCGAGCGCGACAACGCCCGCGACGCCGCCCACGCCTGGAGCCTCGAACGCGCCAACCGCGAAGCCGAACTGCGCCGCCTGGAAGCGCAAACCGCACGCCTGGAGGCCGAACTGCGTGAGCAGCAGGAAAGCCATCAGCAGCGCCTGGAAGACCTGCAGGAAGCCCGTGACACCCTGCGCGCTCAGTTCGCCGACATGGCCACCAAGATCTTTGACGAGCGCGAGCAGCGCTTCGCCCAGACCAGCCAGCAACACCTCGGCCAGTTGCTCGACCCGCTCAAGGAACGTATCCAGTCCTTCGAGAAACGCGTCGAGGAGAGCTACCAGCAGGAAGCCCGTGAGCGTTTCTCGCTGGGCAAGGAACTGGAGCGCCTGCAACAGTTGAACCTGCGCCTGTCCGACGAAGCCACTAACCTCACCCAGGCCTTGAAAGGCCAGAAAACCCAGGGCAACTGGGGGGAGCTGATTCTGGAGCGGGTGCTGGAGCATGCCGGCCTGGAAAAAGGCCGCGAGTACCAGACCCAGGTCAGCCTGAAGAGCGCTGACGGCGAGCGCTTCCAGCCCGATGTACTGATCATGCTGCCCGGCGACAAGCAGGTGGTGGTGGACGCCAAGGTCAGCCTCACTGCCTACCAACAGTTTGTTTCGGGCAACGATGAGGCTGCGCTCAAGCAGCACGTGCAGTCGCTGCGCAGCCATGTCAAAGGCCTGTCGAGCAAGGACTACAACCGCCTCGAAGGCTTGCACAGCCTGGATTTCGTGCTGCTGTTCGTGCCCATCGAGGCGGCCTTCTCGGCAGCCCTGCAGGCCGAGCCGAACCTGTTCCAGGAAGCTTTCGACCGGCAGATCGTGATTGTCAGCCCCACCACCTTGCTGGCCACCTTGCGGGTGATCGACAGCCTGTGGAAGCAGGAACGCCAGGGCCAGAACGCCCGCGAAATCGCCGAACGTGCTGGCTGGCTATACGACAAGTTCGTGCTGTTCATTCAGGACCTGGACGAGCTGGGCAGCCGCCTGCAACAGGTGGACAAGGCCTACGCTGCGGCCCGCAACAAGCTGTGCGAAGGGCGCGGCAACCTGGTCAGCCGCAGCGAACAACTGAAGCTGCTGGGGGCCCGCGCCAGCAAGAGCCTGCCCGCCGACCTGCTGGAGCGGGCGCTGTCCGACGAGGCGCTGCCCGACGAAGCGGTTACTGAACCAGGCTCAGATGGCGATTGAGCATGGCGCGCAGGGCCGCTGGCTTGACCGGCTTGGCCAGGTAGTCCAGGCCGGATGCGTGGACCAAGGCGATGGTTTCCTTGCTGCCATCGGCACTGATCACCACGCCCGGTACCGGTTCACCCAGCCGCGCGCGTAGCCAGCCCATCAGCCCGGTGCCGGTCTCGCCGTCATCCAGGTGATAGTCCACCAGCGCCAGGTGCGGGCGCATGCCTTGGCCCAGCAAGGTTTCGCATTCGGCCTGGTTGCGCGCAGTCCACACCTGGCAGCCCCAGCGGCTGAGCAGGCTGTTCATGCCGATCAGGATGCTATCCTCGTTGTCCACGCACAGTACCTGCAAACCGGCCAGCGGCTGACCAGCCTGCTCCACCGGGGCGGCGGCTGCCGGGGCGGCCTGGCGGGCAATCGGCACGCTGACGCGAAACACCGTGCCCTTGCCCGGCCATGAACGTACTTCCAGTGGGTGGCCCAGTACCCGGCACAGGCCGTCGGCGATCGCCAGGCCCAGGCCCAGGCCTTTCTCGGCGCGGGTCTGGTGGCTGTCCAGGCGCTTGAACTCCTGGAAGATCACCTGCAGCTTGTCATCGGCGATGCCCGGGCCACGGTCCCATACTTCCAGCCACAGGCGTTCGCCCTGGCGGCGCGCGCCCAGCAGGATCGGGCTCTTGCCGTAGCGCAGGGCATTGGTCAGGAAGTTTTGCAGCACCCGGCGCAGCAGTTTCATGTCGCTGTCCACGCGCAGGCGGCTACCGCGCAGGCGGAACTCCAGGCCCTTCTCGGCGGCCAACAGCTTGAACTCGGCGCCCAGGGTGTCGAACAGCTCGTTGAGGGCGAACGGCTTGGCATCCGGGGTGATCTTGCCGTTTTCCAGGCGCGAGATATCCAGCAGGTCGCTGATCAGCTCTTCGGCCGAGCGCAGCGAGCTGTCCATGTGCTGTACCAGTAGCTGGGCTTCTTCGTTCATGCCTTCGGCCTGCTGCGACAAGGCGGCAGAAAACAGCCGTGCGGCGTTCAGCGGTTGCATCAGGTCATGGCTGACGGCAGCCAGGAAGCGGGTTTTGGACTTGCTGACCGCTTCGGCCTGGCTCTTGGCTTCGGACAGTGCCTGGTTCAGCTGCGACAGCTCATGGGTACGCTCGGCCACCCGTTGCTCCAGGCCTTCGTTGGCATCTCGCAGGGCCTGTTCGGCTTCGCGGAACGGGGTGATATCGGTAAAGCTCATGACGAAGCCGCCACCCGGCATCGGGTTGCCGATCAGCTCGATCACCCGGCCATTGGGGAAAAGGCGCTCGGAAGAGTGCGCACGGCCCTGGCGCATCCAGTGCAGGCGCCGCGCCACATGTACCTGCGCCTCGCCCGGGCCGCACAGCCCGCGTTCGGCGTTGTAGCGGATGATGTCGGCAATCGGCCGGCCGACGCTGATCAGCCCGTCGGGGTAGTTGAACAGTTCCAGGTAGCGGCGGTTCCAGGCCACCAGGTGCAGGTTCTGGTCTACCACGCTGATGCCCTGGTTGATGTTTTCGATGGCGCCTTGCAGCAGGGCGCGGTTGAACTGCAGCACCTCGCTGGCCTCGTCGGCAATGCGCACCACGTCTTCCAGCTGCATGTCGCGGCCTTCGATGGCGGCCTTGACCACGGCGCGGGTCGACGAGGTGCCGAGCACACCGGCCAGCAGGCGTTCGGTGTGCTCGATCCAGTCGCCGTCGGCGTTCTGGTTGGGGTTGAAACCCTTGCCCTGGCGGTAGGCGAAGCGGATGAAGCTTTGCCGTGCGCGCTCTTCGCCGACAAAGCGCGAGGCCAGGGTCAGCAGGTCATCGATCTGCACCGCCAGCAGCGGTTTGCTGCTGGGCCGGGCACTGGTTTGCTGGCCGATGAAGCGGCCGGCCTGCCAGTGCTCGGAAACCCGCGTGCGCGACAGCACCGACACCCAGGCAAACAGGGTGAAGTTACCCGCCAGCGACAGCACCACGCCCTGAGTCAACGGGCTGATCGGCAGGTCCAGCGGGTTACCGTGCAGCCACGCCAGCCCCGGGAACAGCTGCAACGACCAGCCCAGGCTGTGCGCGGCAATCGGCAGTACCAAGGTGTAGAACCACAGGAAAATACCCGCGGCCAGGCCGGCGAACACACCGCGACGGTTGGCTTGCTTCCAGTACAGCGCGCCGAGCATGGCCGGGGTCAGCTGGGTCACGGCGGCAAAGGCGATCTGGCCGATGGTCGCCAAACTGGCGGTGGAGCCCAGCAGGCGATAGCTGACATAGGCCAGCAGCAGGATCACCACGATGGTTACCCGGCGTACCGAGAGCATCCAGTGACGGAACGCTTCGAACGGCCGCTCGGCGTTGTTGCGGCGCAGCAGCCACGGCAGCAGCATGTCGTTGGAAACCATGGTCGACAGCGCCACGGCCTCGACGATGACCATGCCGGTGGCTGCCGAAGCGCCGCCGATGAACGCCAGCAGGGCCAGGCTCGGGTGCGCTTCGGCCAGTGGCAGGCTGATGACGAACGAGTCGGAAATCACCGTACCCGGCAGCAGCATCTGCCCGGCCAGGGCAATCGGCACCACGAACAGTGCCGCCAGCACCAGGTACATCGGAAATACCCAGCGCGCCAGGCGCATGTCCTGGGGTTCGATGTTCTCCACGACGGTGACATGGAACTGCCGCGGCAGGCAGATGATTGCCATCATCGCCACGGCGGTCTGCACCACCATCGACGGCCAGTTGATGGTTTCCTGCCAGTAGTTCTGCAAGTGGATCGACTGGCGTGCCTGGCTGAACAGGTCGTCGAAGCCGTCGTACAGGTTGAACACGATGAAGATGCCCACGGCCAGGAAGGCCAGCAGCTTGATCAGCGATTCGAAGGCAATGGCCAGGACCATGCCGCGGTGGTGTTCGGTCACGTCGAGGCTGCGGGTGCCGAAGACGATTGCGAACAGTGCCAGCACCAGCGATACCACCAGCGCGGTGTCCTGCACGCGGGTGCCGGTGGCGTCGGCGTTGGCGCCGATCAGCAGGTTCACGCCCAGCACGATACCCTTGAGCTGCAGGGCGATGTACGGCAACACGCCGACCAGGCAGATCAGTGCCACCACAACCGCCAGGCTCTGCGATTTGCCGTAACGTGCAGCGATGAAGTCGGCGATCGAGGTGATGTTCTGCTGCTTGCTGATCAGTACCATCTTCTGCAGCACCCAGGGCGCGAAGACCATCAGCAGCACCGGGCCCAGGTAGATCGGCAAGAACGCCCACAGCTGTTCGGCGGCCTGGCCGACGGCACCGAAGAATGTCCAGCTGGTGCAATACACGGCCAGCGACAGGCTGTACACCCAGGCACGCAGCTTCGGCGGCAACGGCGTGCTGCGGCGGTCGCCATAGAAGGCGATGGCGAACATGACGGCCATATAGGCCAGGGCGACCACGGCGATCAGCCCGCTGGACAACGACATGAAGACTCCGAAGCAAAAAGATAACGCGGTCCCGATCAATCAGTCTGGCACGCAGGTGCCGCTTCGTCAGCGCCGACGATGGTTGTAGGAGCGGGTTCATCGGGGCGCCGAACCGCCGCGAACAGGCCGGCAAAACCAACATCAACCCCTACGAGTACCCAACCCATAAAACACCCCCGCCAGTATCACCGACAACACCAGCAGGTAGAAGATCACCCCCGGCCACACATGCACCAAGGCAAACCCCACCATCACCGGCCCCAATGCTGCCCCCAGGTTGGACAGGTTCTGCGCACCGTAATACACCCCACGCAGGTGCTCCGGGGCGATCAGGTCGATGAACATGTATTCGGCCGGGATCACGATGATTTCGCCCAGGGTGAACACCAGCATGGCCAGGCACCAGGCCAGCACCGAGCCGGCCATGGCAAAGCCCAGCAACCCGGCAATGAACAGGCCCATGCCGGCCAGCAGCCAAGGCATCAGGCGCTGGCGGCTGATGCGCCGGCCAATCAGGTACTGCAGGGCAATTACCGTCACTGCGTTGGTGGTCACCAGGTAGCCGACCAGCCGCGCCGCCTCGGCCGGGCTGCTGGTAACCACCAGGTACTGCGACAGGTAGGCGGTAAACTGGCCGAACACCACCGCGCTCAGCACCCCGCCCAGGGTGAAACACACCAGCCGCCGGTCGCGCACCAGCCCCCGCGCCACCTGGCTGAAACCGGCCGCTGGCTTGTCCGCACGAGCCTGCAGGCTACGGTCGCCATAGCGCCAGTAGGCAACGCACATGGCCAGGCCAAGCAGGGCAGAGGCGATGAACGGCATGTGGTCGTTCAGCTCCAGCATGGCGACGCCCAACAGCGGGCCGGCGGCGTAGCCGACGTTGCTCAGGGTGTACTTGATGGCAAACACCTCGGCGCGCTCCTCCACCGGCAGCAACGCACAGAAGCCTGCCTTGGCGGCGATATCGACCACTGCCAGGGCCAGGTTGATCAGCACCAGGCAAAGGAAAAACAGCAGCGCTGATGTGCTGGCGACCGCCGCGACGAAGGCCAGGGCGAACAGCAGGGTGCTGGCGCTGACCAGCGTGTGGTTGCGCAAGGTATCGACCAGGTGGCCGCCATACAGGCTCAGCAGCGAGGCGATGATCAGCGCGCCACCGATCAGCAGGCCGATCTGGCTGATCGGCAGTTGGAAGTTGTCGGCCAGGTACACCACCAGGTAGGGCAGGGTAAGGGCGCGGGCGACAGTGAGAATGAAGGTGGTGGTGAGCAGCAGGCGAACGGTGTGCGGGTAGCGCGTGATGGCGGCGAGCATTGCCACGTCCTTGTTGTGGAATAGCCGAGTCGAAGCATATGCCACTTGGAGGGCTGCCTGCACTGGCCTCATCGCCGGCAAGCCAGTTCCCACAGATACTGCACAAGTTTCAGAGCCTGTGCAGTCCCTGTGGGAGCTGGCTTGCCGGCGATGAGTCCAGTACAGGCAGCACAGAACAGCTGCCCCTTCAGATTCTCGACAGGCGGAGGATTGACAGCCCGCCAGCCGCGAGGAATACTCTGGCGAAATTCATATATATGTCTATATAACAAGACGAGAGCGAGACCCATGCACCCATTGACCGGTGATGCTCGACTGCCCCGCTACCAACAGCTGCGCGACCACATGGTCGAGCAGATCGCCAACAACCGCTGGCGCCCAGGCGAGGCGATCCCGACCGAAGCCGCCCTGGCCACCGAGTTTGATATGTCGGTCGGCACCGTGCGCAAGGCGGTCGATGTGCTGGTGGCCGAAGGCGTGCTGGAGCGCCAGCAGGGTCGCGGCACCTTCATCCGCCGCCCGCAGTTCCAGTCTTCGCTGTTTCGCTTCTTCCGCTTCGAAGCCGCCAACGGCGAGCGCCTGGTGCCAGAAAGCCGCATTCTTTCCATCGAGCCGCTCGCCGCGCCATCGGCCGTGGCTGCGGCACTGGGCCTGGCGGTTGAAGCCGACGTGATCCGCATTGTCCGCACCCGTCTGCTCGGCGCCCAACCGGTGCTGGCCGAAGAAATCTGGCTGCCGCGCCAGACCTTCCAGCCGCTGCTCGATGTGGAGTTGAACAGCAAAGGCCCGTTGCTGTACCCGATTTACGAAGAACTGTGCGGCCAGGTCGTCGCCTACGCCGAAGAGACCCTGACCGCCGAAGCGGTTGACGCCGTGCATGGCCGCCTGCTGCAACTGCCGGCCGACAGCCCGGTGGTGGTGATCGAGCGCCTGGCCCGTGACTACGCCGGCAAGCCGTTGGAATGGCGCCGCTCGCGCGGCCATGCGCAGCACTTCCGCTACCGCATCGACATCCGCTAAGCCGGCCGCTGCACCCGTTTACCCGTCTGCGCCGTACTGCCACGGCGCAGTGGCTTCGCCTGCCCGCTCGCCAGCGCGCCACGCTTCGGCATGCCCGGCTGTAACACTCAACTAGAAGGATAACAATCATGTTCAGCTGGTATCGCCAGATCACCTCACGGGAGCGCAAGACGTTCTGGGCCTGCTTCGGCGGTTGGTCGCTCGATGCGCTGGAAGTGCAGATGTTCGGCCTGGCCATCCCCGCGCTGATCGCCGCGTTCTCCCTGAGCAAGGGCGATGCCGGCCTGATCAGCGGCCTTACCCTGGTGACCTCGGCCATCGGCGGCTGGCTGGGCGGCACCCTGTCCGACCGCTACGGCCGCGTGCGCACCTTGCAGTGGATGATCCTGTGGTTCTCGTGCTTCACCTTTCTCTCGGCGTTCGTCACCGGCTTCTATCCGCTGCTGTTCGTCAAAGCCATGCAAGGCTTTGGCATCGGTGGCGAATGGGCTGCTGGTGCAGTGCTGATGGCCGAAACCATCAACCCGAAATACCGCGGCAAAGTCATGGGCACGGTGCAGAGCGCCTGGGCCGTGGGCTGGGGCCTGGCGGTGGCGCTGTTCACGCTGATCTACTCGCTGGTGCCGCAGGAGTTCGCCTGGCGGGTGATGTTCTTCGTCGGCCTGTTGCCGTCGCTGCTGATCATCTGGGTGCGCCGCAATGTGCCCGAGCCAGACAGCTTCCAGCGCCTGCAGAAAGAAAACGCCATCCCCACCAGCTTCTTCCAGTCCATGGCCGGGATCTTCCGCCCGGAACTGCTGCGCGTGACCTTGCTCGGCGGCCTGCTTGGCCTGGGGGCCCACGGCGGTTACCACGCAGTGATGACTTGGCTGCCGACCTTCCTCAAGACCGAGCGCAACCTGTCGGTGTTGAACTCCGGGGGCTACCTGGCGGTGATCATTCTGGCCTTCTGGTGCGGTTGCGTGGTCAGCGGCCTGCTGATCGACCGCATCGGCCGGCGCAAGAACATCCTCTTGTTCGCCCTGTGCTGCGTGCTGACCGTCCAGGCTTACGTGTTCTTCCCGCTGAGCAACACGCAGATGCTGTTCCTCGGCTTCCCGCTGGGCTTTTTCGCCGCCGGTATCCCGGCCAGCCTGGGGGCGTTCTTCAATGAACTCTACCCCGCTGAAGTGCGCGGCGCCGGGGTGGGCTTCTGCTACAACTTCGGCCGCGTGCTGTCGGCCGTGTTCCCGTTCCTGGTCGGCCACATGAGTGAGTCGATGTCGCTGGGCAGTGCCATCGGCATCGACGCCGGCATTGCCTATGGCGTGGCCGTGATCGCTGCCCTGTGCCTGCCGGAGACTCGCGGGCGCAACCTTGAATCTGCACCTGCACCGGAAACGGCCGGCGCAGTCGCCAAGTAACCTGACCTTGTTTGTATGAGAACCATGCCTGACGCTCCTGCATTACACCTGACCGCCATTGACAGCCATGCCCACGTGTTCAGCCGTGGGCTGAACCTGGCCAGCGAACGACGTTATGCGCCCAGCTACGATGCGCCACTGGGTGACTACCTGGGCCAGCTGCTGGCCCACGGTTTCAGCCATGGCGTACTGGTCCAGCCCAGCTTCCTCGGGACCGACAACCGCTACCTGCTCAGCGCCCTGCAGACCGTGCCGGGGCAGCTGCGCGGGGTGGTAATGCTGGAGCGCGACGTCGAGCGTGAGGCATTGGATGAAATGGCCCGGCTGGGCGTAAGGGGTGTTCGCCTGAACCTTATGGGCCAGGCGCTGCCCGACCTGGCCGGTGCCGAATGGCGGCCGCTGCTGGAGCGTATTGGCGAGCAGGGCTGGCACGTGGAATTGCATCGGCAGGTGGCGGACATACCGACACTGGTGCAGGCGCTGCAACCTTATGGCCTGGACATCGTCATTGACCACTTCGGTCGGCCCGATGCCCGGCGTGGGCTGGGGCAGCCCGGGTTTGCCGAGCTGTTGACCCTGGGCGGGTGGGGCAAGGTGTGGGTGAAGGTGTCGGGGATCTATCGGCTGGAGGGCTCGCCTGAGGAAAACCTGGCATTCGCCCGCTCGGCGCTGTGTGCGCTGGAGGCACATTACGGGGCTGAGCGGTTGCTGTGGGGCAGCGACTGGCCGCACACCCAGCATGAGACGGCGGTCAGTTTTGCCACTGCTGTCGAACAGTTCGAAGCCTTGGGTTGCTCGGCTGAACTGCGCCAGGCGCTGTTGGTGGATACCGCTCGGGCGTTGTTCGGTTTCGAGTGATGCAGCGCCTGCTCCGGCCTATCGCCGGCAAGCCAGCTCCCACAGGGACCGTACAATCCTTGGTCATCTGTTCCCTTGGCCATGTGCGGTCCCTGTGGGAGCTGGCTTGCCGGCGATGGGGCCGGATCAGGCTTGCAACTGATTTACAGCCGGAACCGGCTGATTGATTGATCGCAATGTTTCACGGCATCAGCTCAAAGCTGGCCGTCTGCACGGTTTGCGAGTCCAGCCCGACCATCACATCAAACCAGCCGGGCTCACTGACCCAGCGCAAGTTTCGGTCAACGAAACTGAGCGCAGCGGGGGACAGTTGCAGCGTCACCTGACGTTCCTGGCCGGGCTCGAGGGCCAGCTTCTCAAAGCCTTTCAACTCTTTAACGGGGCGGCTCACCGAGGCACTGCGATCGCGAATGTACAGTTGCACGACGGTTTCCCCTGCCCGCAAGCCCTCGTTGCGCACCGTTACCTGTACTTGCAGAGCCTGCCCGGGCTGCAGGCGTGCGCTGGACAAACGTGGTGCCGAGACACTGAAGTCGGTGTAGCTCAAGCCGTAGCCAAAGGGGTAGAGCGGCGTATCGTCGATGTCGTAGTAACGCGAGCGGTAGACGGATGGCCTTGCCGGATCGAACGGCCGGCCGGTATTGAGATGGTTGTAGTACAGCGGGATCTGGCCAACGCTGCGCGGGAACGTCACCGGCAGTTTGCCGGACGGGTTGTATTCACCAAACAGCAAATCAGCAATCGCGTTACCCCCTTCGCTGCCGCTGAACCAGGTTTCCAGCACGGCGTCGGCCCATTGGCTTTCGTCGCCGATGGTCAGCGGCCGGCCATTCATCAGCACCATCACCAGGGGTTTGCCGGTCGCTTTCAGCGCGCGCAGCAGGGCACGTTGCTGCCCCGGCAGGTTCAGGTCGGTCCTGCTGGCGCCCTCGTGTGACATGCCGCGGGCCTCGCCCAGCGCCGCTACCACCACATCCGCCTGACGGGCAACGGTAACCGCCTCGGCAATCATGGCTTCAGCTGGGCGTGGGTCGAAGCTGACCTGATTGTCTGCAAGCAGGGCGAATGCCTGCGGGTTGTCACTGATGTTTGCCCCTTTCGCATACAGCAGCGTTGCCTTGCCAGCCAGGCCACTCTGCAGCCCCTGGCGCAACGTCACTGCCTGGTCTGGCTTGCCGTTGGCGTGCCAACTGCCAAGAATATCCACGGCATTGTCGGCCAAGGGACCGACTAGGGCGATGCGTGCATGCCGGCTCAGCGGCAGTGTCTGATCGTGATTTTTCAGCAATACCAGCGAGCGACGCGCCATGTCCCTGGCCTGGGCGCGGTGCAAGCGTTGGTTTTGGTTTGCCGGGGCGCCTTGGAGACGGCGATAAGGGTCATCGAAGAGGCCAAGTTCGTACTTGGTAGCCAGCACCTGGCGTACGGCGCTGTCGAGTTGCTGCGCTGTCACCTTCCCCAGCCTGACCCGGCGAGGCAGGCCGTACGCGAAGTAGCGGTCTCTCATGCTCATCTGCGTGCCGGCAGTGAATGCCGCCTGTGCGGCCCGTTCACCATCCTCGGCCACGCCATGGGCGATCAACTCCTCGACGGCGCCGTGGTCACCGATGACCAGGCCGTTGTACTGCCATTGCTGGCGCAGTATTTCGTGCAGTAACCAGCCGTTGGCGGTCGCCGGCACCCCGTCGAGGCTGGTCAGTGCGGTCATCACAGCGCCGGCTCCGGCATCTACGGCGGCCTTGAAGGGCGGCAGGTAGTCTTGCACAAGGCGCCGTGCACTCATGTCCGTGGTGTTGTAATCGCGACCGCCTTCCACCGCGCCGTAGCCGGCAAAATGTTTGACGCAGGCCATCAGGCTATCCCTCGCTCCCAATGTCGGCCCCTGTAATGCCGGTATCACTGCTTCGGCAATGCGCGACGTCAGATAGGTGTCTTCGCCATAGCCTTCCGACATCCGGCCCCAGCGTGGGTCGCGGCTGATGTCCAGCATTGGGGCGAAAGTCATGTCCAGACCAATGGCGGTGGCTTCGCGCGCGGCTATCCGGGCGCTTTTGCCGATCGCCTGCAGGTCCCAGCTGGCAGCCTGGCCCAGGCTGATAGGGAATATCGTCTGCTGGCCGTGCAGTACATCCCCGGCAAAAAACAGCGGAATGTGCAGGCGGCTGCGTTGGGCTGCTGCCTCCTGCAGTTCGCGCAGGCTTGCCTGGCTGGCAGCGGGGGAGGTGAACATGGCGCCGACATGCCCGTCGACAATGCTGTCGAGCATTGCCTGGGGATTTGGGCCAGTGCTGGCGTACTCCATGCGCAACTGGCCGACCTTTTCCTGCAATGTCATCTGCCCGACAAGGCTGTCGAGCAGCCTGTCCTTGTCTGCCTGCACGTCGCTGGCAGCGGCGCTGTTGGCTATCAGCCACACGGTCAGGGCTGCAGCTGCACGGCACACGGTAAACATGCGCGCTCTGGCGAGTCGTCTTGTCATTGCGCTGACTCTTGGCTGATCGAACCCGGACAGTGGCGCCTGGACGATGCAACTCGCTACTGGTAGTTCTGTCAGTTGACTTCGACGATGTGGCTTTGCATGGCCCGTATGCAATCTAATAAGGCAACTGCCATTCATGGCTGAACCCAGGACCAAGGACGATGAGTCATTCCTCGCAATTCACCTTGCTCGGCAAGCGGCGCTTCCTGCCGTTTTTCATCACCCAGTCGCTGGGTGCGTTCAACGACAACCTGTTCAAGCAGTCGCTGATCCTGGCGATCCTGTTCAAACTCAGCCTGGGCGACGGTGACCGGTCGATCTGGGTCAACCTGTGCGCCTTGCTGTTCATCCTGCCGTTTTTCCTGTTCTCGGCGCTGGGTGGGCAGTTTGGCGAGAAGTTCGCCAAGGACGCGCTGATCCGCGCGATCAAGCTGGCCGAGATCGCCATCATGGCGATCGGCGCATTGGGCTTTGTCACTGACCACCTGGCGCTGATGCTGGTGGCGCTGTTCGGCATGGGGACGCACTCGGCGCTGTTCGGCCCGGTAAAGTACTCGATCCTGCCCCAGGCCTTGCGGGAGGAAGAGCTGGTCGGTGGTAACGGGCTGGTGGAGACCGGCACCTTCCTGGCCATCCTCGCTGGCACCATCGGCGCCGGGGTGATGATGTCGGCCGACAGCTACGCCACGGTGGTGGCCGGCGGCGTGGTCGGCACCGCGGTGCTCGGCTACCTGGCCAGCCGCTGGATCCCGCGGGCGGCGGCCGCCGCGCCGAACATGGCGCTGGACTGGAATATCTTCAAGCAATCGTGGGCGATTTTGCGCATGGGCCTGGGCCAGCCGCCGGCGGTGTCGCGTTCGATCGTCGGCAACTCGTGGTTCTGGTTTGTCGGCGCCATCTACCTCACACAGATTCCGGCTTACGCCAAGGACTGGCTGCACGGTGACGGCACCGTGGTCACGCTGGTGCTGACGCTGTTCTCGGTGGGCATTGCGCTGGGCTCGTTGCTGTGCGAACGCCTGAGCGGGCGCAAGGTGGAAATCGGCCTGGTGCCGTTCGGCTCGTTCGGCCTGACCCTGTTCGGCCTGCTGTGGTGGTGGCACTCCGGCGATGTGCCGGCCGCCGCGGCGCCGCACGACTGGCTTGCGCTGCTGGGCATGAGCCAGGCCTGGTGGATTTTGCTGTCGATCGTCGGCCTCGGTGTGTTCGGCGGCTTTTACATCGTGCCACTGTATGCCTTGATTCAGGCACGCACCGCCGAGGACCAGCGCGCCCGGGTGATTGCCGCCAACAACATCCTCAATGCCTTGTTCATGGTGGTGTCGGCGGTGCTGACCATCGTCCTGCTGGGCCTGGCCGAGCTGAGCATCCCGCAGCTGTTCCTGGTGGTTTCGCTGCTCAATATCGCGGTCAACGCCTATATCTTCAGGATCGTGCCCGAGTTCACCATGCGTTTCCTGATCTGGCTGCTCAGCCACTCAATGTACCGCGTGCAGCACCGCGACCTGGAGCGCATCCCTGACGAAGGCGCGGCGTTGCTGGTGTGCAACCATGTTTCGTTCGTCGACGCGCTGCTGCTGGGCGGGGCCATTCGCCGGCCGATCCGCTTTGTCATGTACTACAAGATCTACAACCTGCCGGTGCTCAACTTTGTGTTCCGCACCGCCGGTGCCATCCCGATTGCCGGGCGCAACGAAGACCTGGCCACCTATGAACGGGCTTTCGCGCGAATTGCCGAATACCTGGCCGATGGCGAACTGGTGTGCATCTTCCCGGAAGGCAAGCTGACCCGGGATGGCGAAATCGATGTGTTCAAGGGCGGCGTCAACCGCATCCTCGAAGAAACCCCGGTGCCGGTTATACCGCTCGCCTTGCAGGGCTTGTGGGGCAGCTTCTTCAGCCGCGACCCGGGCAAAGGCTTCTTCAAGCGTTTGTGGTCGCGGGTGACCATCGTGGCCGGCGCCGCCATCCCGGTGGAGGCGGCGCAGCCAGATGCCTTGCGGGAGCAGGTAAGCTGCTTGCGCGGTAACCTGCGTTAGAGGCGGGGGTTAGCTGGCGCTGACTTTCAGGCCGACCAGGCCAATGATGATCAGCGCCACGCTGGCCAGGCGCACCAGCGCCATCGACTCGCCGAACAGGATGATGCCGGCGATGACCGTACCCACGGCGCCAACGCCGGTCCAGATGGCGTAGGCGGTGCCCAGCGGCAACTCCTTCATGGCCAGGCCCAGCAGGCCCAGGCTGATGGCCATGGCGGCAACGGTAAGTACGGTGGGCAGTGGCTTGCTGAAGCCGTCGGTGTATTTCAGGCCAACGGCCCAGCCAACCTCGAACAGGCCGGCGAAGAACAGGATGATCCAGGACATGGTGCTTCTCCATCGTTGCGAATGATGGGGCCGTCCCCGGAATGGTCACGCAGTGCGTCGTGAGGCCGTCCTCACAGTGGGCACCATGGTGCACACCTGAAAGGTTCAGGGCAAGCCTGTACCGACCCTATCGCCGGCAAGCCAGCTCCCACAGGATTACCACAATGTCCGAATTGTGGTGATCCTGTGGGAGCTGGCTTGCCGGCGATAGGGCCGGGACAGGCAGCATCCATATTTCAAGCCTGCGGCGATCTCTGTGGGAGCGGGTTCACCCGTGAAGAGGCTGGTACAGCCAAGATCAATGCCTGGCCGGCTCCACCTGTTCAGCCTCACCCCCAGGCTCCCCCATCCGCCGGAACCAGGTCGACAACAGCGCCCCGGAAATATTGTGCCACACGCTGAACAAGGCGCTCGGCACCGCCGCCAACGGCGAAAAATGCGCCGCCGCCAACGCCGCCCCCAGCCCGGAGTTCTGCATGCCCACCTCCAGCGCCAGCGACTTGCGCTGGGCCAGTGGCAGCTTGCACAGCTTGCCGGTCAGGTACCCCAGCAGATAGCCGAAGGTGTTGTGCAGCATCACCACCGCCATGATCAGCAACCCCGACTCGGCGATCTTCGCCTGGCTGGCCGCCACCACCGCGCACACGATCATCACGATGCTTACCACCGACACCAGCGGCAGCACCTGCACCGCCGCCTGCACCCGGGCACCGAGCAGGCGCTGGGCCACGACCCCTAGCACGATCGGCAGCATGACCAATTGCAGGATCGACCAGAACATGTCCATGAAGGACACCGGCAACCAGGCCGAAGCCAGGAACCAGATCAGCGCCGGGGTCAGCAGCGGTGCCAGCAGGGTAGTCACCGCGGCGATGGCCACTGCCAGTGCCAGGTCGCCACGCGACAGCCACACCATCACGTTCGACGCCGTGCCGCTTGGGCAGCAACCGACCAGGATCACGCCCACGGCTATTTCCGGCGGCAGGTGGAACAGCTGGCACAGCAGCCAGGCCATGCCCGGCATGATCACGAAGTGCGCAACCACCCCCAGCATCACCCGCCACGGCTGGCGGGCAAGGGCGGCGAAGTCGTCGAGCTTGAGGGTGAGCCCCATGCCGAACATCACCAGCCCCAGAAGCGGCACGATGGCGACCTTGAGGGCAATGAACCATTGCGGTTGCAGGAAGGCCAGCACGGCGAATACCAGCACCCACAGGGCGAAGGTATTGCCGACGAAGCGGCTGAGGGCGGCGAGGGCACGCATGGGAAACCTCCGGTTTCAGCTTCAAGTGGCAACCTTCAAGCTGCAAGTAAAAGCAGTACGGAGCCGCATCGGGCACCGCACTGCCGCTTTTGATTGTTCTTGTAGCTTGCAGCTCGAAGCTTGCAGCTGCTTTTAGACCCCTTGCGGAATCTCCTCGCCACCCAGCGCCTCGAACAGCACCGGCAGGAACTCGGCAAAGGTCATCATCATCAGCTGGAAGCTGGCGTCAAACTGCTGCGCAGCCTCATCACCACCATCCTGCTCGGCCTGCTCCTGCAGCAGCTCTTCAAACTTCAGGCGCTTGATCACCATTTTGTCGTCAAGGATGAACGACAGCTTGTCCTGCCAGGCCAGGGCCAGCTGGGTGACCACCTTGCCAGTGCTCAGGTGCAGCTGGATTTCCTCGCTGGTCAGGTCCTGGCGCTTGCAACGCACGATGCCGCCATCTTCGGCGGTGTCACGCAGCTCACACTCGTCCAGCACATAAAAGCCTTCGGCGGCCTGTTGCGACTTGACCCAGTCGGTCATGGTGGCAACCGGGGCAATTTTCACGGTGGCCGGGCGTACCGGCAGCGAGCCCATCACTTCACGCAGGGTCGACAGCAGGTCTTCGGCACGCTTGGCGCTGGCCGAGTTGACCAGGATCACGCCCTGGCGCGGGGCGATGGCGGCGAAGATCATCGAGCGGCGGATGAACGCGCGTGGCAGGAAGGCCTGGATGATCTCGTCCTTGATCTGGTCGCGTTCCTTTTTATAGACCTTGCGCATCTGCTCGGTCTCGATCTCTTCGACCTTTTCCTTGACCGCATCGTTGACCACGCTGCTCGGCAGGATGCGTTCTTCTTTACGTGCGGCAATCAGCAGGTACTCGCCGCTGACATGCACCAGGGGAGCGTCTTCGCCTTTGCCGAACGGCGCGACGAAACCATAGGTGGTCAGCTCCTGGCTGGCGCAGGGGCGGGCCGGCTTGCTGGCCAGGGCGGCTTCCAGCGCTTCAGGCTCGAACGGTACATCCTGGGTCAGGCGGTAGGTCAGCAGGTTCTTGAACCACATGAGGGGCAATCTCTCCTTAATGCATAAGGCGGGCATTATTCTCCGAGCAGTGCTCTCAGGCCAACCCTGTCAGAGGGCCAGCAGCCGGATATGCGTGAAGAAAATGCCCGGCACCGCTAGGTCTTTGAAAGGCCTAAGGTTTTTTTTGAAAAAAGTTTAAAAAGTGCTTGCCAGGGTGTAGGGCCGTCCGTAGAATGCGCGCCACACCGAGACGAAGGGTGATTAGCTCAGCCGGGAGAGCATCTGCCTTACAAGCAGAGGGTCGGCGGTTCGATCCCGTCATCACCCACCACTCGATGTATAGCGCAGCGGTAG